>DATGGL010000164.1:0-18185 GCA_035308605.1 Bryobacteraceae bacterium
ACCGCCATCGCCCAGACAAATCCGTTATTGGTCCGCATGATCGCGAATCCGCGCCATTCCGGCCGCGAACGCCTCCACCATCTCGCGGCTCACCGTGTGCCGCCCATACCATCCGCGCTCGAAGATCAGCGCATTGCTGCCGAACAGATTCCCGATCTCCGGATGCGCTCGCGCTCGCCGGTCCAATTCGCGCCGATAATCGAGCGTGCTCTTCCATTTCTGAATCGACACCAGCCCGCGCTGGCTCAAGAAATTCAGCGCAGCCAGATACAAGGCGCGCAGCGCCAGCCGCGAGTCTCCTTTCGCCAGCCATTCCTCGGCGAGCTTCAGCCATGAACTCTCCGGCATTTGATCCGCCGTCAAGCTCTCGTCCGCCAGATCCACGGCCGCCGCGGCGAGAGGAACCGCGCGCGCCTCCACCGCCGCCGGCCGCCGCCGCAGAAAAAAGTAGAGCGATCCAATAATCAGCGCCACCGTGACAGCGATCAGCCCCTCGAGTACACGCCGCGTGACTGGCGAGACATTCCCGGTCGCTTCCGTCTCCGGCTTCGGACGGAGCCAGTCCTGAACCTTCTCCTTGACCCACGTCCACACGCCTTCGATGAAATTCTCCACGGCACGCACCCATCCGACCCATTTGCCCTGCGGCTCCGGTCCCTGGGCGTGCGGCGCACGCCACGTAAATTCCCGCTGATGGATCACGCGGTCAATCGATCCCTTGAGCGCCACCGGATCCACCTGCGCGGCTGCCCGCTGCGGTATGACCCCGGTGAGGGCAACAAGCATCACCGCCGTGGCGATTGCCTTCCGCAGCGCCGATCGAAGGTCCTCGCCAGTCGCAATCGATTCTCCATAAAAGCAACGCAACACATACACCGCGTAGAGCAGCGGATCGATCACCATCCACGCCAACGCCATCGCCACCGCCAGCGTCGCGGTGTTCAAGATCCGCCCGCCCAGCCGCGCGAAATCGCCTTCAATGCCCAGAAAGCTTCGGGCTAATTGCGGGAGCAACGCGATCATGATCAGCGCGTTCAGAAAAATCATCAATCCGCCGAGAGTCATCAGCGCGAGTACGCCCCCGTTCTGCCGCGTCCACAACGCCGCCTGCCGACGCGCGACATTGACGGAATCGGGAACGCCCAGCGCGGCGAACAGCCCAACGTTGCGAAAGAAAGCCGTGATCCAGGGGAAGGGAAGCGCCAGCACCAGGCCCACCGGCTGCAGCGCGGCCTGCATCGCGATCAGCCGCAATACCGGCAGACGCGGGCGCGGCGTCGACAACGTCTCATACAACTTTCGCGCGAACACGGCTTGCCATACACTCTTCCACACATACAAAAGCGCGACCACCAGCGATGCCGTACCCAAATGCTCGAACGCGAACGGGCTGCGCGTCATGTCGTTCAGAAAGAACAACAGCGCCAGAAGGAACGGCACTGAGCCCGCCAGATAGACCACCCAAGTCCCCAGCGACGCTCCGCGAAGCAGATTCACCGCTTCCTCCAGAATGTCCATCGCCCCGCGCTCGCGCGTCATGTTATTCGAAGAAATCGGACGGAATCCGATCCAGCGCCATCCCCAGGTAGTAGAAAACCATCCAGGCAAGAAGAAATCCGCACACCCCGAACACAGTCCACAGGGCAGCGCCGGAACCAGCCGCGCTCGGGTTCTCGCCAGCTTCGATGCAAGCTGCGCAGACCATCCGGCCTTGGTGCTCGATCACACACTCGCGGCAGTAATAGCGGCGGCACTGGGGACAGCGGACCCCGGCTTCCCGATCGGCGTGATGCCAGCAGCGTTGATGAATCAGCGCAGCCGTCATATCGCGGAACCCCGCTCCACCCATGCGGTTATCAGACCGATCACGCCCGCCACGGTCCTCCAGCTCGCTGCGAAAACCACACCGTTAAATCGAAAACCCGACATCGAAAGCATCGGATTGATGGCGCCCCTGGTTCGCCGGCTGGCTTCCATCATCGTTCCGATCCACGATCCCAGATTACGCGCCAGTGAAACCGCGTCCCAACCGGCGCAGAAAATGGCTGCAATCATCAGCGCATAAATGAATCGCCGCGGATCGTGCTTCCCGCGCCTGACCAGCGCCACGATTAAAATAACGATCTCCGCGAAGAAGGTTGTCGGCAGAATCCCGGCGGCTTCGCTCCGGGGAAATCGCCAATCGATCCATACCAGCGCAGCATCCAGTAAGAACAGCGCGAAAAGGACTTCCGGAAGATATCCGGGGGCGTCGGGAACCTCCGGCGGCGAATCGAACAGCGGAGCCGCGGCCGAGGGTTGCGTTTCCACGCCCGCCGTCTCCGGCAACCGGCCTTGGACCGCCTCAATCGCCGGCCGGATCGTATCCAGCAACGCACCGGCAGCGCGCATTCTCGAAACCGGCAGCAGCTCCCGGCTGACCGCCGTGTGCAAATGGCACCGGCATCGCGCACCCCTCGCGAGGTCGATCAGAACGACGGCGAGCGCCATCGCTCCCGTTATCGCGAAAAACACTTTTGCGAAGATCGAGCTAACCGTCAAAAGTAAGAGCATCCACAGGACGGCCACAGCCACGCCCACCATCTGCGCGACGGTCCGATCCGGCAGACTCGTGATCACGATCGCCTGAATATCCGCCATCGCGAACCGCTGATACTGCTCGGCGAATCGCGTCGATTTCACCAGCAAGACGTGATCCGGCCCCAGCCACAATTGCGAGTACCCGAACAGACTCCGCCTGCGCCCCGTTAACCGGCGATAGATGGAGTTTCCGCCCGCCATCGGTTAAGAGCTTCGAACCCGCGAAGGCAACTGAACCAGCGTCCAGATGACGAAGGCGATGCCGGCGATCTCGGCAAGCGCGAAAAGCGCGGCGAGGTAAAAGCGGATCCTCGTTCGGGGCAGGATACTTCGCGGCGCATTCCATCTCCGGAAGACGATAAAGATCGCGGCTGGGGCGCCCACGATCACCGGCCAGATCAGCACCGCTGGAATCGTCGCCAGCGCCAGCGCGATGGTATCATACATGGTCCGCCGCGTCTCAACGTTCCCAAGGTGGTTCGCCGCGATCCCGGCCTGGAAGCACGCTGGACAAAAGTGCCGGCCGCCGGCTTCGATGTCGCACAGGCGGCACAGAAAACGTCCGCACTGGTCGCACGGAACCGCGGCCCGGCTTTCAGGATGAAAAAAACAGCTTGCTTCGGTTTCCGCGATAACTGCTTCGGGAGCCGCCCCCACGCGTTTTCCGGCGATCGCAGGAAACGCAATTACCTGAACTTTCTGCCGGCACCCCGGGCAACGCGTCCCCTCTTCCCGATTCCACTCCTCCACGGGAATGGGCCAGGAACATTCGCCGCAGCGAACCGCTTGCGTCGCCATCCTTTACTTAGAGTAAATGACGCGAGTGTCGCAAATACGGTCGTGCAGCGCGCGCTTCTCCGGATCAAACCCGGCCATGATGTACCCAATGAAAAAGATCAATGCGCTGATCCATTGCGCGAAGAACCGTCCCGCGGCCTGACCTGCCGTGAGCATCGATCCATCCGTGCGAATCACTTTCAAGCCGAGAATCTGTTTGCCCAACGTCGCGCCCCGCGTCGACAGAAAATATACTTCGTAGGCCACCTGGAGCGCGATCTGCACCAGTACGAGGACCCCGCCCAGTCCCATGATCATCGGCAGGGCGCTCAGGTCGCCGGTGCGCGCTGGCGATATCATCATTAGTCCCAGCGGGATACGAATAATCATCGCAACGACACCGAGGATTACACCGTCGATCAAGCGCGCCACGAAGCGGATCCAGAAACCCGCATAACGGCGGACCCCGATCGCCTGGCCGCCCTCTTGCACGCGTTGCAGATACACCGGCTTGCACTGGGCGCATACCGCGGCATTGCCGATCATCACCAGTTGATTCAATGGGAACGGCCGCCCGCATTCCGAGCAGAATCCCGATTCCGCCGCGATCGCGACCGCCGGCATCGGTGGCGCAGGCTGGCGTACGCCCCGGACCGAGGCATGCGGTTGCCAGTTCGCCATTCCATCGCGCCACACCAGCGTGTCGTCGCGAACGATACCCGCGCGTACCAGATCGTCCAGCGCGGCTTCCTCAACCGGGCCTACCTGTCGACCGCCATCCGCGTAAAACCAGGCCATTTCTGCTCCTCCCGCTAACTTCGGCAGCAACCGCTTTGAGGAACAGTGTACCAGCACACCCTATTTGCTTTCATTCAGTGCGGGCGAGGCCATACACACCAAAACACACGCGGGGCGAGACGGCTGTTACGCCGCCGCGCCCCGCGCAGCCTGGAGGTACATCCCTAAGGAAGAAAACGACGAAAAAACGATTTACGGAGCAGCCGTGACATGCGCGCGGCGATTCCGCTGCCAGCAATCTTCGGACTTGTCCGTGCAAACCGGACGGTCCTTGCCGAAGCTGATCACCGTCAACTGCGAGTTCGGAATCCCCATCGAGCTGAGGAATTCTTCCGAGGTCTTCGCCCGCCGGTCTCCCAGCGCCATGTTGTACTCTTCCGACCCGCGCTCGTCGCAATGCCCTTCGATCAGCAGCTTCTGGCTGGGATAGTTCGCCAGAATGTCGCGGATCACGGCCACATCAGAGGCCAGCGCCGTCCGCGCATCGTCGCGGATGGTGCTCTTGTCGTAATCGAACAACGCATCTTCCAACCGAGCCAGCTTCTCATTAAGCGTCGCCCGTTCCTGCGGCGTCATCGTCGCCTGACGGGGTGCGTCATTGCGAGGCTGGCTCGGCGGCGCAGCCGTGCCGGAGGACCTCGGCGTCGGTTGCGCCGAACTCGGGGGCGGCGCTACGGGAGTTGTATCAGCGGGACGAGCTGCGGCGACCGGCGCCGCCTTGTGGCACGCGGCCGTCGTAAGTACTACTGCGAAGCCCAAAAGGGCCAAAGTTCCTTTTTTCATCAGTGTCCTCTTTCTATTTTCAAAGCTCTGCACTAAGCTTTGTTCGGATCTTCTCCAGACTATCAACAATCGGCCGTTTTCAACAATCCTGTTGGGACGGTATTCCGTCCCCGCGACGGTCCGTATTAGGGTTGGATAGACTGGTCAGCGAAATGTTCCCCGTTCCCTTCACCGGCGGCCGACGCCTGCTTCTGGCCGGATTCGGAGGGCTCTTAGTACTGATTCTGGTGGTCGGCGCAGACGCCTTACTTGTTCTCCGTGAGGTCCGTACGAGCGACGCCCAGGTCCGTGACGTGTACTTGCGGCGAACGCACTCGTTGGATCAGGTGCGGGCCGGGATTTATCAATCCGCGATTGTGATCCGCGATTACCTGCTGGCGTTCGACACCACCGTTGCGAAAGCTCAGGTGGAAAAGTGGACCAGCATCCGGGAATATACCGAGGTCGCGCTTAAGGATTGCGCCTCAGTACTTGGGCCGGCCGAGTCCGGCCCGTTCCGGGACCTCCAGGCCGACATCCAGGTGTATTGGAAATTGCTCGATTCTCTCACGGCGATGCAGGAGCCGGACCGCCGGAGCACCGCCTATTTTTCGGATGAACTGGTGGGCCGCCGCAACGCGATGCTCGAACTGATCGACCGCATCGACCAGATCAACATCCGCCAACTGGCCGCCGGAGATGCCAAGCTCAACGCCACCTTCGATACGCTACGCCTGCGACTGATCGTCATGCTGCTGACCACTCTGTGTGTCGGAATGCTTCTAGCCGCCTTCACCGTCCGCCGCACGCTTACTCTTGAAAATGAGCTGAAGATACGTTACAACGAAGGAGTTCGCGCGCAGCAGGAATTGAAAGAGCTCTCCGCCCGCCTCGTCTCGGCCCAGGAAGAAGAGCGCAGGGCGATCTCGCGCGAGCTTCACGACGAAGTCGGACAATCGCTCTCCGCGCTTTTAATGGAGGCCGGCAACGCCGCCGCCAGTGTTCCGCAGGACTCCGCTGACGTCCGCCGCCATGTCGAGTCGATCAAGAAACTCGCCGAGGCCAGCGTCAACGTGATCCGCAACATGACCCTCCTGCTTCGCCCCTCGATGCTCGACGATTTCGGCCTGGTCCCGGCTCTCGAGTGGCAGGCGCGCGAGGTCTCGAAGCGTACCGGCCTGCGCGTCCATGTTTCCGCCGAAGAAGGCGCCGCGGAGCTATCCGATGAATTCAAGACCTGTATCTACCGCGTGGTCCAAGAGGCCCTGCACAATTGCGCGCGTCACTCCCGCGCGCGCAACGTCAAGGTGGTGGTGAAGCAGGAGCCGTCGCGCATTATACTTTCGGTGGAAGACGACGGCCACGGCTTCGACGCACGCCGTGTGCGGGGCCTGGGTCTGGTGGGCATGGAAGAGCGTGTGAATCACCTGGGCGGCGCATTCGAGATCGAATCGCAGCCCGGCGCCGGCACTAAGGTCGCGGTGGAACTGCCGCTCGCGAGTTAAAAGCCAGCTCAGACAATGCCGATCCGAATCCTTCTCGCCGACGACCACACAGTAATGCGAAACGGCCTGCGCCTCCTGCTGGAGCGTCAGTCGAATCTTCAAGTCGTCGGAGAAGCCGCCGATGGCCGCGAAGCCGTGGAACTGGCAGCGTCCGAAAAACCGGATGTGGTGGTCATGGACATCGCCATGCCGCACTTGAACGGCGTCGAGGCCGCCCGCCAGATCGCCATGCGCAGTCCCCAAACTGCCATCGCGATCCTGAGCATGCACAGCGACGAAAGCTATGTGATCCGATCGCTCAAAGCCGGCGCTCGCGCCTATTTATTAAAGGATTCCGCCGAAGCCGACCTGATCGCCGCGATTCAGGCAATCATGAAAGGCCAGAGCTTTTTCAGCCCCGCCGTCCGCCGCATCTTGAAGGAAGACTATATGCGCCAGCTCGACGAAATGGGCGCGGAAGACACCTACGAATTGCTGACCACGCGGGAGCGCGAAGTCCTGCAACTGGTCGCCGAAGGCAAAAGCAACAAAGAAGTGGCCAATCTGTTGAACCTGAGCCTGTATACGGTAGAAACCCACCGCACCCACATCCTGCAAAAATTGAACCTGCACAGTGTCCCGGAGCTGATCCTGTACGCCGTCCGGAAGGGCATCATCAGCTAACTGACCGCCGCAGATAGACGCCGATCAACGCAAATTTAAAAAATTGTTTTGATCCACGTCCATCGGCGTTTATCTGCGGCCAGAGCCAATGCGACAGCTAACAAATTAGCGTTAATTTCGTGTCCGTTCGTGGCTAACAATCTTTTGTTAGCGTGAAGCAATGATCCTCGATGTCAACGGCGAGCCGCTCGCGCCTGAATCTGTCCGCATGCTCGAATATCTCAAGACCCGGGCGTCGGAAATGTCCACAGCCGGCATCCGCGAACGGATTCGGGCTGCCGCGCAGGAACTCGAAACTGTCGTTGCCCAGGTGAGCCCCTCGGATGCCCGCCGCCGGCCGGTCGAAGGGAAATGGCACATCGCCGAGGTGGTCGATCATATCTCTCAAACGCAGATCCGTGGCACCGAGGAATTGCGTCATCTTCTCGAAGGGCGTCGCCCGCCGCTTCCGCCGGTCTACGAAGCTCTTCGCTCCGGCGCCGGAACCTGGGCGCCCTGGGACTTGCTCAAAGAAGAACTCCATGCTGCGAATCAGGCGATGCTCGATCTGCTCGAGTCCGCGCCAGAGGAAGCGCCCGCGCCGTCGGACCCTACCGTGAAGACGGTGATGGTAACGCTAAGAGCCCTGAAAGACGGCACGCTCGCGCCCCAGATCTACTTCATTGAGGTCCAATGGAAGGAGTACGCGCTATTGCAGCGCCTGCATCTGCTGGATCACCGCACGCAGGTCAAAAAGCTCCGCGCGTCTTTGTCGGAAGCCTCTTCGGCGGGCTTGCAAATAGCGTAATGCTCCCCGCATCCGCCGGACTCATCGCGATTTCCGTGCCCGCCGGCAGCGCGATCGCCTGTTTGTAGTAGTACGTCCGCGCGAATGCCGGATTGTACTGATAAATCCACAGCAGCGGCTCGAACGTTCCATCCGGACGCGCCGCAACGATTTGCACGCTCGCGCCCTTCTTCAAGTCCTTGATGCGCACCGCGATCACCCGTTCTGGCGCTTCCAGCTTCGCTTCACCCGATACGGCCACTTCGGACGCTCCCGCGGGCTTCGGCGTATCCAGCCAGTCCGATTTCTTCGGGGCCGCGGGCATAAACTTCGGCTCCCCTTCCGGAGCTCCGCCTTCCACCCAATCCGAGATTACTTCCAGCTCTTCACCCGTGAGCCCCCGGTCATTTTGAAACTCCCCGAATCCCTTCACGGCTTCCCACGGCGGCATCCGGCGTTCGAGGACTTCTTCCTTGATCGCCTTGGCCCACGGCCGCGATTCTTCATAGGTGATCAGCGAAAACGCCGATCCGCCTTCGCGATGGCACGAGGCACAGCGCTTATAGACGAGCCGGGAAACTTCCTTCGACCACGTAATTTTAGTGGTGATGATGTCATGCGCTTCGGCCACGCCGAAGCCCGCGAGAATCAGAAGCGCCGCACGAAACATCATTCGGATTTGTGGGAGTAGATATTCCTGTTCGTGATCTTCGGATCAACCGCGACGTCGAAGAATCCGACCAGCATCTCTTCCCAGCTTTGCTCACCCCATTTTACGTCCTTCTTCGGGTCGGGATTCGCCGGATTGTTCGGCGAATTGTCCCACCACGCCGTAGCCTTGATCTTGGTCCCCGGTTTCAGGTCGATCGGCTTTTCCAGCTTGTAGGAAAGCTGCCAGCTCAAACTCCAGTCGTTGACTTTAAGCAGCGTTTCCGTTTCGCCGGTCGGATAGATGATGTCGTACTGAAACGCCTTGCCGCGCAGATGCATGTGTGGGAACAAACTCAGCAGGGTCATCTGATTCATGATCGGCGAGATCGCTTCCACCTGAAAATTTGGATCGCCGGCGGGAATCGTAAAGCGATTGTTTAGCGCGCCCACCGTGATGATTCGCTCCTTGGGCTCTTCCTTTGCGAACACGAGCCCGATCTCGGTCTGATCCTTACCGGCCTTTCCGCTCGCCGTGTAGTGCATCTGGAAAATCAGGTCGCTCCCGGCTTTGATCTGCTTCGCCTGCCCGGGCTTCCAGATATCCGGAACCATCCCTGGCGTGTAAATCGTCAGGACGTCATTCCCCTGACCCTGCGTGTTCAGAAATCGCTGCTGCGCATTCGAAGCCGCGGGTACGTATGGCACACCTGGCTTCGCGTCCGCCAGCCACTTGTTTCCCGGTTCCCGGATAAAGATCACCGCGTGATGCACGATGGTCCGGTCCGACGGCCGGATCTCCACCGCATTCACCCACTTATCTTCCGTGAACCCGGTCGGGACCACGATGTACTGATACTCGACTTCGCCCGAAGCCGGCATATCGAACGCCGCAGGCATGTGGATCACTGCGTCGGGTTTCGGGATGTTCCACCCTTCCACCCACTTCCGCGGTTTCGGAGCGTCGGCTTTGTTGCCCTCCTCCGCGCCAGAATCCGCCCACGCGGCCAGCGTGCTGATCTCCGCCTTGGTCAGCGACCGGTCATTCGAGAATTTTCCATAGTGCGGATCGGCCGGCCACGGCGGCATCTTGCCGCGCACCACCTCGATCTTGATCGCCTTCGCCCACGGCCGCGCCTGCTCGTACGTCAGCAACGGCATCGGCCCGATCTCGCCCGTTCGATGACACTCCTGGCAGCTCTTTTGCAGGATGGGCTCCACATCTTTGTGGAAAGTTACAAGTGGCGCTGCTGCCAAGCTCGACGCTATCGTCAATACAATCCACTTAATCGACATAAGAATCCCGTTAGAATCCTTCCAAAAGTAGAACGGGAGTGGCAGCCCGCGCCGCCACTCCCGTCAAAGCCGAGCCCAGGATTAAACCGGGCCTACCGATCGTTCACGCTGGTATCCGGCGCCTTCTTTTTCGGACGCATCAGATCCATGGGACTCATGTTCAGCGGAACCGACACGTCGAAGAACCCGAACATCATCTCGTCCCAGCTCTGTTCGCCGTAATGAACCGCCTTGGTGGGATCGGGATTCGCCGGATTGTTCGCCGAATTGTCGTAGTGAGCCGTGCATTCGATGGTCGTACCCTTCGGCAGGAACATCGGCTTGTCCAGATAGTAGGAAAGCTGCCAGCTAAAGCTGTAATGCGGGACGTTCAGGATTTTTTCTGTTTTGCCGTCCGGCGTGGTCACGCGGAAATCGAAATCCTTGCCCCGAAGATGCATGTGCGGCAGCAGCATTTCGAGCGTCGAATCTTCCTGCAGCGTAATCTTGGCGTCCACCTGGTAATTGGAATCGCCGGGGGGAATGGTGAATTTCGGGTTCATCGCCGCCAGCGTGAGCACGCGCTCTTTGGGCGCATCTTTGGCGAAGATGATGCCCACCCGGCTCTTGTCCGAGCTCGCAGTCCCATCGGCTGTGTAATGGAGCTGGAAAATGATGTCGGCGCCCTTTGGCACCAGCTTCACTTGTCCCGGCTTCAGCGTGTCAGGAACTGTTCCGGGAGCGTAGCCGGCGAGGAAATCTCCGCCGAAGCCGCCATCGCCGCCCTTGTTCTTTTCCGGCACAAACGGAACCCCAATCGGGGCATCCTTCATCCATTGCGATTTCGGATCGCGGATGTAGGCAATGATATGATGCGTCCTCTGCCGGTCCGAAGGCCGCGCCTCGGCGAACTGGATGTATTTATCTTCCGTGAAGTTCGTGGGCATTCGGACATATTGATAGTCAACGGTCCCCGATGCGGGAATCTGGAACGCGGTGGGGATCTCGAACACCATATCCGGCTTGCCGATGACCCAGCCCTCGGTAAACTCGACCGGTTTCGGAGCGTCCTTCGGATTTCCAGCCTGGGCGCCTGTGTCAACCCAAGAAACCAGCGTCGTCAATTCCGCTTCCGACAAGCTGCGGTCATTAGCGAACTTGCCGTAATGGGAATCGGCAAACCATGGCGGCATCTTCTTGGTAGCGACGGCCGACTTGATGGCCTTCGCCCAGGGCCGCGTGCTGTCGTACGTCATGAAAGACATCGGCCCGGCTTCCCCCGGACGATGGCAGTTCTGGCAGTTTTTCTGAAGGACCGGCAAAACGTCCTTATAAAAGGTAGGTTGCGAGGGCACCGGCGCAGCGGCAGCTATGGCCGCACACACCAAGCCTGTGTAAAATGCGCGCATCAAAAACCTCCAGCTTCTCCAATATACGCCGGATGGCAGGTATTTTGTTCCCCTGGTTTTAGCGTCCTTTGCACGGGAAAACCCGAGCGCTTGCAACATAACGACTCTCAGGGACTTAACGGCGTTAATCCCAAATGTAAATTTTTGTATTAGTAGGGCAGGTCCCCGACCTGCCGTCTCGAAGAGCCACAATCGAGGGGCGTTGGCTGGCCTTCCCGCTTAAAACGTGGAATCATGGTGCCGGGAGGTCGCTATGGACGCGCGCGACAAGATCGACTGGTCCGAATGCCCCCTCGTCGAGGTCAAACCCGGAGTCCAAAGCGGTGCCCCCGTACTGCGTGGCGCGCGGATGCCGGTCAGCGTGATTGTCGATAACTTCGACTACGGCGTAAGTGTCGCTGAAATCTCCGAACAATTCGAGATTCCGCTGGATCGTATTGAGGCGATCTTGACGTACGCCAAGAGCCACCGCATTGCGCATCGCCTTTGATAGGAACGTTCCGGTCGGAGTGCGCCGCTTCCTTTCCAAACACGAAGTGTTCACCTTCGACGAGTTGAAATGGCATCCACAACTCGAAAATGGCGATCTCCTGAACGCGGCAGAGACGGCTGGTTTCGATGTTCTCGTTACAGCCGACCAAAACATCAGATATCACAGAAGCTGGCCGGTCGAAAACGAGCCATGGTCGTTCTCGGGTCGAATCTATGACCTGTCGTACGCGCTCACGCGGAGGCCATCTCGGCAGCTGCCGATGCGATCAGTGAAGGAAGCTATCAGTTCATCGAAATGCCGGTACAGGACCGTTGACGGCTACTTCCCGAAAATACTCTTCGGGATCATCGCATGCACCCCCTTAGTCCCATCCACCAACTGCGTGATCTCCAGATCCACGCCGACGCTGGTCAGTGCATAGGCATCCTCGCGCGACAGCTTCTTCGTTTCGACCAGAAAATCGATCGTCTCGATCGCGCAGATCCGAGCTGCCTGCGTCAGGTCCGGATCCAGGCCCATCGTGATCCAATGCGTCGGCGTCTCCGCCCGCGGCCACTTCAGATGCATATCTTTCCTGACGATGAATTGAAACACTCCGGTCAGCGACGTCTCCATCGCGGTGATGTCCACCTCGCCATTTCCCATCCCGGCGTGCCCGTCGCCCACTTCGAACAGCGCTCCAGGCGCATGCACTGGGATGAACAGCGTCGTCCCCGCGACCAGTTCCTTGTTATCGAGGTTGCCCGCGTGAATCCCAGGAGGCGCGCTATTCACCCGACCCGCAGCGGCCGGTGGCGCGATTCCCATGCTTCCAAAAAACGGTTTTAGCGGCAGATCGATTCCCGGAGCAAAATGCCCAATCTTCTTCTCCCGATCGAGCGCTATCAACTTGGATCGTCCGACCTCGAAAAGATCGGAGAGGAAACCGGCTCGCCCCATCGTATTGATCGCATACGGCACGTCCATTCGGATCTCTTTGATGCGAACTTCCAGAACGTCGCCCGGCATCGCGCCTTCGATTGCCACCGGCCCGGTCAGCAGATGCCCGCCCGGCCCCCGAGCCTCTCGCGGGACCTTCTCGTAGATGTTGCGCAGCTCTGCCTGGATCTGGTCTGGCTTCACGCCCGCTTTCTCCAGATTCTGTGGATTCCCGGAGACTGTCTGAATCTCCACGGTGTCACCGGACTTCACGGTCAGCGCCGGCTTCGCATCGGCCCAGTAGTATCCCCAGGCCATGTTTTCAGGAGTAACTTTCAGTTTGTGTTCAGCAGCCGGAAGCGCCGCCACGGTCACCACGGAGATCAGGAAAAGGCGAATCATGTCCGTCCATCTTGACATAAAGGGTCAAGGTAAAGCAGTTACACAAAGCGTCCGATATTTGTTCGTAAACCGTTTTGGGGTAGACTTAACCCAGTACGGAGGAAAGGTTAACGATGGCATTCTGTCCGAACTGTGGAGCCCAAGTAGAAGGAAGATTCTGCGCCAAGTGTGGAACCGCGGTTCAAGCCGGACCTACCCCGGCTGGCCCGACTCCGGGACCAAATCCTGGATACCAGCCCTCCCCGGGTGGCTATACTCCCCCTCCCCCTGCCGCGCCGGTACAATCGGGGGGCATGGCCGACAACATGGCTGCCGCTCTCTGTTACCTTCTGACCGTGATTACTGGAATCCTGTTCCTGGTTATCGAGCCGTATAGCAAGAACCGCTTGATCCGCTTCCATGCATTCCAGTCGATCTTCCTCTGGGTCGCGGCCGTAGCCGTCTTCATTGTGGCTGGCATTCTTAGCGTCACTCTCGGAGCAATTCCGGTCATCGGCTGGATCTTCAGCATTCTGCTTCATCTTTGTCTGGGACTCGGATTCTTCGTCCTTTGGCTGATGCTGATGTATAAGGCTTACAACAACGAAAAGTGGGTTCTGCCGATCGTGGGCCCATTGGCCGAAAAGCAGGCCAACTCCTAAATCTCTGAATTATCGGCGTGTATCGGCGTTCATCTGCGGCCAGAATCAAGTAGCCGAAACCACCGGAAACGCGTCTAACGAACGAGTGTTACGACTCAGCGCGATATTCTTGTCTCTTGCGGCCCTGGCCGCCGCCCAGCCGCGCATTGGCCTGATCGATTTCTACGGTCTCCATCGAGTCACCGAAGCCAAAGTTCGCCAGACGATCGGAGTCAAGGAAGGCGACTTCCTGCCGCGCTCCAAAGGCGACGTCGAGGAGCGGCTCGACACCATCCCTAACGTCGTGGAATCGCATCTTGAAGCGGTCTGCTGCGATGACGGCAAGATGATTCTGTACGTCGGCCTGGAAGAAAAAGGAGCCGTTCATTTCGATCTGCGCGAGCCCCCCGACGGAGAGGTCCAGTTACCTGAAGACGTCACGAAGACCTATAAGCGCTTCCTTGAAGCTTCGCAAAACGCTCTTCGCATGCACGAAACCGCCGAGGATCTGACCAACGGGCACGCGCTCTCCGCCAACGCGGAAACCCGCGAGATTCAGCAGCAGTTCATTCCCGTCGCAAAGCAGTACGTCGGCGATTTCCGTCACATCCTGCGCGATTCGAACGATGAAGAACAGCGCGCGATTGCGGCCTATGTGATCGTTTATTATCCCGATGAGAAAGCCATCGTCGACGATCTGCAATTTGCACTGAAGGATTCCGACCCGGGTGTCCGGACCAACGCCGCGCACGGCTTGCGAGCGCTAGCCGTTCTGGCTCGCTTGAAACCTGACTCCGGCGTAAAAGTCGAGCCCACCTGGTTCATCGAAATGCTGAATTCGCTGTCGTGGTCGGACCGCAGCCAAGCCCTCGACATGCTGCAGATCCTGACCGACGATCACAACCCATCGGCGCTCGATCAACTGCGCGACCGCGCCCTTCCAGCGCTCACCGAAATGGCCCGTTGGAAGACCTTGAAGCACGCGCTCCCGGCATTTCTATTGTTAGGCCGCGTAGCCGGCATCCCCGACGATCAAGTGCAAGAAGCCTGGTCCCGCGGGGACCGCGAACCCATCATCGCGCAGGCAACGAATTCCAAGAAGAAAAAATAGTCTTATTCGCGTTCATTCGTGTGCATTCGCGGCCAAGCCGGTTTTACCTTGCCTCAATCGCGAAATACCGCGTACTTCCGCCCCGATTGACCAGCAGGAGCACCGTATGCCCCGGCCCTCGCCGCGTCGCCCGGTCGAAATCGCTGACGCTCGAGATCCGCGCATGATCCACCTCCTGAACCACATCCCCCGGCGCCAACCCCGCCACCGAGGCCGCGCTGCCATCCGCGACCTCGGTGATCACGACGCCTTTCGTTCCCGGTGGGAGCCGGAGTTGTTGTAACGCCTGGCTGTCCAGTTCCTCCACCGCGACTCCGTCCAGCGCACTCGAACCGCCGCCATCGCCGCCCTGTACGCTTCCGCTTTGCGCTTCGTTCGGCAGTTCGCCCAGTTTCACCGCAACCGTTTGCTCTTTCCCATCGCGCAATAGCTTCACATGCACCGTCGTCCCTGGCGCCGTCATCGCAACCCTCAAACGCAACTGATTGCTGTCCTCGATCTTCTGCCCATCCATCTCGACGATCACATCGCCCCGCTGAATTCCCGCGTGCGCCGCGGGCGATCCGCCAGTTACATCGCCGATCAGCGCGCCGCGTGTATCGGTCAGGCGAAAGGAACTCGCCATCGCCGGCGTAATATCTTCCGGCATTACGCCCAAGTATCCGCGCACCACCTTGCCGTGCGCGATCACCTGATCCATCACGGCCCGCGCCATGTTGATCGGCACGGCGAACCCGATGCCCTGATTGCCGCCGCCGCCGTGCGAAAGGATCGCCGTATTGATCCCGATCAACTCTCCGCGAGCGTCTACCAGAGCTCCGCCTGAATTGCCCGGATTGATCGCCGCGTCGGTCTGAATAAAGTCCTCATACCCTTCGATCCCGAGCCCGTTCCGGCCCTTGGCGCTGATGATCCCCATCGTCACCGTCTGCCCGAGCCCAAACGGCTGCCCCATCGCCAGCGCGATATCGCCGACCTTCACTTTCGATGAATCCGCAAACGCCAGCACCGGAAGATCCTTGGCGTCGACTTGCAACACCGCGATATCCGTCTTCGAATCGGTTCCGACGACTTTCGCTCTCAGCTCGCGCTTGTCAAGGAACGTCACCCGAACATCCGTCGCTCCGTCGACGACGTGATTGTTGGTCAGAATGTACCCGTCCGGTTTGATGACCACTCCCGATCCCAACCCGCGTTCCACCTGCTGCTGGGGTGTCCGGAATTGCCGCCCGAAGTTGCCGCCGAAGAATTGGCGAAAGAACGGATCCATGAACGGCATCTCGTCCCCGCCGTTATTGCGAACCACCTTCGACGACGAAATATTCACCACCGCCGGCAAGTCCTTTTCGACAATCGGGGCAAAGCTGGTGAGCATCCCCACCTCAGGCGCAGTGGACACTGGAGCCGCCGCAACCGAAGGCACGGCCATATACGTCTTCAGCGCACGCGAGCCGATCAGTACGCCGACACTGCCCGCCAGCAGGCAGTAAACGAGAATCATCCATCGGCCTTTGGTGATCATCGTCCACAGAATAACCGGCGTTACGCGAGGCCGCTATCCCCCAAAGACGGTACAACGGCCCCCGGATTTCAGGGGTTGGACGAATTCACGTTCATGAACCGCCAGGAGGTTTTCCCTACTTCCCGATCCCGATCACGTTCTTGATCCCACCGGCCTTTCCCTGCAACGGGTCCGCCGCATCCTCAATCGAGAACCGCCGTGAGATCAGGGACCTCACCGCGTCCGGCCACGTTTCAAAGAATCGCCCCAAATCGGAAATGGCGTGCGCGAAGTGCGCCACGCTCGCATTGACCGTCCCGAAGATCAACTGATTCTTCAAGACCGCATCGCGCATCAGCGTATCTGTGTCCACGGGGATCGGCGCATTGTGACCTGGAACGCCCGTGAAAATAAAGACCCCGTTCGTCCCCAGATGCGGCATCACCTCATACGCCAGCGACGAGGCACCAACGGCCTCATAAACGACGTCGATCGATCCAATCCGCGCGGCCAACTCCGATACCGTCACTGTCTCCGCCGGCACGAACGCGGCTCCCATGCTCGTCACCAACCTGTCGAGATCGCTCGACGCCGGCGTACGTGAATAGACCGTAGTGTGAAAGCCTTCGAGCAGCAGCTTCATCGCCCCCAGCAATCCCACCGGCCCGCCACCCAGCACCAGCGCATTCCGCCCATGCGCCGCCCGCTCTCCCAGTTCCACGGGCAAGGTCCACGGAAGCCTCTGCTGGACTTGCCAGAGCTGCTCGATCGCCTTTTCCGCTATGGTCAGCGGTTCCACCAGAACCGCGACATCGCGCAGCGTCCGCGGGACCGGATTCAAATAGCGCTCGTCTTCCACGATGAACTCGGTCATGAATCCATGCCGCCGCATGATCCCGCGCTCGGTGTACTGTGCGCTGTAGCAGAAATCCTGCCGTCCGGCGAGACAGGCAATGCAGCCCGGCGCACTACAGGGACGCCGTACGGTCGCAACCGCGAGATCGCCCGGCTTAACCCGAGTCACCTGCGAGCCAACCTCGATCACCTCGGCCAGAGATTCGTGCCCGATGACGAGATACGGCGAGCCTTCCGGCGCCATGCCGTATTGAAAGCTGACGATCTCCTTATCCGTTCCGCAAATCCCGACGTCGAGTATCCGCAGCTTCACTTCGGACGGCAATGGGCCGGGCGGCTCCGGATGATCGATCACGTCAAGACGGCGCTCCGCTGGAAATACGGCGACGGCTTTCATTTGATCTCGATTCTTACGACATGATAAGGCGTGGTGGCCGCCGGATCCGGCTCAAACCATCCACTGTTTTCACGATTGAGAATTTCAAAAAAATAAATCAGATCTGACGGCGGAAGATCCGGAGGCGCTATCGTGAACGTGACCGACGAAGCCGCCGCCTTCTCGATAACTCCGGATGGGCCCGGCCGATCGATGGGCCGGTAATGCAATCGCACCGTCTGCGCGTCCTTCCCGGGCGGAAGCTGCAAGGTGATGTTGAGCGGCTGATCCGACGGAGCCGTTCGCACCGGGGTCTCGGTAAACTGCGGCCGCGCGATCGTCTTCGGAAGCGCCGGAATCTCACGTGCAGGCGCCGCCTGCGCCGTTGGCCGGAGCACGGCGATCAACTCATCGGCGGGCCGCTGGTCCATCCCCGGAAAAGACTTTCCGGCATCTTTCATTTCCTGATCGAACCGGTCCAGCGCCGACGAATCCTTGGTCTGATGAAACAACTCGAGAAAATAGGCCGCGCTCTGCCGGTGCGCCTGGTATCTTGCCTGCCGCGCAAGCAACTGCAGGTCAGGCATGAGCGTCTTTTCGAGCCCCGCGGCCGCGCCCATCAACTGATCTGCGATATTCAGCGGCATCATCTTCGCCGACGGAACACGATTCAGCCGGTTCTGCACGGATTCCGCAATCGATGCGATCCAGTCGTTTCCGCTCGGG
>DATGGL010000165.1:0-7798 GCA_035308605.1 Bryobacteraceae bacterium
CCAGCCACTGCAGCGCGAGCTTGCACAGCGCCTTCAGGGCGAAGTCCGCTTCGACAAGATTTCGCGCGCGCTCTATTCCACCGACGCCAGCGTCTATCAGATCGAACCGCGCGGCGTCGTCATTCCCAAGTCGCGCGAAGACGTCCTCGCCGTCCTCGAAATCTGTACCCGCCTCCGCTGCCCCATCACGATGCGCGGAGGTGGCACCTCGCAGGCCGGACAGGCCATCGGCGAAGGCGTCTGCGTCGATCTCTCGAAATACTACAACCGCCTTCTTGAAGTGAACGTCGAAGAGCGCTGGGCGCGCATCGAGCCGGGCATCGTCCTCGACGAATTGAATGCGCAGCTCGCGCCCCACGGCCTGCGTTTCGCGCCGGATATCTCCACCGCCAGCCGAGCCACCATCGGCGGCATGATGGCCAACAACTCCGCCGGCGCACGCAGCGTGCTCTACGGGAAAACCATCGATCACGTGCTCGAACAAACCGTCGCGCTCACCGACGGAACCATCGTCCACTTTCGCGATATCGATCGCGCCGAAGTCCCCAGCGGCGAAACGCTCGAAGCGGCCTGCTATGAAACCGTGCTGCGTCTCGCCTCTACGCATGCCGCGGAAATCGATCGCCGCTATCCCAAAATCCTGCGGCGCGTCGCCGGCTACAACCTGGACGAATTCATCGATCCCGCCAAACCCGTCAATCTGGCTAAGATGTTGGTCGGCTCCGAAGGCACCCTTGGAATCGTGCTCGAGGCGAAGGTCAAGCTGGTACCGTTGCCGAAATTCAAAGCGGTGATGGTCATCGAATTCGCCGATCTTCTCGAAGCGCTCGCCGCTTCGCCCGTCATCCTGCGTCACCATCCCTCCGCCGTCGAAGTGATGGACAAAGCCATCCTCGACAACACGCGCCAGAACGCGCTGCTCGATCGAATTCGCAACACGTTCATTGAAGGCGACCCGGCCGCGACCCTGTGCGTCGAATTCTACGACGACAAGAAGGAAGCTCTGCCGCCACGTCTTCGCGCGCTCGAAGACGATCTCCGCGCGCAAAACTTCGGCTACCGCTACCGCCCCGAAACCGACCCTGCCCAGCAATCCCGCCTCTGGAGCCTCCGCGAAGCCGCGCTGGGTCTTTCCATGGCGATGAAAGAGGACGCGAAATCCATCCCTTTCGTCGAAGACACGGCCGTCGCTCCCGAAAAACTCAGCGAATTCATCGGACGTTTTCTCGCCGTTCTCAAGACGCACGACACCACCGCCGGTATCTACGCCCATGCCTCTGTCGGATGCCTCCACGTCCGCCCCGTGATCAACATGAAGACGGAAGAAGGCATCCGCAAATTCGAAGCCATCGCGCAGGAGATCTCCGATCTGGTCCTCGAATTCGGCGGCACCGTTTCCGGCGAGCACGGCGACGGGCTGGTCCGCAGTCCCTTCCTGCGCCAGATGTTCGGCGACACCATCTACGAAGCCTTCCGCGAAATCAAGCGGACCTTCGATCCGCTCAACATCCTGAATCCCGGAAAGATCGTCGATCCGCCTCCGCTCACCAACAATCTCCGTTTCGGATCTCGCTACACCGCCGCGAATCCCACGACGTTCTTCGATTTTTCCGAGTACGGCGGACTCGCTGGAGCCGTCGAAATGTGCAGCGGCGTCGGGGCTTGCCGCAAAAAACTCTCGGGCACCATGTGTCCTTCTTATATGGCGACCCGCGAAGAGACCGATTCGACCCGCGGCCGCGCCAACGTCCTTCGCCTCGCCATGAGCGGCAGACTCGGCGAATCCGGCCTCGGCGACGAAGGCGTCCGCGGCGTCCTCGATCTGTGCCTGGAATGCCGTGCCTGCAAAGCCGAATGCCCGGTCGGCGTCGACATGGCGAGATACAAGAGCGAATTTCTCGCCGATTACTATTCGCGCCACGGGACCCCTTTACGCGCCAAAGCTCTCGGCCGCATCCGCCAGCTCTCGGTCTGGGGAAGCCGCTTCGCGCCCGTCTCCAATTGGATCGGCGCCAGCGCTCCGGTTCGATGGCTGAATGAAAAGCTGGTTCAAGTGGACCGCCGCCGGACGCTGCCTGCGTGGAAGCATCAAACCTTCGAACGCTGGCTCACCAGCCATCCACGCACCCAAGGCAAACTGACGCTGTTCAACGACAGCTTCACGAATCACTACGACCCCGAGATCGGCATCGCCGCCCTCGAAATCCTGGAGCACTCCGGCGCTTCGGTCTCCGTCGCGACGCCGGGATGCTGCGGCCGCCCGCTAATCTCCCAAGGCCTGCTCGCCGAGGCCCGCGCCCATGCCGCAACCGTCGTCGACGCGCTCTTCCCCGTCGCCGCGCGCGGCGAAAAAATCCTGTTCCTCGAACCGAGCTGCCTCTCTGTTTTAAAAGAAGACGCCCCGTCGCTCCTTCGCGGCGAATTACAAGCCAAAGCCCGCACCGTCGCCGGAGCCTGCGTAACGTTTGAAGAATACGCCGCGACGCTCGACCTCCCTTTGAGCCCCGGCCCGCAGCGGATTCTCGTTCACGGCCACTGCCATCAAAAATCCATGGGATTGCTCGCGCCCACCATCGCCCTTCTTTCGCGCATTCCATCCGCAACCGTGGTCGACCTCGACGCCGGCTGCTGCGGCATGGCCGGTTCCTTCGGCTATTCGAAGAAGCACTACGATGTCTCCCGAACCATCGCCAGCCGCAAACTCCTGCCCGCCGTAAAAGCAATGAACCCCGGCGATGTCGTCGTCGCTCCCGGCACCTCCTGCCGCCATCAGATCGCCGATTTCGGATCTCGCGACGCCGTCCACCCGGCCGTTCTCATCCGCCAGCTTTTAAAATGACCCTCGCCGGCGTGATCGAGCAGCACCGCGATGCGATGATCGATTTCGCGCGCCGCCTGATCGCCATCCCCACGGAAAATCCCCCCGGCAATTGCTACCCCGAAGCCGCCGCGCTCATCCGCACGCATCTCGAAGAACTCGGCTTCGAAGCCCAAGTCTCCGGCGCCTGCATTCTCACGTTCATCGGCGACGGCCCGCGAACCCTCTACTTCAGCGGCCACTACGACGTGGTCCCCGCGCAGGATCGCAGCCAATTCGAGCCGGTAATGAAGGGCGCGAATCTCTTCGGCCGCGGATCCTCGGACATGAAAGCCGCGCTCGCCTCGATGATCTACGCCGCCAAGTCTCTGCGCGACACATCCACTCCTCTGAACGGCCGCCTCGGACTCGTCTTCGTCCCCGATGAAGAAACCGCGGGCCCGCTCGGATCTCGTCACCTCGCATCCGCCGGACTGCTCGGTCAAGATGCGATCGGCATGCTCACACCCGAACCCACGGGCGGCATCATCTGGAACGCCAACCGCGGCGCGATTACTCTAAAGATCACAGTAAAGGGCAAATCCGCACACGTCGGACGCCAGGCCGAGGGGATCAACGCCTTCGAAGGCATGCTCTCCGTCGCCGCACGCCTGCAAGTACTGAAGCACGAAGTCGAGAGCAGGACCACTGCATTCCGTCTCTCGCCCGATCCTCTTCGCCGATCCGTGCTCATGCTCGGCGGCTGCTGCCAGTCAGGATCGAATTTCAACGTCGTTCCCGAAGTCTGCTCCTTCACAGTCGACCGGCGCATCAATCCCGAAGAAAATCTCGAGGAAGAAAAACGCCGTCTGATTTCCGTACTCGACCAGGCCCGCGCCGCCGGCATCGATCTCCAAATCGAAACCATCCAGGATGGCGAATCCGCCGGCAGTCCCGAAGATGGTCCCGTAGCCGTTGCCCTCGCCCGCAACATCGAAAACGTCACCGGACGCCCCGCGCAATTTGAGATGTGCCCCGGGCTTCTCGAAACCCGCTTCTACGCCGCCCGCGGCATTCCCGCCTTCGCCTACGGCCCCGGACTCCTCACCGTCTCCCACGGACCGAACGAATTCGTCCCCATCGACCGCATCGTTCAATGCGCGTCGATTTACGCGCAAACCGCCGCCGAGCTCCTATCATGATTCACGAAAGCGTCCGCTTCACCTGCCAGCGTGGCTGCATCAACTGTTGCGATCAGCAGGGCTTTGTCTATCTCACGGAAGACGACGTCAAGCGGATCGCAAAGTTCACCGGCATGACGCGCCGAGCCTTCGAAGCCAAATACATCTACCGCACGGCCCACCAACGCCGTTTTCGCAAACCCCGCGACAAGCAATGCCCATTTCTGGTCGACCACGGCTGCTCGATTCACCCCGCCAAGCCCACGCAGTGCAGAACCTTCCCGTTCTGGCCCGAACTGGTCGAGCATCCCAAAGAATGGAACCGCACAGCGCGTTACTGCCCCGGCATCGGCAAAGGCCCACTCATCCAAATCGGCACCGCCCTCGAACTAGCCGACGAACAACGCAAAGCCTACCCCGAAATGTACAAGTAATCCTTCCCAACCGGTCGCCAGTCCCCGCCGCCCACCACTGTTATCAATCCCTCCCCACCGAGCCGCGAACGCCAGTGAGCGGGTCCCCGACCCTTTGAACGAACCACGCCCCAGGCCGCCGCCCCGCCACCGTTATCAATCCCTCACCACCGAACCGCGCACGCCAGTAAGCGGGCCCCGACCCCTTGAACAACCCTGCACCCCGCCACCACTCTCACCCCGCCTTAGCGACCTTGCTCTTGAACAGCTCCCGATAACACAGCAGACAAGGCCGGTTCGCACGACACAGCGGATTGCGGTACGGACAACGCCTGCGGGAACGGCGCGCCAGATACACGATGGCAACCAGCAACATCGCGACCGCGGCCACGGGAATCCAAGGAGAAGACACCAGGGCTCTCGTAAGTAGAGAAGCCTCGCGCCCCCGAACGTTTCATTAACCCGGCCGTCTATGCAACAATCCCTGTGTGAATCGCATACTTCTCGGCGTCATCCTCGGCATCGCGCTGGGCATCGCGGACGTTCTCCTCACAATGCGCCACGGAAACCAGCCCGCCACCGCCCTGCTGCAAGCCTTCACCAGCCGATTCGCGCTCGGCTTCTTAGGCGCGAACGTGATGTTGCCGGTCCATCCGATCCTTTCCGGCGTTCTGGTCGGCATCCTGGTCAGCCTGCCCGATGCCTTCGGACTGAAGGCATATGCCGGCATCCTCGGATCCGGAGTTATTTTCGGAGCGATCGTCGGCGTCGTTGTAAAGGCCTGGGCGAAGTAACCCGGCTTATTTCGCCAGCGCCGCCAGCCCCGCCGCCGCGACCTGACCGTCCTGCGCGCTCGTCGCCCCGCTCGCGCCGATTGCGCCCACCAGCTCGTTGCCGGCCATGATCGGAATCCCGCCTTCGATAGGCGTCGAATCCCCCAGCTTCAGCGCGACGATTCGTCCGCCCGCCACCGCTTCTTCGAGCGCCTTGCTCGGACGCTTGAACAGCACCGCGGTCCTCGCCTTGTCCTGGGCGACCTGCACGCTGCCGAGCTGAGTTCCATCCATACGCTCCAGGCAAATCAAATGGCCGCCGTCGTCGACCACGGCGATCACCATGGTCCAGCCGTTCTTCTTCGCCTCTGCGCGCGCCGCCTGGGCAATGTGCTGGGCCTGCTCGAGAGTCAATACCTTCTTCGTACCGAAATCCATTGCTTTACTCTAAACGTTTCCCGGGAGCCTCCGCTGGTTTTTTCTTTCAAGCGTCGGGTCCTTTTGCCGATCCGTGTATTCGGAAGGACTCGCCTGCATTCGCATTGGGTTCGCTGGCCGGGCACGATGAAACAACCTATCTACCTGAGTCTGTTAACTGCGGCTTTCTCTCTTTCTAAGCCCGGTTGCGCGCAACACGCTGTTGGACCCGAGAATCCACCGGCATATCACCGCCAACTTTGGAAGTCTAAGTACACACGCCCCGAGTCGATCCCGTTTCCTCCGGACAATCAATTCACGGCGGCTCGAGAACTCCTCGGCCGGACGCTCTTCTTTGATCCGCGCTTGTCCGGTTCAAATTCTGTTTCCTGCGCCACCTGCCACAATCCCGGCTTCGCCTGGGGCGATGCGCTACCCAAGGCAATCGGGCGCGGAACGAAGCAATTGCGCCGCCGGACGCCCACGCTCCTCAACCTCGCCTGGGCCGAGCTCCTGTTTTGGGACGGCCGCGCCGATTCGCTCGAACAGCAAGCCCTCGGCCCTATCGAATCGCATGAAGAAATGAACCGCCCGCTCGACGAATTGCCCCGGGTTCTCGGCTGCATTCCGGAATATCGCGAGCTCTTCGAGCGCGCCTATCCCCAAGAACCACCGACGTCCAAGCTGGTGGCCCGGGCGCTCGCGACCTTCGAACGCACCATCGTCTCCGGTCAGGCTCCCTTTGACGAGTGGATCTCCGGCCGCGAATCGGCGATCTCTGAGTCCGCCAAGCGCGGATTCGATCTCTTCAATACCAAAGCCGGGTGCCAGAAATGCCATACCCAATGGAACTTCACGGACAATGGCTTCCACGACATCGGGCTGCCGGATGACGACACCGGCCGCGGCAAAGAGCTGCCTCTCGAAGCCATGCAACACGCCTTCAAGACGCCAACGCTCCGCGATGTGGACCGCCGCGCGCCCTATCTGCATAACGGATCCGTCGCGACTCTCGAAGAAGTGATCGATCTCTACGATCTCGGCGGGCTGGCGAAACGGCCCAGTCTTTCGCCGGAGCTCGTTCCGCTGCATCTGACCGCCCAGGAAAAAATCGATCTGCTCGCGTTTCTCCACACGCTCACCAGTCACGCCAAACCCGTCGAACTTCCGGCTCTGCCGCGCTAAAGGAGCATTTCTATGCATATTTGCCAAAGGATCGTCGTTTTCGGAATCGCCGCCGGCATAAGCCTGCCCGCCGCGGATTACACGGTGGTTCAGAAGGATCGCGCATTTTCCGTAACCGAGCTGACGGTCAAACCGGGAGATTCGATCGTCTTCAAGAATGCCGACGACGTGACGCACAACGTCTTTTCCATCTCCGAAGGCATGCAGTTCGACATCCGTCGCCAGGCTCCCGGCGCGTCGTCTTCGATTCCCTTCCCGAAAGAAGGCGTGGCCGAGGTGCGGTGCGCGATCCATCCCAAAATGAAGCTGATCGTCACGGTCAAGAAGTGAGGCCCTGTACCACGCGCGCGGTCCCGGCGTAGCCAGGCATGGGCGGTAAAGAAATGACGCGAATTCCACTCACGGTGAAAATGTACCTCGCGATTGCGCCGCTGGCGATCGTGGGCGTCGCCGTCGGATTCATCACCAAGAACGGCCTTCGCAACAACGCCAGAGAGCTCATCGCCGCGCACGAAATCAAGGAGCTCGCCGTCAATTCCCTCGCCTTGTTGCTGACTCAGGACGATGCCACGAAAACCATGCTCTTCAGCCTGGACACGCCGGCCCTGGACGCCCGCAAGATCCGCGCGTACGACGAGAACAACCGGGTGCTCGAGAAAATCGTGGCCATCTCCAGATCGGCCGAGATTACCGATCTTGTCGTCCAGTTGAAGCAGCTCGACGAAACCGAATTGCGCCCGGTCGATACCGAAGTCCTCGAACTCCTCGGCGGCGGCGACATCGCACGCGCAAAGACGGTGTATTTCTCGAAATACGAACCGGCTCGCAGCCGTTACGAAGCGCTGCTGCGCCGGCTCACCGGCGCCGCGGACGCGACCGCCGGCGCCGCCGCCCGCGATCTCGAAAAGAAAAACGAAGCGTCCCTGCGCAATGTCTGCGTCGCGCTCGGAATCGGGATCCTCATCGTCGGCTGGGCCTCGCGTCTGGCCGCCGCCCGCCGGGTGGCCGAGCTCTCCAATCACGCGAAAGGCG
>DATGGL010000166.1:0-2816 GCA_035308605.1 Bryobacteraceae bacterium
ATGAACCAGGCGTTCTCTTTATCAGGTGTTTCGATGCTGCGGTTGACAACGTCGAGCTTTCGATAAGGATCTGTGACGCGCTGGTAAGGCGCGGGCGTCTTCCAGGATCCAAATAAGTCCGTGGCCAGTTTGCCGATTTCCGCCGGATCGAAGTCGCCAACCACGGCGAATTCCGCGTTCGATGCGCCGACGAAGTCCTTGTAAAACTTCTTGGCGTCGTCGAGGGTGGCCTTGCGCAGCTCGTCCATCTGCTCATCCGGCGTCAGCGTGGCGCGCACATCGCCTTTGGGATGCGGATGCATCACGCGATTCAGCTCGGTTGGGACGATCACCTGCGGGTCCGATTTGCCGGATTCCGCGGAGGTCAGGCGCTGTTTGCGTATCTGCTCGAACTCGGTCTCGGGAAATGACGGGTGCTCCAGAATCTCGGCAACCAGTTGCATGGCGGCGGGAAGATTCTCGCGAACTGTCTGGATATCGACGGCCGCGCTGGTGGCGTTCCCGGTAATGCGCACGTCCGCTTTCAAGCGATCCAACTCGTCTTGAATCTGCTGGCGGTTGTGCTTGTCGGTTCCTCGAATCAAAGTGGAAATCGCCAGCGACGCAGCCGTATTGCGGCCATTGGCGCTTTCAAGCGTCCCATAATGCAAGCGTAAAGATGCGCTGACGGTGTTGCCGCGAGTCTTCTTGGAGAGCAGCGAGAGCTTCATGCCCGAAGGCAGCGTCGAGCGCTTCAGGCGCGATTCGATATTCGCCGGCGATGGATCGAAAGCCTCGCCCTGCGACATCGTCGCGTCGCCTTTGTAGTCCTTAAGGGCAGCCGCGAAATCGGTTTTGGCGGGGATCGTCGCGCGGTCCGGCTTCGGGTCCGGGATGAACTCGGCGACGGTCCGGTTCGAGGATTTCAGGTACGCCTTGGCCACGCGCTGTACATCTTCGGGCGTTACTTTGCGCAACCGGTCGCGGCTGAGGAACAGCAGCCGCCAGTCGCCCATGCTGGCCCATTCGCTCATGAACATCCCGATCCGCTCAGAATCGCGGAGCTGCAGTTCGATGTCTTTCAACAGCCGGGTCTTCGCTCGTTCCACCTCGTCTTTGCTGGGCGGTTCCTTAATGATGCCGTCGAGGGTATCCAGAACGATTTTTCGGGCGTCTTCGATCGAATCCTGCTTTCCGAGAATGGCGCCGAAAACCGCTGCTCCGGGTTCGTTCAGTTGCAGATCGAAGCCGATCACTTGGGAGGCTTTCTTGTTGTCCACCAGGGCTTTGTAAAGGCGGCCGGCGGGATTATCGCTGAGGACGCCGACGAGAACGTCAATCGCCGAATAATCCGGATCGGAGCCGGCGGGCACGTGAAAGACGGAGAGCACTGCCTGAATATCGCCCACGCGGCGTAGCGTCACCTCACGTTCGCCATCCTGCACAGGCTCGGTCGTGTAGGTCTGTTCCAGAACGCGTGCCGGCTTCGGGATCGGCGCGAAATATCCGGCGATCATGGGCAGCAGCTTGGGCTCGTCGATGTGGCCGGAAACCGTCAGAACCGCGTTATCGGGCTGGTAATACTTCCGGTAAAAGGCCTGCAATTTGTCGATGGGAACGTTTTCGATATCCGCGCGGTTGCCGATGGGCGAGTGTCCGTACGGATGCCAGACGTAAGCAGCGGATAGGGCGCGCTCAAACAGGACGCTGAAGGGGTTGTTCTCGCCCATCTCGAATTCGTTCCGGACCACCGTGAATTCGCTGGCCAGATCCTCTTTCTTGATGAACGAGTTCACCATCCGGTCGGATTCCAGGTCCAGCGCCCAGCGCAGGTTTTCCTCGGTGGCCTGGAAGGTTTCGAAATAATTAGTGCGGTCCCAGCTTGTGGAGCCGTTCGGGCGGGAGCCGTGTGAGGTCAGCTCCTTGGGGATGTCGGTGTGCTTCGGGCTGCCCTTGAAAACCATGTGTTCCAGCAAATGCGCCATGCCCCGCTCGCCGGCGCCTTCCTGGCGGGAACCCACCAAATAGGTCATGTTCACGGTGATCGTCGACTTGGAAGGGTCCGGAAATACAAGCACATGCAAGCCATTGGGGAGCTTGTACTCAGTGATTCCCTCGACTGAGGTCACCTTCTCCATGCCCTGCGGCAGGTTCTGCGCGAACCCGCCAAGCGCCATCCCGGCCAGGGCCAACCACATTTTCATAGGGACACCTCCGCAGAGTCTTTAAAATTATAGACGCACGGAGACGCCGGACATCCCGCGGTATTTGCATTTGGCGTAAACATGGGACACTGGAGTCGTGCCAGAACGTTGTAGCTGCGGCGCCACGCTCCCGGACGACGCGCTATTTTGCCATCGATGCGGGAAGCCCCAGCGCGAATTGCTTACCGAGGAGGTGGAAGCCGCTCCGCTGCCCGCGCCTCCCCCGCCGATTCCCGCGCCGCCGCCGATCGGATTCCATAACGGGCCGGCGGTCCGGATCGGACTACTGGCCGCCATCCTGTCGATTGCCGTTTCGATGCTTCTGGGGCAGCTCCCGATCCTCCAGGCGCTCGCGCCCGTGTGGCTGATCCTGACCGGTTTTCTGGCAGTGTTCTTTTATCGCCGCCGGACGCATCAAAAGCTGTCGACGCTGAGTGGTGCGCGGCTGGGCTGGATCTGCGGAATCTTCGGATTCGTCATCATCTTCATCATGCTGACCATGATGGCGGTCGCTCTGTCGGAGCCTTCGGTGGCTACCGCCCTTCGGGATCAGTGGAAGCAATACGGGCGGAGTGAGGCGGATCTGAACCAGATTCTGGACGCGTTCAAGACCCCCGCCAGTATTGGCGGAAG
>DATGGL010000167.1:0-18314 GCA_035308605.1 Bryobacteraceae bacterium
AGCGAACTGGCTCTGGCTTTGATGCTTCTGATCGGGACCGGTCTCATGATCCGCGCCTTCTGGAAATTAAGTGAGGTCAACCCGGGCTTTCAACCGGCGAGCCTCCTCACGATGCGCATCAATCTGCCACAGAGCACCTATCCGCAGAATGCCAACATTACGCGGTTTTGGCAAAACGTTCAGGACAAGGTCTCCTCTGTTCCGGGCGTCCAATCCGTCACGCTGATGAGCGGACTGCCTCCTGAGCGTCCGATCAACGCCAACGATACCCAGATCGAGAATTTTACGCCGGTTCCCGGCGGTCCCGGCAACAACATAGATTACTGGCAGAATACCGGCGACCATTTCTTCGAAACCATGGGTATTCGTCTGATGGACGGAAGATTCTTTGATCAGCGTGACGGCGCGGGCGCTACGCCAACCGTGATCATCAACCAGACTATGGCGCGAACGTATTACGGAAACGAAAGCGCCATCGGACGCCGCGTGCGGCCGGGATTTACTGATCCGTGGCGGACCATCGTCGGGGTGGTCGCGGATGTCAAGAATGCCGGACTTGACAAGCCGTCTGGATCGGAGCTGTTCTTTCCCTATCGTCAGGAAGGTTTTCCAGCGCGCACCGGATTTCTGGCGGTACGTACTTCTACCGACCCGACGTCGCTGATCTTGCCGGTCCGTACGGCGGTGCAGAGCATCGATCCGTCGATTCCCGTATCGCTCGTCCGAACCATGGACGACGTGCTTGCCGGAGCCCGTTCCCGCCCGCGGTTTCTGACGACCCTGTTAGGCCTGTTCTCGTCCACGGCGCTTCTGCTCGCCGCCGTCGGACTGTACGGCGTGATTTCCTACTCGGTCACGCGTCGGACGACTGAGTTCGGAATCCGCATGGCGATGGGAGCGGGAGCGAGCGACGTTTTAGGGCTCGTGCTGGGACACGGGATGCGGCTTGCGCTGATCGGCGTGGCCGCCGGAGCCATCGGCGCTCTGGCATTGACGCGGCTGATCCGAGGGTTGCTCTTCGACGTCAGTTCCTTCGATCCGTTGACGTTCCTTGCCATGGCAGCTTTGCTGGTCGCCGTAACCGCGCTGGCGTGCGTGATTCCCGCCCGCCGGGCGACCCGGGTCGATCCGCTCGTCGCTCTGCGCTATGAGTAGGGAAAAATACGAAGACCCGCTAGCTATTGCGTCGGCTCCATGCCATCAATCACCGGCACGGAACCGCGCACGACAATAAGCGGGCCTTCGCGTACTCGTTAATGCTTCAACCGGCTACAGGCCGTCACGGCCCCTGTCGGGTCAATCGCCGAATTTCCTTCGATGATCTCCGCGATCTTGCCGTCCATATCCACGATAAACGTGGTGCGGTTGGCCAGGTACGAGGTCTCGCCTAAAACTCCATACTTCTTCATCACCTCGCGCTTGTAATCGGAAAGCATCGGGAACTCCGCGTTCAATTCCTTGGACCAGTGATTGAGGGTCGCTATGAAATCTCCACTGATCGCCAAAACCTGCGTGTCAATATCCTTGAATTTGCCAATACCAGACTGGTAGGCGGTGAGTTCGCGTGTTCAACCACCTGTAAACGCGGCCGGGAAGAATGCCAGCACGACGTTCTTCTTGCCGCGAAAATTGGAAAGTTTCACGTCTTTGTTGTTGGTGTCTTTCAGCGTGAAGTCAGGAGCTTCATCGCCGACTTTTAGGTTGGTATGTTGCGCCGGCGGCTGCGCAAATAGAGCCGCCGCGGTAAGCGTACAGAGAAGAAAGGGTTTCATAGGACCTCAGGGTCAGCCTACCATGAGGAACGGTGTAGAGTAAGGGGTTGCGCCCCTCCCGACTCGCCCGACGGCTGGGACTTTTCGACGCCACTATGCTCGTCATGGGCGGCATTGTCGGTTCGGGCATTTTCATTAATCCGTATGTTGTCGCGCAGCAGGTTCACACGCCATTTCTGATCCTCGGCGTGTGGATTTTCGGTGGCATGGTCGCGCTGGCGGGAGCGCTGGTCTATGCCGAGCTTGCGGCTCGCCGTCCTGAAGTGGGAGGGCAGTATGCCTATCTGCGCGACGCGTTTCATCCCGCGGTTGCGTTCGTCTACGGATGGACGCTGCTGCTGGTGACGCAAACCGGAGGCATGGCGGCCGTAGCCGTAACCTTCGCGCGATACTTTCTTGAGATCACGCATGCGCCGGTCTCCGACGCTGTGATTGCCGCAGCCGCGCTCGCCGCCTTGAGCATTATTAACTGCCTGGGCGTTCGCGCGGGATCGAATGTGCAGAGCACGCTGATGCTGCTTAAGATCGTTGCGATTGCGGCCCTGGTAGGCGCCGGGCTGTCCGTGGCGCGGCCCGCTCAAAACGTGAGCGCCGCTTTGCTCGATCGGCCGGTATCGATGAGTCTTGTTCTCGCGATCGGCGCGGCGTTGACGCCCGTTTTATTCGCTTATGGCGGCTGGCAAACCACCAGTTTCGTCGCCGCCGAAATGAAAAATTCGACGCGGGATCTGCCGCGAGCATTGCTAATGGGTGTCATTGGAGTGATCGCGATTTATGTCTCCGTGACCTATGTCTGCGTTCACGTCCTGGGTCCGGACGGTTTGAAAAATACCAGCACGCCCGCCTCTGCGGTGATGCGAGCCGCTTTGGGAGAGCCCGGCGCGCGATTCATCGCAATCGGCATTACGATTTCCACGCTCGGATTCCTCAGCCACGGAATGCTGACCGCGCCCCGCGTCTATTTCGCGATGGCGGAAGACGGCGTCTTTTTCCGCAGCGTCGCCTGGATTCATCCCCGGACGGCGGCGCCGGCGGTCGCGATCGTGCTGCAAGGGGTGGTCGCGACAATCATCGCTCTTTCGGGCCGCTATGAACAGATCCTCAACTACGTTACGTCCGTCGATTTCATTCTGTTCGGCATCACCGGCATCTCTCTACTGATTTTTCGAAATCGCCAGCCAGAGTCGACAGGCTTTCGCGCTCCCGGCCATCCCTTCACCACGTTGTTTTTCGTGATCTCCTGTTTCTTGGTGGTCGCCAGCACAATTTTCAAATACCCGGCGAATAGCGCCATTGGACTGACGATCCTGCTGGCGGGAGTGCCGGTGTACTTTTTCTGGAGGAAATCTTGAGTTCCTACTACATGCCGTGGGCCAAGCTGAAATCACACGCCCGCTTCAACATTGCGACCAGCGGCGTCGCTCATTGGAAATTGCGCGATCTGCCGGTGAAGATCGAGGATCTGGAAATCAGCGGACCCAGCTTCTATGGATTCCCGCCGTTGCAGCAGGCGCTGGCGAAACATTGCGGCGTCACGCCGGACCGCATCGTTGCTGCGACAGGAACGTCGATGGCCAACTATCTGGCGCTTTCCGCCGTCCTCCAGGCCGGCGACGAAGTGTTGATCGAGGAGCCGACGTACGAGTTGATTCTTGCGGCGGCCGAACAGATCGGCGCGTCGATTTCACGGTTCCGGCGAACGCGCGAGTCCGGTTTTGCACTCGATCCGGCTGCGATCGAGCGCGCTGTTACTCCGCAAACGAAGCTCATCATAATCGGTAATCTTCACAACCCATCGAGCGCGCTCACGGACGAAGCAACCATCCAACGCGTGGGAGAGATCGCGCGGCGTGTGAACGCTCGCGTGCTGGTGGACGAAGTGTATCTGGACGCTGCGTTCGAACAAGCGCCGCGATCCGCGGCACTTTTGGGCGATCAGTTTATCGTCACCTCCAGCTTGACCAAGGTGTATGGCCTGAGCGGTCTTCGCTGCGGCTGGATCATCGCCGAGCCAGAGCTCGCCCAAACCATGTGGCGCTTAAATGACCTGTTCGGCGTGATCCCAGCGCACATGGCCGAGTTGGTCAGCGTGATCGCGCTGGGCGAGTTGCCTCGCATCCGGGACGCCGTTCGCCGGCGCCTGGACACGAATCGAGCGATCCTCAACCGGTTCTTCGATAGCCGCGCCGAACTGGAACTGGTGAGGCAGCCTTACGGGACCATTGCTTTCCCGAAGCTTCTCAGCGGGGATGTCGATCGGCTTTGCGATCTGCTTCGCAACAAGTACGAGACCACCGTCGTCCCAGGAAAGTATTTCGAGATGCCCGATCATTTTCGCATCGGAATTGGCGGCGATCCGGAGCCTCTCGAAGAAGCACTTCGCCGCCTGGGAATGGCTCTCGACGATCTTATGGAAAGCGCTCATGAAAATTGATCGCGACTATCTGTTCACCACGCTTGCGGATCTCGTCCGCATCAACTCCGTCAATCCGACGCTCTCCGCCGCGGGAAACGGCGAACGCGAGATCGCGGATTACGTCGCCGTCGCTCTGGGCGCTCTTGGTCTCGAAGTTCGCCGCTTTGAGCCGGAGCCCGGCCGCATTAGCGTCACGGGAACCCTGCGCGGCTCGGGTGGCGGAAAGAGCCTGATGCTGAACGCACATTATGACACTGTGGCCGTCGACGGCATGCCCGACCCCTTTTCCGCCGCGATTCGCGACGGCAAATTGTACGGCCGCGGCAGCTATGACATGAAGGGCAGCCTGGCCGCGCAGATGGCGGCTCTAAAATCGCTGGTCGATTCAGGAACCAAACCTCGCGGAGATGTCGTGATCGCGGCGGTGGCCGATGAAGAATACGGCAGCCTGGGTACTGCCGACCTGATCCAGCATGTCCGCACCGACGGCGCTATCGTCACGGAACCGACCGCGGTTCAGATCTGCCTCGCGCACAAGGGTTACCTCTGGATCGAAGTCGAAACTACCGGCCGCGCCGCCCACGGCAGCCGCTTCGAGCAGGGCGTCGACGCAAACATGCGCATGGGACGATTCCTGGCCGAGCTCGACAAACTCGAACAAGAGTTGCGCGCCCGGAAGCCGCATCCGCTGGTCGGCCCGCCGTCGCTTCACGCGGCGATGATTCAGGGCGGCGATGGCTTAAGCACCTACGCGGCTTCCTGCAAACTGCAGATCGAGCGCCGGACGATTCCAGGCGAAACCGAATCGCAAGTGGTAGGCGAACTTCAGGAGATCGCCGATCGTCTCAACGCGGCCGACCCGACATTCAAGGCATCGATCCGCCCATTCTTCGTTCGCGATCCCTTTGAAGTTTCGAAGGAAGCTTCCATAGTTAAGTCGCTCGACCGGGCGTCTACGAAGGTTCTCGGGTGTCCGCCAAACTACATCGGCGACACACCCTGGATGGACGCCGCGCTGCTGCACGCCGCGGGGATCGAAACGGTGGTCATGGGACCGGACGGTGGCGGCGCGCACGCGGCGGTCGAATGGGTAGAGCTGGATTCGGTCGCGCAAATGGCATCGATTCTCGCCGAAGCGGCGCTCGACTATTGTGCGTGACCTCATCGTAGAAGCGGCGGCGTTTCTGAAGGGCCGCGTCCGACGTACGCCGCTCGAGCCGTCCCCGGCGCTGTCGCGTGCGCTGGGTGTTCCCGTTTCGTTCAAGCTTGAATCGATGCAGCTCACCGGATCGTTCAAGATCAGGGGCGCGCTGTTCCGGATCTCGCGTCTGACACCGCAAGAACGGCGGGAGGGCGTCATCACGTGCTCGGCTGGAAATCACGGAAAAGCAGTTGCCTACGCCGCGCGCGAGGCAGGAATCCGAGCGACCATATGTGTTCCGCGCTCGGTCGATCGCTCGAAGTACGAAGGCATGGTCGCGATGGGCGCGGATGTTCATGTTTCGGAATTCGACGGTTACGATGACACCGAAGAGTGGGCCCGCGGGATTGCGGCCGCGGAAAGCAGGACCTTTCTTTCCGCCTTCGACGATTCCGCGATCATGGCCGCGAACGGCGGCACCGTCGCCGTCGAGATTCTCGAAGACGCGCCGGACACACGAAACTTCATTGTTCCGGTCGGTGGCGGCGGCCTTAGCGCAGGCTTGGCGCATTGGGCCAAACTGCAATCCTCTAAAGCGATCGTGGTCGGCTGCCAGCACATCCTCTCGCCCGCATTGAAGATGTCGCTCGACGCCGGTCACGCGATAACGCGGCTGCCAGCCGTTGAAACCATGGCCGGAGGGGTCGAGGGAGGCATTGGCGAGCTGACGTTCAGCGTGCTCGGCCCTCTCATTGACCGAGTCGCCCTGGTTTCCGAAGATGAGATCCTGGAAGGCGTGCGCTGGATGCTGGCCAATCATCAATATTTGATCGAGCCCACCGCTGCCGTCGTAATCGCCGCGTGTCTTACAGGTAAAGCGGGAAAGCTGGACGGGCCTGCAGCAGTGGTCATCTCGGGCCGTAACGTGAGCGCGGAGACCGTCAATAAAATCCTGTGCAAGTCTTGACTCTCGAAGATATCCGTGATCGGATCGACGATGCGGTCCTGATCGATCGCATGCGGGACGCTTTGCTCGCGCAATCGCGTGGCGAATGCGATTCACCGATGCCGATGCATCTCGATATCGAGCCCGGTTGCGAGGTTCACATGAAGTCGAGCTATCGCCGGGGCGGGGACTATTTTGTCTTGAAGATGGCCAGCACCTTTCACGGCAAAGGAAATGGCATGATGCTGCTCGCTTCGGCCGACACCGGCGAACCGGTTGCCTATTTCGCGGACTCGGGCCATCTGACCGACGTCCGCACCGCTGCCGTCTCCGCGATGATCGCACGCGAACTCAGGCGGCAGGATCAGACGATCGGGATCCTCGGAAGCGGCATTCAGGCCAGGCTGACGGCGCGGTTCCACGCTCAGGTCCTGTCGCTCAAACGAGTCTACTTGTGGGCCCGCGCGCCGGAGCGCGCCGAACGTGCCGCTGAAGACATTCGCCACTTCGTGCGCGATGTCGCGGTGCTCTCATCGCCCGCAGCCGTAGCCGCCGCGACCCGTCTTATCGTCACCTGCACGGCCTCTCGAGAGCCGGTCCTCATCGCAAACGACATCGAGGACGGCACCCACATTACCGCCGTAGGCGCGGACTCTCCCGGCAAGCAGGAGTTAGATCCCGAAATTCTACGCAGGGCGGATACAATCTGGGTCGACTCACTAGAGCAATGCAAGCGGCTGGGCGAGTTACAGCACACGCCCAGTGAATGGACGAGGGCCCTCCCGTGTTTGAGCGCGCAAGCACCGCCCTCACGTCTTACGGTTGCCGATCTCACAGGGTTGGGCGTCGAGGATCTCTTCATCGCAGAGTCTATATATGAAAATCGAAACTTTTGAAATGGAGCGGATGCAGTCGACCTGGGAAAACCTGGTCGAGTACGATCTCAGCGAGTCCGGCGTGCGCCCGCTCACGCTTCGCGAGCTCATGGAAATGGGTTTCGACCTCGATGCGTTTCTGGATGTTCCGCTTGGCTACAGCCAGTCGAACGGCACCATCGAACTGCGCGAAACGCTGGCGCAATTCTATCCCGGCGCGACTATCGATCACATCGAAGTCACCAACGGGACTTCGGAGGCGAACTATCTGGTCGCGCTCAGCCAGATCCGGTCTTTTGATGGGTTTGCACTTGAAGTGCCGAATTACATGCAGCTTTGGGGCATTCCTCGCAGCCTCGATGCGCATGTCAGAACCTTCGCGTTGCGCCTCGATCGCGGATGGGAACCGGACTGGGACGAGTTCGACCGCGCCGTCGTTCCCGGTACTCGCATGGTCTACATCTCGAATCCCAACAATCCGACGGGCGCGGTGCTCTCTGAGGCGTCCATGCACAGGATTGTCGAGCGCTGCGAGCGCGTCGGCGCATGGCTGCTGGCGGATGAAGTCTATCGCGGCGCCGAAGTCTCGGGTCGGCTCGGGAAGAGCTTTTGGGGCATGAGTGAGCGCGTGATCGTCACCAGCGGGTTATCGAAAGCATGGGGCATTCCGGGTGTTCGCATCGGGTGGATTGTCGGGCCCAAGGATTTAATCGCCGAATGTTGGGCCCAGCATGATTCCCTCACCATATGCCCGGGGAAACTTTCAGACCGCCTCGCGCGAGTTGCTGTCGCGCCAGTGAATCGCGAAAAATGCTTTGCTCGAACCCGCGCCGTGTTGAACACGAACCTGGAACTGGCACGCCGTTGGGCTCGAAGCTTCGATGGCCTCCTCGAGTGGATCGAACCGCAGGCCGGCGCCATCGCTCTGATGAAATACAACGCGAGCGTCCCGTCGATTGAGCTCTGCGAACGAATCCGGGATCGGCAGAATACCTTGATCGTTCCGGGCAAACATCTGGGGCTGGAGGGATTTGTGCGGATCTGGCTGGGCGCGAAGGAAGAGTATCTTTGCGAGGGTCTGCGACGTATCGGCGAGGAATTTCGATTGCTCCGCTAACGCGTGTTATCCTAAATTTTCCGGGCAAAACAGCGCAAAACCGTGTGGGCGTGCGTGTGCCGGTACTGCCCTACGCTTCGCTTTATCAAGAGAACCAAGGACTCAAGTGGACTCCCAAAAACTCAGCCAGGCCTCAGCGCGAACGGGCTTCGATCGCGCGATCGCCGCGTTGATCGATCACACGCTCCTGCGCCCCGAAGCGACCGCTCCCGACATCCGCCGGATCTGTTCCGAGGCGCGGGCGTTCGGCTTCGCGAGCGCGTGCGTCAATCCATACTGGGTGTCCCTGGTTGCTTCTGAACTGGCCGGATCAGCGGTGAAAGTTTGCGCGGTGGTCGGGTTTCCCCTGGGGGCGAACGCCACCGCGGTTAAAGTTGCGGAAACAGAAACCGCCCTTCGCGACGGCGCCCATGAAATCGACATGGTGCTGAATATCGGCGAACTCCGCGGAGGAAACGATAGCGCTGTTCGCGACGACATCGCCGCCGTGGTGAAGGCCGCGCACCAGGGTGGCGCAATCGTCAAAGTGATCTTGGAAACGGCGCTGCTCGACGATTCGCAGAAGGTCAGGGCCTGTACACTGGCGAAAGCCGCCGGCGCCGACTTCGTGAAAACGTCCACCGGGTTCGGGCCCCACGGCGCGACCGTGCAGGATGTTGCGTTGATGCGCCGGATCGTCGGCGCGGAAATGGGTGTGAAAGCCTCCGGCGGCATTCGAACATTGGAAGACTTGAAAAATATGGTCAACGCGGGCGCGAATCGCATCGGGGCCAGCGCCAGTGTCCAGATCGTCGAAGCCACGGCGCGATAGAACCGCATGGCCATCTCCCGCAAATCCGCAGTCTTCCGCGAGCGCGCCGAACTGCTCGATTTCCTGTTGGAAGTCGCCCGAGTTACTTCCGAAACTCTGGACCTCGACAAGCTTCTGGAAAACGTCGCCGCGATCGTAAAAACCGTAGTTCCCTACGACCTTTTTGCGATCTTACTCTATAACGACGCCGCGCAAGGTCTGCGAATCCGCTACTCGATCGGCCATCGAGACGAAGTCGTTCGCAGCCTGGTGATTCCGTTGAACGAAGGCGTGACGGGAACCGCCGCCGGGACCCGTTTGCCAGTGATGGTCGACGACGTCCGTACGGACGCCCGCTATCTGAACGCCCTGGACGCCGTTCGCAGCGAACTCGCCGTGCCCATGACCGCGCGCGGCAAACTGGTGGGCGTTCTCGACGTTCAGTCTACGCGCGTAAAAGCATATTCGGAACAGGATCGGGCTCTGATGCGCCTGATCGCCGCGCGCGTGGCTGTGTCCATCGACAACGCCCGTCTTTACCGCCGCGTCGATCGCCAGAACCGGACGCTGCGCACGCTCGCGCATCTCTCCCAGGAATTCAGCTCGATCCTGGATCTGGATGAGCTGCTGGGCAAAATCGCTGCCACCATCCGCGCGCTCATCAACTACGACGCGTTCAGCATTTTCCTGGTCGATGCGGAACGCCAGGTTTTGCGCCACCGGTTCAGCGTCCGCTACGATCAGCGCGTAACGCTCGATAACATTCCGCTCGGTAAAGGCATCACCGGCGCGGCGGCTGAATCGCGGGAGACGGTGCGTGTGCAGGACACGGCGCAAGATCCGCGCTACATCGCCTCGCATCCGGAAATTCGCTCGGAAATGGCCGTGCCGCTGATCGTTCAGGATCGTGTCGTCGGAGTGCTGGACGTCGAAAGCGAACGAATCGCATATTTCACCGAAGATCATCAACGGACGCTTTCGCTGCTCGCACCGCAGGTGGCGAGTTCGGTTGAAAATGCGCGTCTCTACGAAATCCTGGCGCAGCGCGAACAGCGCATGGAACAGGATCTCACGGCCGCCCGCAAGCTCCAGCACGTGCTGCAACCGCGCGAAGCCCCGGCTCTTCGCGGCCTCGAAAGCGCCTTGCGCGCACGCCCCGCGCGCGAAATTTCCGGCGATGTCTATGATTTTTTCGATCATGGCGACGATTATGCGGTGGTCGTATTCGGAGACGTAAGTGGAAAAGGCGCCGCTGCCGCTCTATATGGCGCATTGATTAGCGGCCTTCTGCGCATTCTTGCTCCGCGCCGCCGAAGTCCCGCGGTCCTGATGCAGACCCTGAATGAAACACTGCTGGAGCGCAAGGTCGACGCGCAGTACGCCACGCTGCTGGTCGCGCTATGGGAGCCTCGCTCGCGTCTCTTCACTTTGTGCAATGCGGGAGCCGAGCCCCCGATGATTTTTCGCAACGGCGAGATTATCAAGCCCAAGGCGGAAGGTGTCCCGATCGGGCTGCTGGAAGATCGCGAATACGAGGAAATCGAATTTCAGACCGAAGTCGGCGACACGATTTTGTTCTACTCCGACGGAGTCGAAGACCAGCTCAATACCAAGGAAGAGGAATACACGCGCACCCGCATCGCTCGTCTGCTTAAGAAAAATGGCCATGAATCGCCTAAGGTTATTTCCGACGCCATATTCACAGATCTCGACCAGTTTCGCGACGATACTCCGATTACAGACGATCAATCCATCGTGGTTTTGAGGGTCTGCTGATCATGAAACAGTTGAATTATCGGGATCGGGCCCTATACTGCGACGACACGCCGCTCTCCGACGTGGCGGATGATGCCGGAACGCCTTGTTACGTTTACTCCTCGAACACGATCCTCGAGAATTTTCGGGCATATCACGATTCGTTTGGCGACATCCGGCACACGGTCTGTTATGCAGTGAAAGCCAACGGCAATCTTTCGCTGTTGCGACTGCTTGCCCAGGCCGGCGCGGGATTCGACATCGTATCCGGAGGCGAACTCTATCGAGTGATGCAGGCGGGCGGCGACCCCGCGAAAATCGTCTTCTCAGGCGTCGGAAAAACCTCGGACGAGATCGATCAGGCGCTCGCCGCCGGCATCCTGGTTTTTAACTGCGAATCCGAACCGGAGCTGGCGTTGATCGATGCCCTGGCGCACCGTCGCGGAGTGAAGGCGCGAGTCGCCCTGCGTGTGAATCCGGATGTCGAAGCTGTCACACACGCCTACATTTCCACGGGGCGTCTAACGCACAAGTTTGGCGTCGACATCGGTGATGCCGAAGCCGTGTATGAGCGCGCGCGGCAGCACAAGAATCTGCTCCTTGAAGGCGTAAGCTGCCACATCGGGTCCCAACTCATGGACCCGGCGCCGCTCCTCGAAGCCCTGGATCGTGTGCTGGCGCTCATCGATCGCCTGAAGGCCAATGGCTTTGATATTCGGCATGCCGACCTGGGAGGGGGGCTGGGCGTCGCGTATAAACCGGAAGATGTAACGCCTGCGATCTCCGGGTTCGTGACGGATCTGCGTGGACGCCTCGCGGGGCGGGATGTTCACGTGATGATTGAGCCGGGCCGTTCCATTGTCGGCGAGGCGGGCGTTCTGCTCACTCGGGTGCTGTACCGCAAGAAAACCGGCGAGAAGGAATTCGTTATCGTCGACGCCGCGATGAACGATTTGATTCGACCGGCCCTGTACGGCGCGTATCACGAAATCCTGCCGCTCCGTCAGACCGGCGCGCCCCATACGCGTGTCGATGTGGTCGGCCCCGTTTGCGAAACCGGAGATTTCTTGGCGCGGGATCGCGATATGCCCGAAGTCTTTCCAGGCGACTTGTTGGCCATCCGCTCTGCCGGCGCCTACGGTTTCGCGCAATCGTCCAACTACAATGCTCGCCCGCGCGCCGCCGAAGTACTCATCGAAGGCGGCAACTGGCGGACCATCCGCCGGCGTGAAACCTACGCCGACCTGATTCGAGGGGAGTTAGACTAGGACCATGAAGGCGGTGACGCTCGTTCCCGTGGAAGAGTATCTTCGCACCACGTATGAGCCGGATTGCGACTACGTGGACGGGGAGGTCCTCGAACGCAACGTGGGCGAGCGCGATCATGGTAAGGTCCAACGTCAACTGATCTATTTGTTTCACTCTCGGTCCAAGGAGTGGAACATACATGTTTTTCCCGAGCAACGTGTTCAGATCTCCGGGCGCCGATTTCGAATTCCGGATGTGTGCGTTATAGCGGGGCCTGAACCCGAGGATCAAATTTTTCGCACGCCTCCCCTAATCTGCGTCGAAATTCTCTCCAAAGACGATCGCCAGGATCGCATGCAGGAGAAGATCGACGATTTCCTCAACTTCGGCGTCCGTTATGTCTGGGTGATCAATCCGCGAAATCGCCGTGCGTGGGTTTATACTCCCGAGGGCAGCCGTGAAGTAAAAGACGGAGTTCTCCGTACAACCAGTCCGGAACTCGAAATCAGGATTGCAGAGTTGTTCCCGGATTAAGTGCCTTCCGACAATACCGGCACCGGCTGGGTTGAGCCGAAATACGCAACCATCGCCGCCGGCATCGTCGCGCTGATTCTTTACGGATCTCTGTTTCCGTTTCAATTTCACATGCGCCCCGGAACCCTTGGTCCGGTTACTCATTTTCTCGCGACCCGCCACTCACCGATGGATCGTGGCGATCTGATCTCGAACGTCCTGCTCTATCTCCCGCTTGGTATTTTCTGCGCCGGATCTCTCTGTCGGTTGTCGCGGATTTCCAGCGTCCTGCTCGCCACTTTGTTCGGGTTGACATTGTCGACCACGATCGAGCTCGCGCAGTTCTACGATCTTACCCGCGCCTCCGAACTGTGGGACACATGTGCGAACGCAGCCGGGTCCTTTATGGGCGCGATCGTGGGCGTCTTCCTACGACGGGACTGGTTCCCCCGTCCGTCACGCGGTCAATTCGCTGTTCTCCTTATCGCGATTTGGTTCGGATACGAGTTGTTTCCTTACGCACCCGTCTTCGATCCACTTCGATACGCCGCCCTCGCGCATGCTTTCAGATCCCCTCGTTTTCCTTCAATGGAGCTACTAGGGCGAATCTCTTTCTGGCTGGCTGTGGCTGTGTTGCTGGAAGCTTTGCTCGGTGTGGCGCGTAGCCGGTCCGCCCTTGTCATTCTCGTAGCATCTGTCCTCCTAACCCGGCTGGTTAACCTCGTACTCTTGCCGATCGACGTCGCAGGCGCGCTGATCGCTGCCGCGGCCTGGTTCGCCCTTTCACGATTGGCTCCGCGTGTTCCTCTGATCGCGTCGCTCTTTCTGGCGTTCGCGATCCTGCAAGCGCTACAACCGTTCAAGTTCTTGCCCGTCCCGCGCCATTTTGGCTGGACTCCATTCCTGGCCTTCATTAACGGTCCGAGACTGGAGGGCACGCGCTCCTTTCTTGAAAAATCATTTACCTACGGCGCGCTGCTATGGCTCTGGACCCGCGCGGGGCTTCCGTGGGCGATGGTTACTGTCGCGGTGGCCTTACTGGAACTCGGCCTGAGATTCGCTCAGACCTGGCTCCCGGGGCGTTCCGCTGAAATCACGGACGCAATCATGGTCCTGATTCTGGCTGCCGTAATGAAGCTGGTCGATGAGAGCGTTAGGCGCGACGTTAAACTGAATATATGCGCCTGAACGCCCTCGCATCCGACTACGACGGCACTCTCGCGCATGATGGTGTCGTGGAAGAATCTACGCTTCGCGCGCTCGAAACTTTCCGTAGTTCCGGGCGCAAGCTGATCCTGGTCACGGGCCGCGAGCTTGCCGATCTGGCAAAGGTCTTCTCCCGTTTCGACCTGTTCGACCGAATCGTTGCCGAGAATGGAGCGGTGCTCTTTACGCCTGCGACGGAGGAAACGCGAGTTCTTGCCGAGCCGCCTAAATCCGAATTCATTACAGCCCTAAAAAGCCGCGGGGTTCGTCCGATCAGCGTCGGAGATGTGATCGTCGCCACGCGCGAGCCGAATGAGACCGCGGTCCTCGAAGTCATTCGCGACCTCGGTCTCGAGTTGCAGGTCATCTTCAATAAAGGCGCCGTGATGGTGCTTCCTTCCGGCGTCAACAAGGTGTCGGGACTCAAGGCAGCTCTCGCCGAGATGGATCTTGCGGAGTCCAACGTCGCAGGTGTAGGCGATGCCGAAAACGATCACGCCTTTCTGCACTTTTGCGGATTCTCCGCGGCCGTCGCGAACGCCCTGCCCTCCGTCAAGGGGACCGCGAACCTTACGACCCGGGCCAGTCACGGCGCCGGCGTGGTTGAGCTGATCGAAATGATCCTCAACGGCGAACTCGCTAACTACGCGCCCGCCTGAGCGACGGCCCGCTGGCCGCGCGCCATGTCGACTTTCAGCAATACGATCAGGCCCGCGATAAAAAATACGATCAGCGAAAGAATCGCGCTCCGGTAACTGTGCGTGAACTGCATCGCCAGCCCGAACAGGATCGGGCACAGCCAACTGGTTCCTTTATCGCTGACTTCGTAAATGCTGTAATACTCGGCCTCTTTCGCCTTGGGAACAAGCTGCGCGTATAAGGACCGGCTCAGAGCCTGACTCCCGCCCATTACAATCGCGACAATCGCGGCCAAAATGAAGAACTCCACGGTCGTCTTCACCGCCAGATAAATGTAGAGCAGCACGCCCGTCCAGATGACGAGACTGACGACTACGGCTCGTTTCGCGTTGATGATCGACGCCAGCCAGTTGAATCCCATCGATCCAAAGAACGCCACGAATTGCACCATTAGAATTGCCAGCGTCAACGTGGAGACCGGAATCTTCAGCTCGTCATTTCCGAATTGCGATGCCAGCGTGATCACCGTCTGAATCGCGTCGTTGTAGAGCAGGTACGCGATCAGGAAAGTCATGGTTTCCGGAAACCGCCGGACTTCCCTGATGGTATGGCCCAACTGCCGGACCACGGTCATGACCGCGCTCTGCCCGGCAGCAAGTACGCGCGCAGGCCCGCGATTGTGCAGCCTCAGAATGGTCGGGATGGTGAAGATTCCCCACCACACGCCGGCCGAACACAGGCAAATGCGCACCGCAAGGCCTTCCGTGATGCCGAATCTTTCCGCGTTCGAAAACAGGACGAGATTCAGGGCCAACAACAGGCCGCCGCCCAGGTATCCGATGCCGAATCCTTTCGACGATACCGCGTCGCGCTGTTCCGGCGGCGCGATCTCCGGCAGGAACGAGTTGTAGATTGTTTCCGCCGCTCCGAAACTCACGTTTGCGACAAGAAACAGGAGCCCTCCCGCCAGATAGTCTGCCCCTTTAAGAAAAAACATTCCAATGGTGGCCGTCGCGCCCAGGTATGCCGTCGCCGCGAGGACCTCTTTTTTCCGGCGCCCATAATCCGCCGCCGCGCCGACCATCGGCAGAAAGATCACTTGCAGAATCACGGACAGGCTTACGGTAAAACTCCAGTAGCTCCGCGCGTCGATGGGAATCCCAAAGGGATGGACGTAACCGGCCGCATCAGCGGCGTTTTTCGCCAACGCCGTCAAGTACGGGCCCAGGAACAGCGTAATGACGGTAGTGGAAAACGCCGAGTTGGCGAAATCGTACATGTACCATCCGCGCTGTTCCTTGATGCTGTATTCGTTCACAGTCGGATCATTGTATCCGATGCGGCCGTTTGCGGACGCGCAGTGGCCCGATCACCATCTCGATATCCTGCCGCAAAAATCTTGCCGCTTTCCCTTCGCGTAGAATCGCCCAGGTCAGCATCGATCCTCCGCACATCGCCGAGAGCGCCCGCGCCACGCGAGCGGTGTCGCACCGTAGGATTTCGCCTGCCTCCACGGCCTCGTTCAGTAACGCTCGATATTCCGCCAGAGTCGCGCGCGCGCCGGCCAAAGCGAGTTTGTGGAACTCCGGATCGGTCAGGTCGATTTCCAGAAATGCGAGATTGTTCGCCATCATTTCCGGCGTCTCGCACAGCCCTGTCATTTCCTCGAGCGAGGCCAGCAGCGCCATGAGCGGCGACTTGTGTTTTGATCGAATTCGCGCGAAGCATTCCTGCGCGCCGTTCGCGCCCGTTCTTGCCACGGCCAGCAAGAGTCCTCGCTTCGACCCGAAACGCTGCACCAGCGTCGCGGGAGCGAGGCCGGCTTCCTTTGCGACTTCGGCTAGCGTCAGCTTTCCTGGGCCGATCCGCGACACCACACGCACGGTCGCCGCGATTACGTCCGCGTCCGGAGTCAGCTTTTGTCGCCCCATGGTTTCATTATAAACGTCCGTTCATGTTTGCTCTTGACAATACGTGAATGAGCGTTTATATTCGCTTCATGGCGGGCCAAGGCGCCAACGATTGCGGAGCTTGCTTCAAGCCAAGAGCTCATTTTCTCTGGACCGCGCGGGAAGCATGAGACGGAAAATCATCGCTTACCTCGCGACCAGCGCGGACGGTTATATCGCCCGACAGGACGGCAGCGTCGATTGGCTCGACCGTCCCCGTCCGCGCGGGAGTTATGGCATGCCTGCCTTCTTCCGCTCGGTCGACACGATTCTGTGGGGCCGCAAAACCTATGATCAATCTCTCACAAGAGGCGGTCCGGACCCATTCGGCTGGAAAATGAAGAATTACGTCTTCACCCATCATCCGCCCAAGACCCCCGTCGCTGGAGTCGAATTCGTGACAAAGGGTGTTTCCGCTTTCTGCAAACGGCTCCGCGCCCAACCGGGCAAGAACATCTGGATGATGGGCGGCGGAGGGGTGATTGCCTCGTTCCTTGACGCTGGCGAGATCGACGAATTCTCCATTCATGTCATTCCGGTGATGATTGGCGAAGGCATTCCGCTGGTGGCGCCGGGGCATCGCAACGTCGCTCTCCAATTGCTTTCGACGCGCAGGTATTCGGACGGCGTCGTGCACCTCCACTATCGCGCGCGCTAGAATGGGACCGATGCGCGGTGTCGGGCGTTTTCTCTTCTGGGACTATCCACGCGGCGGGTGGCAGTACGACGTGATGGTCGGGCTCATCCTTGCCTTCATTTTCCTGATGCCTCGTGAAATCTTCCACGACCAGCCGAAGGCGACGAACGTGGTCATGCTGCGCGGCGGGTTCTGGATCGAGCCGCAAACCTTCAACGGCATCCCGCAGGATCAATTGGTTCAGAAAGCCGAGGATGTAGTGCGGCAGCGTTACAAAACTCGGCCGGTAATCACCAGCGTAGAGCCGATCTACGACGAAGCCGAGCAGGAAGTGAAGGGCTACATGGCCTTCACCAAGCCGTGACACGTCACGCGCTTCTGGTCCTGGCTGCTTTCGCAACCACCCGCGCGCATGCAGACTCGCTCGATCAAATCTTCGCCCGCATGGACGATTCGGCGAAGAAATTCAAGTCCGTTTCCGCCGATGTTCATCGCGTCGAGTTCACCGCGGTGATTAACGAATCGAGCGAAGAAGACGGCAAGATGCGATTGAAGCGCTCCAAGAACGGGATCGTCGGCGTGGTGGAGTTTACCGGGAGCGACGCGCGGAGCATCGGCTTCCACGGCCGGATGATCGAAATGTATCTGCCTAAAGCCAAGACGGTCCAGCGGGCCGATACGAGTAAGTACACCTCGTCGCTCGACGCCTATCTCTTGCTGGCCTTTGGTACCGCCACGTCAAAGGAACTGAAGGCGGCCTACGATATCGCAGCGGGCGGCGCCGACATGATCGACGGTAAACGCACGACGCGGCTGGACCTCATCCCCAAATCCTCCGAAGTCCGCAAGCTCGCGACCAAAATTGAACTGTGGATCCCGGACGGCGACACGATCGCGCTGCGCGAAAAGATCAACGAGCCGTCGAAGAATACCGTTTCTTTCATCTACTCCGGCGTAAAGATAAATCCATCACTGCCCGACTCCGATTTCGAATTGAAGATCCCGCCGGGCACCAAGGCCGTACAGATCAAGTAGGCGCTGTTGACGAACCCGCTCACTCCCGTGCGCGGTTCTGTGTCGGTGATCGATAACAAAAGGCTGACACAGAACCGCGCGCGTCAGAGCCTGTGTGAAAACCGGTAACGTTAGTAAATTAAAAATCGACTCATAGAAGTGAGCCGATATATTCTCTACAATCCGGATCAAGACTTGTTACTGCCGCCGAGTTTGCGGGAGGAATTGGGGGAGCAGCACCTGGCGGTGTTCGTGCACACGTTGGTGGAACGGCTGGATTTGAGCCAGTGGGAAGA
>DATGGL010000168.1:0-11440 GCA_035308605.1 Bryobacteraceae bacterium
GTTGACGGCGGCGGAAGAGGGCGCGGATCATACGCGGTCGTCGGCGGTGTTTTTGACAGCGGCGCATCCGAAGATGACGGAAGGCTCGGATATCTTGCTGGGGCCTTCGATGGATCAGATTTACGCGCAGAAGTGCGGGCAGGATACGCCACTGCCTTCGATTCAGCTTTGTATTGAAGATGTCGGGTCGCTTTCGGGAGCGTGCGGGTACGGATATAGCTGCGTGTACGCGAACACCATTTCGTGGGCGTCGCCGACGACGCCGCTGCCGATGGAGATGGATCCTCGGGTGGCGTTCGAGCGTTTGTTTGGGGACGGCGGGACGGCGTCTGAAAGATTAGCCCGGAGACAGGCCGAGCGCAGCATTTTGGATGAAGTCGCGGCGAAGGTGGCGCGGCTTTCGAAGGGGCTGGATCCGAGCGACCGGACGCGGCTGAATGAATATTTGCAGGATGTGCGCGAGATTGAGCGGCGGATTCAGAAGATCGAGGCGTATAACGCGAGCGGGCATGCTCGGGCGCTGCCGCAGGCTCCGGTGGGCGTGCCGGATTCGTTCGAAGAGCATGTGAAGCTGATGTTCGATTTGCAGGCGCTGGCGTTCATGACGGAGACGACGCGGGTTTCCTCGTTCAAGATGGGGCGGGATGTGAGCTCGCGGGTGTATCCGGAGAGCGGCGTGAAGACTCCGTTCCATGCGCTGTCGCATCACGGAGAGAATCCCGAAAAGATCGCGGAGTACGCGAAGTTGAACGCGTATCACGTGGGGATGGTTCCGTATTTTCTGAACAAGCTGAAAAATACGCCGGATGGCGATGGGAATTTGCTGGATCATTCGGTGGTGCTGTACGGGAGTCCGATGGGGGATTCGAACATCCACGAGCACAAACGGGTGCCGTTGTTCCTGGCCGGGCGTGCGAACGGGGCGCTGAAGGGGAACCTGCATTATCGCGCGGAGAAGAGCACGCCGATGGGGAATGTGCTGCTGACGGTGCTGCGAAAGCTCGGGGCGGATGTGGAGCGGGTGGGCGATAGCACGGGCGAGGTCGCGATCTGATGCGAGCGCTCATTTGCTTGATCGCGGGCGCGGGTCTGATCGCTGCGGCCGATGTGAGGGTGGCCGATGCGGCGATGCATGAGGATCGGGATGCGCTGCGGTCGCTCATCAAGCAAAAGATCGATGTGAATGCTGCCCAGGGCGATGGCATGACGGCGCTGCATTGGGTCGCGTTCCATGACGAGCTGGAATCGGCGAAATTGCTGATTGCCGCGGGCGCCAATGTGAAGGCGGCGACGCGGGACGGAGCGATCACGCCGCTGTTTATCGCCTGCAACAACGGCGATGCGGCGATGATCGAGGCGCTGGTCAAAGCCGGCGCGGATGCGAATTCGGCAACGGCGGAGGGCGCGACGGCGCTGATGAAGGCGGCGGTTTCGGGATCGGCGGCGGCGATCGATGTTCTGATCGCGCATGGAGCCGAGGTGAACGCGAAGGAATCGGCGCATGGGCAGACGGCGCTGATGTTCGCGGCGGCTTCGGACCGGCCGGATGCGATCAAGGCCCTGATCGCGCATGGGGCGGATTGGAAATTGACCAGCAATGTTGTGAGTTTGGAGCGACCGACCGTTGATGATGACGGGAATCCGATTCCTGTTAGGCCGACTCCGAAGGCGGGGGATCTGGTGGGGATCGCACTGGCGGGACGGCGCGTCGCGCCGACGGTGATGGGCGGGATGACGGCGCTGTTGTATGCGGCTCGCGATGGGAATATTGCGGCGGCGCGGGCGCTGGTGGAATCGGGCGCGGATGTGAATCAGGTGAGCGCGGGGGACAAGAGCTCGCCGATGGTGATCGCGATCAGCAATGCGCATTATGAGCTCGGGAAGATGCTGCTGGATCATGGGGCCGACCCGAATATTGCGAATTCGGATGGGCTCGTGCCGTTGTATGCGGCGATCGATATGCAGTGGGCTCCGGTGTCGTGGGTGCCGAATGCGATTACCGCGCAGGAGAAGGTCGGGTACCTGGATTTGATGAAGGCGCTGCTGGAGAAGGGTGCGAATCCGAATGCGCGGTTAGGGCGGAAATTGTGGTTCCGGCCGACGTCGCACGATCAGATCTGGATTGGGACGGCCGGGTCGACCGCGTTCTGGCGCGCGGCGCTGGCGACCGATGTCGCGGCGATGAAGCTGCTGGTCGAGCACGGGGCGGATCCGAAGATTGCGTCGAACGAAGAGACCACGCCGTTGATGGTGGCGGCCGGCGTTGGCTGGGCGGCGAATTTCACGCAGAATGCGCCGGGGGCGTGGGTCGAGGCGACGAAGTATTGCCTGGAGCTGGGGCTGGATGTCAACGCGAAGGATCTTTTCGGGTACACGGCAATGCATGGGGCGGCGTATCGAGGCGATAACGACGTCGTAAAGCTGTTGGCGGATCGCGGGGCGAAGATGGATGGGAAGAGTCGCGCGGGGTACAGCGTGACGGATATGGCGAATGGGCCGAAATTGAATGCGCATTTGCCGATCGAGCATCCGGAGACGGTGGCGCTGTTGGTGAAGCTGGGTGCGCCGGGTCCGCAGGCTCCGGCGGCGGGGGATCCGAAGCCGGCTCGGGTTAGTGCGCCGTCCGAGAAGCGCTGAGTATTGGCCGCGAATGGACGCGGATGCACGCGAATAGGACTGGTTAGGCGCGCTTTCGCGGATGCCGTTCTTTTACCAATCCGGTGAACAAATCGAACTCCGTGATCGGGTTCGCCTTCATGGTGAACCCGCGGAAATCGAGTCTATCGCCGATCCAGATAACCCTGACGACTGGTTAGTTCAAAAGTTCGGAGGCGTTATGGTTGCCGAACCGAAGATTTTCGGACACATGTTCATCGACGCTCCGGTCAGCGACTATCAAGACCTCGAGTTCGTGTCGCGGAGTTCGTAAACGGCTTAATTGTTTCCGCTGGAGGCTTTGCTGCCTAACAATTGCTGGATCTGGCGGACGGAGTAGTCGACTTTCATGTCGATGAACTTCTTGCCGAGTTCTGGGGTCGAGCGGCGGGCGTCGCCTGTGATGCCGTTGTCGATGCGTTTCGCGTTGGGGTCGCGCTTTTGGCCGCGTTCGAGGACGGGGTCGCCGACGGCGGTTTTGATGAGATCCTTGCGGACCCAGCCTTTGTCGCCGCCAAGGTACAGCATTTCGCTGGTGTCAGAGATGCCGGCGTGGCTGCTGGTCGGGTAGCCGTTGTCGGCGAGCCATTTTTCGAAGTCGGGCTGCGCGCCGGGGTGCTCTTTCGTGCCGGCGTAGACGGCGTCGCAGAAGATGACGCGGATGCCTTGGCCGGAATATTTTTGATCGAGCTTGGTGGCGACTTCGCCGAGTTCCTTTTGGCCGCCGCCGTGGTCGCCCATCAGGACGACGTTCTTGAATCCGGTTTTGATGAGCTGCTCGGCGACCTGTTCGTTGAGGGCGGCGAAGAGCTCGGGGGGGATGCCGATGGTGCCGGGGAGTTTGGCGCTGGCGCTGTTGTTCGGGGAGAAGGGCATGACGGGGGCGACGATGGCGTTACCCAGCTTTTGGGCGATTCGGCGCGAGACTTCGCGGGCGATCAGGGTGTGGCCTCCGTTGACATTCTGCGGGCCGCGCTGCTCGGTGCCACCGTTGTAGACCAGGGCGGTGGTTTTGCCGGCTTCCAGGGCGTGTTTGACCTCGGGCCAGGTCATCATTTCGAATTCGACGGATTGGGCCCAGATGGGGGCAGTAACGGGGGCGCACAGGGCCAGGAGCAGGAAGGGTCGCATGGTCATTTCTCCTTTGGGGAGGATATCACAAGGAGATTTTCGAAGACGCGAGCCAGAGAGACGTGATTGAAAAAAGGGGACAGCCCGCTCTGTCCACCGTCGGGGTGCGCGGCCTCATGAAGGGTTGAGGATGGGGGACAGAGTAGGCAGTCCCCTTTTTTCAATGGCGTTTCAGAACTAACGCGCCAGGGCTTTTACGAGTTCGTATAGAAATGTTTCGGCCTCGTAGAATTGTTGGATGCCGAGGCGTTCGTCGCGGCCGTGGGCGCGGAAATCGTCGCGTTCGATGAAGACTCCCTGGATTCCGTAGGTCGGGATACCGGCGACGCGGAGCATGCGGCCGTCGGTGGCGCCCATGACCATCGTGGGAACCACGGGGACGCCGGGCCACATGGTGTCTGTTAGGCGTCCGGCTTCGCGGATCAAGTCGGGGCGCATGGGTGAGGACGGGCCGGCGTTGGGATTGCCGGTGGGCGTGACGGATACCTGTTCGTCGGCGATAACCCGCTGAATGGTGGCTTGAACTTCCTCGGGTTTCATGTCGGGCTGGACGCGGCAGTTGACGATTGCGCCGGCGGTTTGCGGAAGTGCGTTGACGGCGTGGCCGCCGTCGAGCATGGTGGCGATGCAGGTGGTGCGGAGGGTGGCGTTGAGCTCGGTCGTGCTGTCGGCGAGTTTTAAGATCGCGTCGGCGGAACCTTGGGCGGCGGAGCGCATCAACGCGGCGGTCGCGGGAGGAGAAACTTTGGCCATCTGTTCGAGGTAGGCTCGGGTGACTTCGTTGGTTTGGGCGGGGAACTTGAATTTGGACCACTTCGTGAGAGCCTCGGCGAGGCGATAGATGGCGTTGTCGGGAACCGGGAGCGAGCTGTGGCCGCCTTTGTTCTTCACTTCAAGGCGGAACGTCAGGACGTATTTTTCGCTGACCTGGAGATTGTTGGCGACGGGTTTGCCGTTGACCATGTCACCCCAGCCGCCTTCGTTGAGCGCGTACTCGGCGTCAATGAGGTCGCGGCGGTTCTTGATCAGCCAGTCGACGCCGTTGTAGGGGCCGCCTTCTTCGTCGGTGGTGAGAGCGACAATCAGGTCGCGGGCGGGTTTGAATCCTTCGCGCTTGTAACGGATCAGATTCGCGATCCAAAGGGCGGCCTGGGCTTTGTCGTCGATGGTGCCGCGGCCGTAGAAGTAGCCATCTTTTTCGGTGAGCGTGAAGGGGTCGAGGGACCAGTCGGATCGCTTGGCTTCGACGACATCCAAGTGCGCGAGCAGGAGTAGAGGCTTCTTCTGGCCGGTGCCGTGATAACGGATCACGACGTTCATTTTGTTGGCGGGCGCGCCGGCGACGACGATGTCGGATGTGGGGAAGCCTTCGGCCTTCATGCGATCGGCGACGGCCTGGGCGGCGACGGTGGATCCGCTGGTGGTGACGGAAGTGTTGATCTCGATCAACTGTTTGTAGATGTCGTGGGCGAGTTTCTGGTCGGCGGGCGAAGGCAGAGTGGCGGCCTGGATCGCGGCGGCGCAGAGGAAGGCGGAAAACTTTCGCATTGACTGAGTTTAATGCGTGAGCGGGGTGAGGCGCGGCGGGGCGATGTCGGGCTCGAGGAGCCAGAGGGAGCGGTCGGGATAGTAGGCACGGAGTTTTTGATTTTCTTCGGCGCCGAGATCGCGGGCCCAGACGATGCGGGCGTGGTCGATATCGGCTGCGTTGTAGACCCATTCGTCCTGGAAGATGTGTTGCGGAGAGTAGTGGACGAAGACGAGCAGTTCGCCGGGGATCTGGGCGAGCTCGGCGTTGACGACGATGCGGCGCTCGGGATTGCGGTGATTCAGGCCGTTCCAGGTTTCGTAGGCGCGGACGGCTTGTGAAAAATCACGGGTGTCGAAGACGTGGAGCGTGTACCAGAAGGCGAACCAGGCGATGGAGAGATAGATCAGGTAACGGGCAGCATCGGGGCTGAGGCGGGCGAGGCGCTGGAGGCCGGCGATGGTCGCGAGGACGAAAAGGCAGGTGACGGCGGCAAGATAGTGGAATTGGAACGCCGGGAAGAAGTTGATGCCGAGCGCGAAGAGCAGGAGGGTCAGGGCGACCCAGGCGAGTTGCCGGTCGCGGAAGGCGGCCAACAGGAAGAACGGGAGCGTCAGCAGGAGCGGTGGGAGGAAGAAGAACCGGTAGAAGCGGACGCGGTATTCGAGGCGGAGAAGAAATGATTGCAGAGTCTCGGGGCCGCTTTGGAATGCAAGCTGAGTTTGGTATTCGAGGCGCTGCTCGCGGGTGAGGTCGTTGTGCGGCGCGGGCTTCGATTGGAAAGTGAGGGCGGCGGGAACGCCGTATTGATATTGGCTGAGTGCGTAGGGGAGGGTGCTCCAATGGCCGGTGACCCGGTAGTTTTGGAGGGCTGTGATCGCAAGGGCGGGGATCAGGAGGGCGGCCGCGGTGATGAGGGGCTTGGTCAGGCGCGCCAAATCGGGGACCAAGAAGAGGAGCGACGCGACGATTAAGAAGACCGACTCGTAGGGGCGGGTGAGGAGATTGATGGAGAGGCCGAGGGCGAGGATCGCGGCGTTGCGCGCGGTGGGGTGGGCACGCAGGCGCGGGAGTGAGCCGAAGACGAGGCATCCGGCGGCGGCGGCGAGGCTGCCTCCCCAGTAGGTGTTCATCCATTGGCAGAGGGGGCCGAATTCGAAGACGGCGAATAATCCGCCCAGGAGGGACCATTCCGGGGTGGTCCAGGCGCGGAGCATCCAGTAACAGAGGGCGCAGAAGGCGGCGGTGGAGAGGACGACTCCGGCCCAGGGCGTCGCGAAGATGGCGTTGCCGATGGCGAGAGCGAGGCCTTGGCCGATGGGGTAGATGGAACTGTACGTCGGCTGCTGCAGGATGAAGAACGTCTCGAAGAATTGATGGAGCGGGTGCGCGGGGTTCGCGAGGCGGAAGTGGCGCAGAGTGTCGGCAACGAGGAGATGGCCGAATTCGTCGTAGATGTCGGGCGAGGGGACGGGGTGATGGGGCAGGAGGGCCAGGCGGAGAGCGATGGGCAATAGGAACAGGAGAAGCATCGACCAACCGGTTCGCCTGGCGAGATTGGAGATGAAGGGCTCGAGGATGGGGCGATAGAAGAGGACGATGGCGATCAGGCAGGCGGCTACAGCGAACTCGATAAAATCTCCGGCTCCGAAGCCGATGGGATTTTCGAGGGGTTGGAAGGACATTAGCGGACTTCTTCAAATTTGAGTTTCGGGTGCGCCGAGGGCTTGGCCGGGCGGCTGGTGGGTTCGGCGCGGGGCGGTTCGGGCTGCGGCGATGCGTCGGGTTTAGAGTAGGGGACGAGCTGCACGGGACGGGCGTCGGGTTGAAGAAGCCAGGCGGTTCGTTGCGGGTAATAACGCAGGAGCTTTTCGTTTTCGGAGGGGCCGAGATCGCGGGCCCAGACGACGCGGGAGCGGTCGATGTCGGCGGCGTCAAAAACCCATTCGGTGATGGTGTGCTGGGGGGCGTAGCGGACGAAGACCAGATGATCGCCTTGAGCGTCGCGAAGCTGGTGGTTGATGGCGATGCGGCCGTCGGGATCGCCGTAATTGATCGCGTCCCAGGATTCGTATCGCCAGAGGGCGGCGGCGAAATCCTGTTTGCCGGTTAGATGGAGGGCGTACCAGAAGGTGAAGTGGGCGAGGCAGAGCAGGACGATCAAGGTGGCGGCTTGGGTTCCGACGGCGTGGCCGCGGATGGCGATGCGGCTGAGTTGATCGAGCGAGGCGACGGTGATCAGGACGAAGAGGCAGGTTAGAGCGGCGATGTAGTGGGCGTAGAAATAGGGATAGAGGTTCGTACCGAGGGCGAAGAGGAGGCAGGTCAGGGCGATCCAGCGGAATCGGGATTGACGAAGGAGCGGGACGAAAAAAGGAAGCGCGAGATAGAGCGGGGCGAGAAAGAAGAATCGGTAAAAGCGGGCTCGGCTCGCGAGGCGAGTGAGATAAGTCCTGCTCGTTTCGGGAGATGTGCCGTGGACGGAGCTTTGGACTTCGTAAGCAAGATGCTGTTGCGGGGTGAGATCTCGATGGGGGATGGGATTGGGCTGGAAGGTGAAGGTGGTCGGGATGCCGTATTGAAAGCGGCTGAGCGCGTAGGGCATGGTGGTCCAATGGCCGGTGACGGATTTGTTTTGGAGCGCCATGAGCCCGATGGCGGGGAGGGTGGTGAGGATGGCGATCGAGATCGGCTTGCGGAGTTCACGTATGGATGGCAGAAGAAAGACGGCAGCGCTCAGTACTAGAAAAATAGATTCATAGGGGCGGGAGAGGAGTTGCAGTCCCAGGCCGAGGCCTAATAATGCGGCGTCGCGAAGATGGGCGTGGTCGCGCAGGCGGGGCAATGCGCCGAAGACGAGACAGCCGGCGATGGCGGAGACCGCGCCTCCCCAATAGCTGTTCATCCAGTGGCTCAGCGGGCCGAATTCGATGGCGGCGAAGACTCCGCCGAGAAGGGACCAGGCGGCGGAGGTCCAGGCGCGAAGCATCCAGTAAACGAGGGCGGAGAGCAGGCCGACGGACAGGGCGACGCCGGCCCACGGAGTTCTGAAGATCACCTGACCGAGGGCGATCGCGATGCCTTGGCCGAGCGCGTAGATGGAACTGTAGGTGGGGTCCTGGAGGACGTAATAGGTTTCGAAGAACTGGTGCAGCGGATGCGGCGGATTGGCCAGGCGTAGATGCGACAGCGTGTCGGCCAGGAGGAGATAGCTGAAATCGTCGGTGACCGCGGCGGAGGGGATCGGATGGACGGGGATGAGGGCGAGACGCAGGGCAATCGGAAGCAGGAAGAGGCCGAGCATCGACCAGGCGGTGTGAGCGGCGAAGCGGTGAAGAGCCTCGATCCAGAATTTTCGGGCTACCGCGAAGCAAACGAGCATGAGGGCGAGGGCGAATCCAATGAAATCGGCGGGTCCGAAGCCGATGGGGTTGTGGAGCGGCAGGAACGACCGAAAAACATGGAACAGGTAGAACATCGGAAGAGTCTATTGTTGCAGACGGCTGTTCTAGAATGGATGTTTCATCGGTGGGAGGGAGAACCCGCTCACTGGCGTTCGTGGTTCCGTGTCGAGGTTATCCATGAGTGGGGGCGAGTGGGCGATGGCGTTATCGGGCGGCGCCTACATACTGGCTGACCTGGAGCGGATGGCCCGGGCGAAAAACTATCTCGCCTGGCAGGGGCGGATGGTGTCGCCGGAGCTGGGAGCTCGGGTAGTGGAGCTGGGATGCGGCATCGGAAATTTCACGGGGATGCTGCTCGATCGCGAATTGGTAATCGCGGTGGATGTTGAGGCGGAATGCGTGGAGCGGGTTAAGGAGCGGTATTCGAAACATTCGAACCTGCGCGCGTTCGCGTTTGACATGGACGGCGGGCGCTATGCGGATCTGGAGCGGTTTCGTCCGGATACATGCGTGTGCCTGAATGTTTTGGAGCACGTGGAGCGGGATGACGATGCGATCCGGGCGATGGCGTCGGTTTTGCCGGCGGGCGGAAAGATAGTTTTGATCGTTCCGGCGTTTCCGGCGCTGATGGGGCCGATTGACCGGAATCTTGGGCACTTCCGGCGTTACACGCGGGCGTCGGTAGTGCGGCTGGCGTCCGATGCCGGTGTAAGAGTCAAGAAGCTGCGGTACATGAATGTCGCGGGATTTTTTGGCTGGTGGCTCAATGCGCGCGTTTTCCGGCGTCAGGAGCAGTCGGGGACGCAGATTGAGTTTTTCGATCGATTCATCGTGCCGGTGGCTTCGCGGGTAGAGGCGCTGGTTCCACCGCCGTTCGGGCAATCGATTTTTATGGTGCTGGAAAAGCCATGAAAATTTCGCTTCTCATTCCGGTTTACAACGAATTCCGTACGTTCGGGCAGGTGCTGGAGCGGGTACGCGCGGCGCGGCTGCCGGAGGGGTGCGAAAAAGAAATCGTCGTGATCGACGACGGGTCGACCGATGGGACCGGGCAGTTGATCGCGGAGTATCGGGACGCGGGGATCATTGTGGCGCACCGGTCGGCGACGAATATTGGGAAGGGCATGGCGATTCGCGCCGGATTGCCACTGGTTTCGGGCGACATCGTGCTGATTCAGGATGGGGACCTGGAATACGATCCTTCGGATTATGCGCGCATCGTCGAGCCGATTTTGAAGGGCGACGCGGATATTGTGTATGGGTCGCGATTCCTGGGACAGCCGAAGAACATGGCGCTTAAGAATCGGATGGCGAATGCGATTCTGACGGCGGCCGCGAATTTTCTGTATGACGCGGGTTTGACGGACGAGGCGACGGCGTACAAGGCGTTTCGGGTTTCGGTTTTGCGGGAGCTGCACCTGGAGTGCCGGCGGTTCGAGTTTTGTCCGGAGGTGACGGCGAAGCTGTCGAGGCTGGGGCATCGGATAGCGGAGGTGCCGATCAGCTATAACGCTCGCGGGATCGCGGATGGGAAGAAGATCCGGGCGCGGGATGGGGTTGAGGCGGTGTGGACGCTGGTGAAATACCGGTTTGTGGTCGGGGATCCGCTCACTGGCGTTCGCGGTTCGGTGCGGACCATGGTGGGCCGGGCGCGGTAGGGGTTACTTCTTGACGTCGAAGCAGGTCAGGTTATCTTGATCGCGAAGGTAGAGCTTTGCATCGGAGATCACCGGCGGGGACCAGGTGGGGAGCGAGCCGTGCGGGATTTCGAAGCGGGAGATTTCGCGATAGGCGTTTGCGGCGGGTTCCACCAGGCCGGCGACTCCGTCCTCGCTTAGAAGATACAGGCGCTTGTCGGCATAAGCCACAGAGCCTTTGCCGACACTGCGATTTTTCCAGGCTACCTTGCCGGTGGCGAATTCGAGCGCGGTGAGGATCGAATCGTTATAGCCGTAGAGATATCCGTCGATGAGGACGGAGGTCGAGTAGTGATTCTTCATGTCGTTGGTGAAATAAACCTCCGACATGGTTTTGGGGCCGAGACGCAGGAGCGCGCAGCCGGTGCCGTAGTTGCTGGAGAAAAATACGGCGCCATCGTGATAGATGGGCGTGGCTACGTTGGCGGTGCGATTCGAGACGCGGTTGTAATGCCAGAGGAACTCGCCGTTGTCTTCCTGGACTCCGATGGCGGATTCGGCGCTTAAGGCGAGAATCTGACGGACGCCGCCGACGGTGACGAGGATCGCGGAGGAATAGCCGGCGCGATCGCTGCCGGTTTTCCACTGAAGGCTTCCGTCGCGTTTGTTGAGCGAAACCAGAGACGCGCCGCGGCCGCCGGGCATGACGATTAAACGGTCGCCATCGATGAGCGGAGACTCGCTGAATCCCCAGCCGGGAATCGATCCGCCGTATTTCTGGGTCAGATTCTGCGACCAGACAATTTTGCCGGTGGCGAGTTCGAGGCAGGCAAGGACGCCGTCGCCGGTCATGGCGTAGAGGCGATCGCCGTCAACGGTCGGAGTGCCGCGCGGGCCGTCGCCGCGGTCGTCGCGATAATCGCGGCTGGTGGCGGTTTCCCAGACTTTCTGTCCAGTCTTGACGTCGAAAGCGGAGACGAATTGCTGCTTTCCGCGCTGGCCCTGAGTGTACAGGCGGCCGCCGACAATGGCGAACGAAGAATAACCGACGCCGAGGCCGGAGGTTTTCCAGACGACGGGAGGTC
>DATGGL010000169.1:0-3505 GCA_035308605.1 Bryobacteraceae bacterium
CACATGGCCCTTCTCGATTCAACCAGTGACCGAGCCCAAGTCCTCCGCCGGCGATTGATTCCCGCATCGATGCCGGGCCCAGTCGATGCAATCCACATCCCGCCCGATCAACTCACCCTATCTCGCCGCATCCAGCGCGCAACGCGCAACGCCAGTTACGCCCTAGCGCGCGGCGCCCATCACATCCGGCTATTCGTGCCCACCATCTGGGACGGAATCCGCTGGTGGTTCCATACTCGCTCATAGACTTCAAGCATTTCCGCACGATACCTATCGAGCGTAAATCGCTCTTCGAAATCTGCCCTCGCCCTCTTCACGACACCCGTCAAATCCATCCCTAAAATCTCAACAATCCTTGCACCGAGCCGCGCGCGCCAGCAAGCCGATCCCGATGTGTTCCCATCGCCCACCAAAAACCCATTCTCCCCATCCCTCACGACTTCCGGAATCCCCCCACTCGCATAAGCCACCACCGGAACCCCCGCCGAGAACGCCTCCAAAATCACCCGGGTCGTAGCCTCCGCCTCCGTCGACGGCACCACCAACAAATCCAACCCCGCGAGCACCGCCGCCACATCCTCCTGCCACCCCAAAAACTCGACCCGCAGCCCCTCGGCACATTTGTGAACCTCGGCCAGATACGAATCCGGACAAAACATCGGCGCCCCACAAATCACAAACGTCGCGTCAGGGATATGACGAGCGGCGAGCAAAAAATCCACCTGCCCCTTCATCGGCGCAATCCGCCCGACCACTCCGATCCGCCTCTTGCCTGGCCTCGTCCCGAAGGCAATCTCCGCGACTCCGTTATAAACAACCGGTACGTGAGACCCGAACAGCCTCGCAACATGCCGCGAATTCGCGATGACCGTCGCCCCCACATGCCGGATGGCCCGCAACGCCACCCGCAGCGACGTGGAGTCCCTTAAGTAATGCTGCGCCTGAAACACGACAGGCCGCCGGCCCGCTCCCATCGCCACTCCCGGAAGCAAACGGGCCCCGCCCACACTGATCAAGTCACAATCCGCCTGCGCGACAAAGCGCCGGAGCCGCGCCGTATCGAAGGCAAACTGCAAGGCATCCCCTGCCGTCTTCCGCCCCAGCGAATAATTCCCGAACTCGATCGACGCCGTCTCCGCTCCCTCCGCCCGAGCCTTCTCAAGCAGCTCCCCATCTCCCGGCGCCGCCACCAGCGCCGTCCACCCGCGCTCGCGCACCGCCGGCAAGAGGTCGAGCAAATTCCTCTGCCCGCCCCCCACTTCGCCAAACTGCTCGAGAAACAAGATCTTCATCGCCGCACAGCCATCGCCAGCACCCACAGATACAAAGGAAGCACCCGCCAGAACGTCAGCAGATCGGCGGACATCATTTGCGCGGCCTCCGCAATCCAGAAGCAAAAAATCCAAGTCCCGTAGAACGATTTTTTGGCGTCGCCCGAACGCGCCGCGCGATACCCCTCCCGCACAATCGCAAAGTTCAGCAGAACCAGGGCCGCCAACCCAACCACTCCGGTCTCCGCCAGGATGCTGAGATACATGTTGTCCGCCACCACCCGCTGCCCGATGAAATCGGAATATGGCAGCGTCTTGTAACCCACGCCGAGCAAGGCGTGCCACGGATGTTCCAGCAAAAATCGCCCTAGCACTCGCCACGACTCCGCGCGTCCGCTCAACACCACTTCGTTCGATGAAAGCGCATACGTCACTGAAGCCTGCAAGCGGACCCAATACAACCCTGCGTACGCCGGAAAATACCGGTACAGCACGATACCCAGTGCGACAAGCGATCCCGCCGCAAGCATCGCGGCCTTACGCACCGCCGGCCGCTTCCTTTCCATCACCGCCAGCACTGCGATCGCGATCACCACGTTCGCCACCGAGGATCGCGAATACGAAAACATCAGCGCCGCCGCAAAAACGCCTCCTCCTGCCAGCAGCACCGCGCGATTCGCCGCCCCACGCACCAGGGCGACCGCCGTCATCACCAGAAAGAACGCGCAGAAGTTCCCTAGCGCGCTCGCTTCATAAAACAACCCCTGCGCTCGCCTGTAAACGCCGCTATCCAGCCAGATGTACTGCGCGCCAAACCCCGCCGGAGCCGGAAACTGATAGTAAAAATCCAGACATGCAAACCCAGCCGAAGCGAGCGCAACCCAATAAATGCGATGAATCGGAATGGAACCAGCGCGTCCCGGCCCCATTGCCACGTAGAAAAACACCCAGACCGATATCCCCGCCAGACCGGCTCTTGCCAGGCTCTGAAGCGCGATCTCCGGCCCCGAATATAGCGCCGCCGGCCCCACACTGATCGCGAGCATCGCGAAAAAAAGAATCAGTGTGCCCGGCAGCAGCCCTCGCCGGAATCGCCATTCGTCGAGCCGCAGAAACCCGATGACGACGCCGAGTGCCGCAAAGATCAGCGCCGGATGCGGTCCGGAATTCCCAAATGCGATCGGCAAGGGAGGCGCTAGCAAGGCGACGGCAAAAAATAGCGTCAGCCAGGCATCCGGCGAACGCAGTATCCAGGAAAGCAAGGGAATCAGCGCCAGCGGGGCCGCCAGCATCCATTGCAACGGACCCCGGGTAAGCGCGATCGCGGCAGAGTAGCCGGCCAGTGCGCCTGCCGTGCGAATTACGCGGATGCCCGAAAGGTTAGCGTCCGAAACGTTAGAGTCAGATACGTCAGACATGCGAAACACGCCACCGCCAGGGCCAATGCGACGTTCAGCCCGATGTTCGGCGCGCTGGGCTGTTCCGGTACCACTCCAGGATCGATCACGTGCAGCCGGTCGCCACGCGTTCCGGTAGCAGCCTGCACCTCATGCAGCTTTCCCTCCGCGCTCTCGATGCCCTTTTGAGCCACCTTCAGCCGCCCCTGAAATGCATCAGCTTGGGCATCGTGCGCGGAGCTGAGAGACCCCTTGGCCTGAATCTGCCGCCCGAGTTCCGCGTCACGAGTTTCCAGGTCCCGAATGCGAGCCTGCACTCCGGCAAGCCGTGAATCCGTCGCGGGCAGCTCCGCCGCTTGCAGCCGCGCGTCGCCCAGGTCTCGTTCCACGTTTTCGCGAGAAATCGTCAGCGCTTGCAAGTCCGCGCGAATGGACGCTTCAGCCGGCTCGCGTCTGGCGAATTCATACCACGCCGCTTGCTCTCGATCGAATCTCTTTTGGGCCTCGTCCACCTGCCGTTGCGCGTCTATCAGGAGTTCCTGATCGTTCGAGAGGCTATTGGAACGGGTCTGACTGACGGTCGCTTCGGCCAGGAACTGAGCAAAGGCCTGCGCTTGTTTCGCATCCGGCAACGTGACAGCGATCTCAAGAATTTTCGTGTCGCGGACCTTCGTGACTTTCAAAATCCGCCGTTTCAGCCCTTCCAGGGGCCCGGAGTCCCGGAGGTGAAATTTCTCCGCCCCGCGGAGGAAAACGGTATCGCTCGCGGCCACCAGTTCGTACGCTCGCAACGATTCGAAATATATCGGAGACACCACGGTCGATCCACGCGGATCG
>DATGGL010000170.1:0-17192 GCA_035308605.1 Bryobacteraceae bacterium
AGCCGGGTTGTGACCGTGACCATTCCGCCCGGCCGCGACGCCTGTGCCGCGTTCATGATCAGATTCGAAATGACGCGCTCCATCAGCTCGGCATCGAAGGCTACGGCGGGTATGTCGGGTGAATAGTTCTTGTAAACCGAAATACTCGCGGCCGCGCCGGATTTTTCCCGGTCAAATCGATCGATCGCGCGGTCGAGCATCCCCGTCAGGTCGCCCGGTTCAAGCTTCAGATGCTGCGGCCGGGCGAAATCCAGAAAGCGGGTGATCAGCGAGTTGGTGCGATCGACTTCATCTTTTATGTACCCCGCCGTTTCCCGCGCGATGTCGTTCTCTTTTTCCACGTTGCGCGCCAGCAGTTCGGCGGAAGTTTTCATGGTGCTCATCGGATTCCGCAATTCGTGTGCAAGGCCGGCGGTCAACTGTCCGAGCGCAGCCAGCCGCTCCGCTCTCCGGACCTCGGCCTCGGCTTCCTTCAGGCTTTGGTTCGCCGCCGCGAGCTGCTCGGCGGCCCGTTGATACTTGATGGCTTCTTCGCGCTTGGCCTTAGCGAGTTGATGCGTCAAGTAGCTGACGACCAGCAGCGAAAGGATTCGCAGCGCGAGTTCGAGCCGCTGGTCTCGCTCAATTACATAGTGCTGATCGCGATAGTGGTTTTCCCACCATAGGAACAGCAGAAACGATAGGTCCTCCAGGCACGCGATGACGACGACAATGGTGCTTCCAAGCAGGTCAAAGTTCGTTGCCGCGGAAATCACGGGCAAAAGCAACATCAGCCAGAAGCTGCTTTGAATTCCAATTGGAAAAGGCTGGCTGAAATAAATTAGCGGATAACACAGCAGCAGCGTCAGAACGATCGCGGTGCGCGCGCCGATCCGCGATTCAAATGCTTGCACCGCTCCGATTGCGATCAGCAACGGGATGACCACCGGCGATTCGCCCGGGCTGAAAATGGCCAGCGCCGCAAAGAGCAGAAGCCAGACCAGATCCTGCACACGAACGTAGCGGCGCCAGGCGGGAGGCACTGAACATCATTGTAGCCAGGGGATTGTAATCAGAGGAGTTGAAGGGGAGATAACTTATCGAATCCTTGTTGAATGTGACACAATATTAAACACGCGGTTTTTTCTGAATGCCCCAATCCCAACTTCCCGATTCGCCTGAGGCGACTCCTTCGGAAACCTCCTTGGCGGAAACCTCCTTGGCGGAAACCTCTTTCGGCGACCTTCTTTCTGAATTCGAACAATCCCACCATTCCCGCGGCGAAACTGTCGAGGGCACGGTGGTTTCGGTAACCCCGGAGGCCGTTTTTGTCGATATCGGCCGCAAAATGGATGGCGTTATCACTCCGGACGCGAAGCATGTCTACAAGAAGGGCGATAAGGTTCTCGTTTCCATTCGAGGTCGCGATGAGGAAGGAAACTACACGCTTTCGACCATCAAAGTCGAAACGCCGCGCGATTGGACTGGACTCGAAGCCGCGTTCGCAAACAAGAGCACCATTTCCGGAACCGTTCTCGAAGTTGTAAAAGGCGGGCTGCGCGTTGACGTCGGCGTGCGCGCCTTCATGCCGGCGTCCCGCAGCGGCGCTCGCGAGCAGGCCGACATGGAAAAGCTGGTCGGCCAGGAAATCGAGTGCCGGATCACCAAGCTCGACACCGAGTCCGAGGATGTCGTTGTCGACCGGCGCGTAGTCCTGGAGGAGCGCGAACGGCAGGCCAAGCTCGAAGCCTTTGACCGCCTGGAAGAAGGCGCCGTGGTGCGCGGAACGGTTCGCAGCCTGATGGATTTCGGCGCGTTCGTCGATCTCGGCGGCGTCGATGGCTTGCTCCACGTCTCCGACATGGCCTGGTCGCGGAACGTCAAGCCGGCGGATGTCGTCACGGCCGGAGATTCGATCGAAGTCAAGATTCTCAAGATCAATCGCGATACACGTAAGATCGCGCTGGGATTGAAGCAGCTTTCCCCGGACCCTTGGGCTTTGGCGGCGGAAAAATATCAGCAGGGTGAGCGAATTCGCGGCAAAGTCGCCCGCGTCGCCGACTTCGGGGCCTTCGTCGAGCTTGAACCCGGCATCGAAGGCCTGATCCATGTCTCGGAGATGTCGTGGACCAAGAAAAACGTCCGCGCGGTTGACGTCGTCAAAAAGGATGAAGTAGTTGAGGTGGTGATTCTCGGCGTTAATCCCGTCGAGAAACGCATCGCTCTGGGACTCAAGCAGGCTCTGGGCGATCCCTGGGAAGAAGCGCTCAAGAAATATCCTGTTGGCGCAGTTGCCGAGGGACCCGTGACCAGCCTCGCCAAGTTCGGGGCATTCGTTGACCTGGGCGATGGAATCGAAGGAATGGTCCACATCGGCGATATCAGCCGCGAAAAGCGCCTGAATCATCCCAACGAAGCCCTTAAGGTCGGCGAACGGATCAAGGCGCAGGTGCTCGAGGCCGACAAAGAGCGCCGCCGGCTGCGTCTGGGGATCAAACAGCTCGAACCGACCAGCATTGACGAGTACATGGCGGAACGTAAAGTCGGCGAACCGGTGAGCGGCCGCATCGTCGACGTTTCAGGCAACCGCGCCAAGGTCGAACTCGGCGAAGGCGTCTTCGGAATCTGTAAGCTGCCCGAGCAAAAAGCCGCTGAGACAGCCGTAAGTGCCTCAAAGACAGACGTTTCCGCGCTCAGCGCCATGCTGGCCGCGAAGTGGAAATCGGGAGCCGGGACGCAAGCGGCTGCCGAGCTTCCGAAGGCCGGCCAGGTTCGCAGTTTCAAAATCGCAAGTCTAGATCCGGGGCAGAAAAAGATCGAGTTGGAGCTGGTTTAAATTCAGTGGTTTAAGCCTCCGTTACATTTCCTGCTCGACTCCGTCCCTTATAAGTGTTGCACCGGAAGAGTGGAGCCGCCTTAGTGGCCCTGAAATCGGGGTTGCAGATGGACGAGACGGCGCTGATCCGGGCCGCTCAGGGAGGCGATCATGGCGCCTTTGAGCAGCTCGTTCGCGCCTACGACCAGAGTGTGCTCCGGCTCGCCATGAATCTCTTGCGATCGCCCGAAGACGCTCACGACATCTACCAGGAAGCGTTTCTGAGGGTGTACCGTAACCTTCATTCGTTCCGGTTCGACTGTAGTTTTCATACCTGGCTATACCGGATTGTGACGAACCTGTGCCTGGATCACATGCGGAAGCGCAAGGTCCGCAAGGAAGAGCCGACCGTGCTTTCGACCAACGACGGTCCGCTTGACCGCATGGACGCCGTTCCGGAAGAACGGGTGGACGGCGATCCGCAGCGGCACCTGTTCAGCGGCCAGGTGCGCCGGCGAATCAAGGAAGTGCTCGGCGAGCTGACGCCGCGTGAGCGCATGGTTTTCGAGCTCCGCCATTATCAAGGGTTGCGATTGCGGCGGATCGGGGAAGTTTTGGGGACGACCGAAGAGGCGGCGAAGAACTGCCTGTTCCGGGCGACGCAGAAAATGAGAGCGGCTTTGGGAGATTTTATATGAAGTACGGTGACCTTACCTGCGCGGCGGCGCGCGAACAGTTCGCGCTGCTGCTCTATGGCGAGCTTTCCTTCGATGACGAAGAGCGCGTGGAAGCGCATCTGGACGCCTGCGGCGAATGCCGCACGGGCCTGGAACGCGAAAAAGCCGTGCACGCCGCCTTCGATGGGATCGAGATCTCGCCCGCGCCGTCCTTATTGCGCGAGTGCCGTGAAGATTTGCGTGTGCGCCTGATGGAAGAAGAAGCCGCGCCGCATCCGTCCCGCATCGGTTGGTGGGACAAGTTTGTCGATGCGATTACCGTTCGGCCGTTAACTGGCAGCCTGATGCGGCCCGCCGGCGCGTTGACCCTGATCGCGCTGGGATTTGTCGCGGCCCGGATGCTGCCGGTCATGAGTTTCGGCGGCCGGTCTCCGTTCGGTTCGATGAGCCTCACGGAGCCGGGCGCGTCACGCGTCCGTTATGTCGAACCGGCTTCTGACGGCCGCGTACAGATTGTCCTCGACGAAACCCGCCAGCGCATTGTATCGGGCAAGCTGGACGATCAACAGATCCGGGGGCTATTACTAGCCGCGGCAAAGGATCCGACAGATCCTGGATTACGCGCCGAAACCGTGAATATTCTCAATGCGAGCGCGCAATCGGAAGACGTTCGCGACGCCCTGATCTTCGCCCTGCAACACGATCAGAACGCGGGCGTGCGTTTAAAGGCGATGGAGGGGCTGAAACCGTTCGCAGCGCAGCCTGAAGTGCGCACCGCGCTCGCCCAGGTGTTGCTGGCGGATTCGAACCCGGGTCTGCGAACTCAGGCGATCGACCTGCTCACCGGCGGGAACGCGGGCACGGTGGATCGGCAGGTGGTGGTGACGCTTCAGGAAGTGATGGAACGCGGCGAGCAGCTCGGTTATGTGCGCGAGCGCTGCCGGCGCGTCCTCCAGGCCATGAACGCTTCGGCGGAGACCTATTGATGGTGATGGGTGGTCTCATTCCGTTTCTTTTGCACGCGGCGATGCTCGCCCAGGACGTGCAAATGGTCCGCGAGGGAGCCTACTGGGTGCGGACCGAAAGCGGTCCGGTGGGAATGGCTCCCATGCGGGCGCTCAAAGTGACCACGCGCGGACATGTAATTGTCCGCGGGTCGCAGAATGAGCAGGCTGTTTATAAGTTGGTGGAGCGCGTAAAAGCTCGAACGGCCGATGAAGCGCACTTGTTGTTCGGCAGCAGTATTACCAAGACCAGCAGTTCCAACGGCATGACCAGCCTGATGGTGGCGGCGCTGGCTCACGAATCCGTGATTACGCAGCTCGATATCAGCGTGCCGCGGCGGCTGCCGGGCGTTATTCTCGATGTCCGGCCGGGCGATGTGGAAGTGTACGATCTGGATGGCAATGTTCGCGTGGAAACATCGGCCGGCATGATCCACGGCGATCGGATTCGTGGTTCGGTGGACAGCCGGACCGGCGGCGGCGAAATCCGCATGGGTAAAATCGGCGGGGCGGTCCGCTGCATCTCCGAAGCAGGATCAATTTTCGTCGAGAATGCCGGCGCCGAAGCTCTGTGCCAGACCGCGGGCGGCGAAATTCAGGTTCACGAGGCCACCGGAGCCCTTACGCTATCGACTGAAGGCGGAAATATTCAGGTCGACAAAGCCGCCGGGACCGTCGAAGCGCACACGGGCGAAGGCGTCATTGAAATTTTTCAGGCCGGCGGCCTGGTTCTGGCCGATACGCGCGGCGGATCGATTCAGATCGGATCGGCGCAGGGCGTGAAGTGCCAGTCGGCCGCGGGAGCGATCCGCGTAAAGACCGGTTCCGGTCCATTGCGCCTGCAAACCGCGATGGGCAGTATTCTGGCGGAGATCCTGGCAGGCGCGCGCGTGGAAGACTCTTCGCTGGTGGCCGGCGCGGGTGACATTACACTTCTGATTCCGTCTAATCTTGCGTTGTCGGTGCTCGCGAGAAACGATACCGGCGGCAATCCGCGCATCATCTCCGATTTCTCGGAACTGCACGCGAAGACCGCCGCCATGCACCGCCAGCCGCTGGTATTTGAAGGATCGATCAACGGGGGTGGTCCGCTACTGACGCTGGATACGTCGGGCGGGATCATCTACGTAAGAAAATTGAAGTAGGAGTCGAGTGGTATGAGGACGATGGTTTTGGTCATGTCGGGAATCGCAGGGTTGGTTCCTTTGGTGACAGGACAGACGCCGAATCCGGCGCCGAAAGTCATGAAAGTGGCAGCGGCCGGGTCAAGCTTCATCGGCGTGATGGTTCAGGAAATCGATAGCGAACGGTCGAAAGCGTTAAAGCTGCAACAAGAAGCCGGCGTAGAGGTCACGCGCGTCGAACCGGACAGCCCGGCGGATCACGCGGGGATCAAGGTGGGCGACGTAATCCTCCAGTACAACGGCCAGCATGTCGAAGGAATGGAACAGTTTTCCCGGCTGGTGCGTGAGACTCCTGCGGGACGTGAAGTGAAACTCGACATCGTCCGCGGTGGCGCGCCCCAGGTGATGATGGCGAAGGTCGGTATGCGCCACCCCACGCAATTCCCAGGCTTGGCCCCTGGGTTACCGCAGGGGATGCCGGTCCCCATGCAGCGTTTTGAGTTTCAGATGCCCGACATTCCCCGCAGCTTCATGTCATGGCGGAGTTCCGTGCTCGGAATCGAATGCGAAACGCTGGACGGGCAACTGGCCGAGTATTTCGGCGTCAAGGAAGGCGTGCTGGTGCGATCGGTGACCAAGAGTTCACCCGCCGAAAAAGCGGGCATCAAGGCTGGCGACGTAATCACGAAAATCGACGACGCGAAGGTGGCGGCTCCATCCGATATTTCTGGCCGCATTCGCTCGATGCACGGCAAGTCGATCCCGATGGTAGTGATCCGCGATCACAAAGAGATGACGCTTTCGGTAGCGCTGGACGATGATGATCGGGTTCAATGGCGCTGGCCGCAGGATCTGGCGCCCGTCACGCCGGAGAATCGCATTCCCCGCGCGATTCCATAAGCCCCGCCGCCAAATGGCCCTCTGTCGAACGGGACAAGACGTAAGCAGCACGCACAGCGCGCGCAGGAACAAGTGCGGCCGATTGAGAACGACCTGCGTAAAGCTGAGATGACCTGGGAGCGGTCCGGCTATCTCCGGGTATAATGAACGACGCGCCGGGCCGTATACCAACTTTAAACGTCTGTTTTCATAGCTACTCGTCGAATCGGAGGAACGATGAGCACGGTAACTCTTCCTACCCACCGTGAACCGGAACTTCTTGGGCAGACCGTTGTCGTGATCGGCGGCAGCTCCGGCATCGGATTCGAAACGGCGCGTCGCGCGCGTTCAGAAGGGGCCGAACTGATCCTCACGGGTCGGAATGCCGAGCGCCTCCAGCACGCTGCCAGTGAGGTTGGCGCCCTGAGTAGCGCGGCCTTCGACGCCACCGATCCTGTCGCTCTCGATCGGTTCTTTCGTGACCTCCCCAAAATCGACCACGTGATGGTGACAGCCGGCCGGCCATACTATGGACGCCTCGCCGACATGGACTTCGCGAAGATTCGCGATCTCATCGGCGAACACCTCTCGCAAGCGCTTTACGTGGCGCGCAACGCGGCCAGCAAAGTGCGGCCGGGAGGAACGCTGATTTTCATGGGCGGCACCGGTGGTCGACGGCCGGCGATAGGCATGAGCATTGCCGGCGCGGTAACCGCCGCGCTCCCCGCCCTCACGGCGAACCTGGCGCTTGAAATCGCGCCCGTGCGAGTCAACCTCATCGCCGCGGGATTCGTGGACACGCCGCTGTCCGCGGAACTGCTGGGCGATCAGCTCGAAAAACGTCGCACCCAGCTTCGCACAACGCTTCCCATCGGACGCGTGGTCGGACCGGCGGATGTGGCGGCGCTCGCCGTACACATTATGACCAACACCGCCCTGACCGGTGCAACCTACGATATCGACGGCGGACAGCAGTTGGTCCCCGCCTAGTACGAGTCTTTCAAGAACTCTAACTTTCGATTTAAGGGAATTCACAGGAGAAAGAATGGCAAGCTCTACTGCGCCCAACAATGAACCGGTCCGCGACGAAAGTGCCGCGAGCGTGGAGATGAAGTTGGAGGTGATCGTCATTCCAGTCGCGGATGTTGATCGCTCTAAAGCGTTTTACACGAAGCTTGGATGGAGGCTCGATGCAGACTTCCCGTTCGACAACGGATTTCGCGTCGTGCAATTCACGCCCCCCGGTTCGGGGTGCTCGGTTCAATTCGGCACGAACATGACGACGGCCGCGCCGGGCTCTGCCCAAGGTCTCTACCTGATCGTTTCCAACGTTGAAGCTGCTCGCAAACAGCTCATTACCCTCGGTGTCGAGGTCAGTGAGGTGTTCCATACTTCGAAACCGGGAGCTCAATTCCGTCCCGAAAGCAGCGGCCGCGTCAGTGGGCCGGACCCCGGTCACCGCAGCTACTTTTCCTTTGCCACGTTCAACGACCCGGCTGGCAACACCTGGCTAATTCAGGAGATCACAACGCGCTTGCCCGGCCGCGGACTCAGCAATCTGGACGTCTCGACGCTGACAGAGCTTTTGATTGAGACGGAGCAGCATCATGGCGCGTACGAACCAACCGCCCCGAAGCACCATTGGTCGGGGTGGTACGCCGCCTACATTGTCGCGCGGCAGGACGGGAAGAATCCAGAAGAAGCCGCCAAACTAGCCAAGCTGCACTTAGAAGGTCCTCAGTGAGAGTCCTCCTCCGTCGCCCGGCGCTCAAAGGCGCCTCAGGCGGACGTTGCCGACCTTTGTGACTTGACGGAAACCTGAGTCATCTTCGGCCAAGCGACGGAGCGCGCAAAGGTGCGACCCAAAGCCGCCTCGGAGGGTAATGTGTAGGCGTTGCGTGCAAGTGCGGTGTATCGTAGGGACATGGCTCTGAAGAGAGTGCCTGGCGGTGGGTAATCATGTCGGGCGCTCCTGCTCCAAACCCCGCGCTCGATGACCTGGTGGCCGCCGGCAAGATGGGCGAACTCGTCCGCTCGCTGGACTGGGCTGCCACGCCTCTCGGAGCGCCAGAGCACTGGTCGCCCGCGCTTCGTACAATAGTGCCGATTCTTCTGGCGAACCGTTTTCCCCAGCTCCTTTGGTGGGGGCCGGAATATATCTCGATCTATAACGATGCCTACCGCCCTATTCTGGGGCGCAAACACCCGTGGGGCCTTGGAAAGCCCGTGCGCGATTGTTGGTCCGAAATCTGGGACATCCTGAAGCCCCTGATCGACACGCCATTCAAGGGCGGTCCGGCCACATGGAGCGAGGATATTGAGCTCCAGATCAACCGGGCTGGATTCATCGAGGAAACCCATTTCACGGTTGCCCATAGCGCCGTGCCGGACGACACAGCGCCCGGCGGAATTGGCGGCGTGCTCGCCACCGTGCATGAAATCACCGAAAAGGTCGTGGGCCAGCGGCGCATCACCGTCTTGCGCGACCTCGGGGCACGCGCGGCGGAAGCCAGGACGGCTGCGGACGCCTGTGTGATCTCCGCGGCAATGGTGAGGCCGCATAACAAAGACATTCCCTTCGCTCTGCTCTATGTCGTCGACGCGTCGGGCACTCAGGCCCGTCTTGCTGCTTCCTGCGGATCTGACCAGGGCTCGGACATAGAGCCGGCTGTTATCCATCTTGACGATGCGAGCGGCGAAAGCGCGCCGTGGCCCCTTGCCGTGGCGCATCGTACAGGACAAGTGCAAGTGGTCAAGGATCTGTCCTCAAGATTCGTTAGGGTACCGCCCGGCCCGTGGCCCGATCCGCCGCAACGCGCCGCTATTGTCCCCATCCGCTCTCACGCCGCTCGCCAGACGGCCGGTTTCTTGATTGCTGGCCTGAGTTCCAGACTTCAATTCGACGAGGGGTATCAGAATTTCCTTGAGCTCGCGGCGACTCAGATTGGGAACGCTATTGCAAACGCGCACGTGTATGAGGAGGAGCGCAAGCGCGCGGAGGCGCTCGCCGAAATCGACCGGGAGAAAACAGCGTTCCTCTCGAAGGTGAGCCACGAATTCCGGACGCCGCTGACTCTGATGCTCGGGCCGCTCGAAGACGCTCTGTCGAACAGCCTGGGCATCCTCCCCCCGGGGGCTGCCGCCAGTCTGGCCGTTTCGCACCGCAACGCCCTGCGGCTTCTGAAGCTCGTCAACACCATGCTCGATTTCTCCCGCATAGAGGCCGGGCTTGATCCAGATCGCATCGGCGCGGCGCACGATGGTGAGTCGAACTCTGTGACGCCGGCGGCCTTCGTCGAGGAAGCCTCGCGATGGCTGCCGGACGAGCCGCAACGCGATGGCCAGGACGCGGATCGTCCTGATGTCGGGGCACAGCAGTTGAACGAGCAGCCTCGCATTGTCTGGGCGGATGACAATGCCGACATGCGAGCGTACGTGCGCCGGCTGCTGGGAGACCGGTTCGACGTAGCGGCGGTCCCCGACGGCGAGGCAGCTCTGGAGGCCGCGCGGGCCCGCAAGCCGGATTTGGTGGTGAGCGATGTCATGATGCCGAAGCTGGATGGCCTCGGGCTGATCCGTGAGCTGCGCGCCGATCCGCAACTTTCCGAGGTTCCCGTCATACTGCTCTCCGCGCGGGCCGGGGAAGAGGCGCGGATCGAAGCTATGGAGGCAAAGGCCGACGATTATCTGATCAAGCCATTCAGCGCGCGCGAGCTCCATGCGCTGGTCGACTCGCATTTGAAGATGTCTCGCTTTCGCCGCGAGGCGATCGAAGCCGCAAGACGAGCCGAACGAAATGCCAGCCTGCTTGCATCGATCGTCGAGTCGTCGGACGACGCCATCGTGAGCAAAAACCTTGAAGGCATCATTATGAGCTGGAACCAGGGAGCGGAACGCCTGTTTGGCTACACGGCGGCCGAAGTCATCGGCAAGTCGATTAACATTTTGATCCCTCCTGAGCATGTTGATGAGGAGCCTAGGATTCTCGCCCGGCTTAGGCGCGGCGAGCGCGTTGACCATTTTGAGACGATTCGCGTACGCAAAGACGGAACGCGGCTGAACATCTCGCTGACGATTTCACCGGTGAAAGATCCCCAGGGAATGGTCGTCGGCGCCTCGAAGATAGCGCGCGATATCACCGAACGCTTCCGGCAGGAACGAGCCCTGCAAGTAGCCAACGCGGCGCTCCACCAGGCCAATGCCGACCTGCAGCTATTCGCTTATTCAGCCTCGCACGATCTTCAGGAGCCGCTGCGAGCGTTGCGGGTCTACAGCGAGCTGCTCCAACAGAGGTTTGGCGGGCAATTAGGGCAGGTCGGTGACGAGTTTATCCGTCACACCGTCGAGGGCGCGACCCGGATGGACGACCTGTTGCGGGGCCTCAGGACCTATATGGAAGTATCAGCGACATACAATCCACCGGTCGAAGAAATAGAGGCTGGCGAAGTCCTGAGTAAGACCCTCCTGAACCTGCAGGCCGCCATCGAGGAGAGTGGCGCCTCCATCACCGCCACCGAGCTCCCCCGGGTCCGAATGCACGAATTTCAACTGGAACAGCTCTTTCAAAATCTGATCGGAAACGCGATTCGTTACCGGAATGGCGTGCCGCGCATAAAGATCGCAGCGGCTTTGCAGGACAGGAATTGGCTGTTCTCAGTGCAGGACAACGGAATCGGCATCGAGCCACAGTTCAAGGAGCAAATCTTCGGCGTCTTTAAACGTCTCCACACTGCTTCTCAGCATCCTGGAACGGGCATGGGTCTTGCGATCTGTCAGCGCATCGTTGAGCGGGCCGGGGGGCGGATCTGGGTTGAATCCGAACCTGAAAAGGGCTCGACGTTCTACTTCACAATCCCCGCGGCAGGCTGGAGGGAAACAACTCCTCCGGCCTAGCCAGAGATTGCGCGCGCCTTTACGACGCGATCTCGCCAAGACTACGACTTTTGCCGGCGTTAATCTTAGTTGATCGCCAGATCTGGCGCGAGATGCGCTACCGTTTCGCTGCTGCCAACTACTTCCGCGCGAGGTGTAGGGCCACCGTTCCACCCGTCATGCGATCGAACTCGACGGCATTGAATCCGGCTGCTCGCATCTCCGACGCGAGTTTTTCAGCCCCCGGGAATTTTCGGATCGATTCAGGAAGGTACGAATAGGCTTCCCGTGAGCCGGAGATGATGCCTCCGATCCACGGAAGCACGCGGGTGGAGAAGAACCCATACAGAGCAGCGAACGCGGGATTCGTCGGCTGCGAGAATTCGAGAATCGCGAGCGTTCCGCCCGGTTTCAGCACGCGCAGCAACTCCTCCAGACCCCGGCCGTAATTCGCAAGATTGCGAAACCCGAAGGCAACGGTGATGAGATCGAGGGAATTGTCGACCAGTGGAAGGGCCAGGGCATCGCCTTCAAACAACGGCGAGACCACTTTTCGCCGCGCTTGGATCAGCATGGGATGGCAAAAATCGCTTCCAAGCGTAATCGCGTTTCCGCGCTTCTCCAGAGCGAAAAGGACGTCGCCGGTGCCGCAACACAGATCGAGAGCTCGCGCCCCTGGGCGCTCCAGGATCGCGGCAACGCGATCCACTGCCCTGGCGCGCCAACGCTTGTCGAGATTGAACGACAAGAGGTGATTCAACAGATCGTATCGCCCCGCGATGCGGCCGAACATGCCGCGCACCCAGCGCGAGGTAGCTTGCTCGCCCGTGACTCCGTGTGGAGTGGTTCCCGTCATGCCAGCGCCATCTCGATGGCTTCGAGGACCAGTCGATCTTCGATGCCGGAGGCGATCCGCACTTCGCCGATCCGAACGGGGAGAACAAAATGAACTTTGCCTTGTATCGTCTTTTTGTCTGCGGCGAGGTGAGAGAACAAAGCCGCTGCGCTAATGCCGTCCCGGGCAGGGATCTCCCCATATTTGGCGATCACTCGTTCGATGATCGCGCGATCCGCCGGCGCCAGGTCGCCGGTGAGTTGCGCGAGATTGGTCGCGGCGCGCATGCCAAACGCCACAGCTTCTCCATGGAGAAATCGAGTGTATCGGGTTTCCGCTTCCAGGGCGTGGCCGACAGTGTGCCCGAAATTCAGGATGCGGCGCAGATCGCCCTCCCGTTCGTCGGCTGATACGACCTCGGCTTTAATGCGGACGGCATCGGCGATGATCCGGTCCACCACCTCCGGAGTCTTCGCCTGAACACTCGCCGAGCACCCATCCAGGACTTCGAACAGCGCAGCGTCCCGGATGATTCCACACTTGATGATTTCGTACAGCCCGGCCCGATACTCGCGCTCCGGCAGGGTCGCCAGAACGTTTGGATCGATTAGAACCACCAGCGGCTGATGAAAGCTGCCGACCAGATTCTTCCCGGAGACCAGATTCACGCCGGTCTTGCCGCCGACGGCCGCATCTACTTGAGCCAGCAGCGTGGTGGGAACCTGAATCACAGGAATGCCGCGCATGAAAACCGCGGCAAGGAACCCGGTGACATCGTTAACGATGCCGCCGCCAAACGCGATGACCACGCTCGACCGATCGGCTCCGCCTGCGATCATCTTCTCGGCGAGGGCTTCCACCTCCGCCATCCGCTTGCGCGATTCGCCGCCGGGGAAAAACAGGACTTCATCGGCGTGCGACGCCATCGCCGCACCATGAAGACCCCAGACATCCTCCGTCGTGACCGCGAACACCTTGCCCGCGCGCGGCGGCAGAAACTCATTCACCCGGCGGAGACATCCGCGCTCCACGATGGCGTCGTAGGCGCGCTGCGCGGTCTCTACGCGAAAACTGGGCATAAGTTCGTTGTACCATGGGCCTGTTGCCCCAACGGAACGTCTACCCGGTTTTCTTTTTATTCCTGTTTTTCGCGGCTCCCATTCATTCCACCAGCCCATCCACTATTCTTTGGACCGCGCCGGCGATTCTGCTCTCGGCTCTGATGATCGCCTGGGCTGCCGAATCTGCCCAGTACTTCGTGGCGCAAGGATTCGCCCTGGCGATTCTCGCGTGGATGCAGACCTTGCCCGAATTCGCTGTGGAGGCGGTTCTGGCTTGGAAACAACAGGTGCCGCTGCTGCTTGCAAATCTGACCGGCGCGCTCCGCCTGCTGACGGGTTTGGGTTGGCCCGTGATCTTTTTCACCGCCGCGATGTCCCACCGGCGGGAGAATGGCAAGCCTCTGAACGCGATCCGGTTGCATCGCCACCATTCCGTGGAGGTCGTCGGCCTCCTGGTGCCGCTGATCTACATAGCCATCGTCTCGGCAAAGGGAACGCTGACCATCTACGACGGCGCCGTATTGATTGTGATCTACGCCGCCTATCTGATCATTCTGACGAAGCTTCCGCCGGAGCAGTCCGAGTCGATTGAGGATCTGGAGGTGGTACCCCGCACGATCGTCAAGTCTCCGAAAGTCCTTCGGGTGACCATGATCACCGCGTTATTCGCTGCCGGCGGTTTTCTCATCTATTATGCGGCCGAACCGTTTCTCGCCAGCTTGCTGGCGCTGGCAACCCTGATGGGCGTGCCGAGCTTCGTATTCATCCAATGGGTGGCGCCGCTGGTCTCCGAGTTCCCGGAAGTGGCTTCCACCATCTATTTCGCGCGGACCGTGGAACGCGCGCCGATGGCGCTGATGAACATGGTTTCCAGCAACATCAATCAGTGGACGCTGCTCGTCGCGATGCTGCCGATCGTCCTTTCCCTCAGCGTGGGCAGCCCCACGGCGATCCAGTTCGACGGCGAGCAGAAGCTCGAATTGTTGATGACGCTCGGACAGGCGCTGGTCGGACTGATGTTTCTCATCAACATGGAATTGACTTGGTGGGAAGCGACCGTCTTATTCCTGCTGTTTTTCGTTCCCTTCTTCCATCCGGCGGCGGCCCGAGCCGTAACGGCGGCATATTTCGTCTGGGCCGCAATAGAATTGGTACGGATGATTCTCGGCCGTGGAAAACTTACGGCATTTGTGAATTTTGCGGAAACCTGGAAGGAGCACGTCCGCCAGAGCGCTTCAACGCCCCGTTAAGGTTCAATGCCGCGCGAGGCCGGCGCGAAATCGTCCGCTGGTGGTAAGAATCTGTTGCGTGCGCGTGTACTCAGTGCGTGTCTGGGCAAGCTGCGCTTCCTTGATTTGCTTCAAGCCTTGCTGCACCAGAAGAAACGCGACATACCAGGCTATAAACCCAAGCAGAATCAGGATCGCATTGCGGACGAGGGTGCTTTGATTCTGCACCAGGTCGGTGTCCCACAACATGTGCAGCACCACCGGAATCGCGAAGGTTCGCAGAAACGCCGGATCGATCAGCATCTTAATGTTGAACGGATTGGCGCCTTTTACTCTCCACAATGCGCCGGCCGTGATCGCCGTCCACGCGACGTGCCCGAAAGGCGCGAGATACGAGCGCGATTCGATGATGCTGAACATCACCGGATAAGCGTTCGAAGCGAGCGCGCCGGCCACCGAGCGTATGTCGTCGATGCTCTTGATCTTCCCCAGAACATCGGTGTGCTTCAGCAAATCGATCATGTAGCCGCTCAGGAATCCGTTGAAGAACGAATAGCCAGCGGTCTCGAACGCGGCGAAACCGCAGCCGATCGCGGCTCCGAAAACCATCCCGTTCAGGATGTACTTATGCTTGATGTTGCGAGCCACCAGAATCACGGCGACCAGCTTCACCACTTCTTCTTCGATCCCCGCGGCCGGATCGCCCAGCCACCCGAGCGTCGAAATGCTTCCCGCCACGTCCGCCCCTAGCAACGAAATCACGCCTCCCAGGCAGACCATCACCAGGACTTGAACGAAACTGACATTTCGAGGAGTGTTCAACTCCCAGAACAGGATCGCGGTTGCGAGCGGCGCCGCGAGCGAGCCCATCACCATCAGCCCCGGAACCAGGTGCGGATTTCCGAACACATCGATGGTCTTCGAAAAAATGAAATACACCGCGAGCATGAAAATCAGCACTCGCATGAAGAACCACGGCTTCGGCCACCCGGTCTGAACCTCGTCCAGCGGCGGCGTGGTCTTGGTGGTTCCGACGACAAAGTAATCCTCGATCTCGCCCGGCTTGCGAGCCTTGAACACTTCGGAAAACATCGAGGTCAGGCTGAAGCCTTCGAGTTTCTCCGTACTCGTCAGCTTGTTTAACCTCGAAGCCAGGGACCCGAGCAGATTCGTCAGCTCGACCGGCGCGCTGCCCACCTGCCACGTGGATGCGCCTAACTGAAACTGCTGGCCGTTCGACAGCGACCCTTGCGTAACATCCACGCCGGCGACGCGCAGCCGGGCTCCGGAGAACGTCCGAAAGTGCAGGACGTTGTTCTGCCAGGAAAGTACGACGTGATTCTCGGCGACCTGCGGATCGGATTGCCCGATTCCTGAGACGCGTCCGAGCGAAACCTCGGCGGCTCCGATCATGTAGGCTTTGCCGGCGTCCGGGCCCGAGACACACTGTACTTTGATCGCGTAGATCGGCGTATCGACGACCATGGGAGCCGCAGCTTGTGCGGCCGCGTTTTGCTGAACCGGCTGTGGCATTACCGGCTGTTGCGACAAGAGATGCGACAAAGCCTGCGACGCCGGGCTCCAATTTGGCCAACCGGCCTGCGCCACCTGTGTCGACGCGTTGAGCGACCCGCCCTTGATCAATTGGGCGATCTGCGTGGACCCCACAGGTCCTCGTGTTTCCGATCCGACCAGGTAATACCACTGATCTGCAGGGCTCATGGGTTCCCAGTCTACTACGGCGAAGAGTTTGCGCGATTATTACTTGATTGCGTTTCGTACTGGAATTAAAGGGCAGAATAGGAAGAGATGTCCCAGGCAACCATTCGGAGAAACGAAGCCCGCTGGCCGGTTCTGATCGCCTTGATGGCGATCGGAGGTTTGTACTGGGCGATGCCGTCCGATCTGACTGTGGGCCCGGATTGGCTGGTGTTAGCGCTGGTGGTCGCATTCTCGGTGCCCACCGTGATGTTCAGCCATACGCCCAGGTGGGTTGTGGGCCAGATCTTCGGTTACGCTGTCAGCGGCGTCGTGACGCTCGCGCTGATCGTATCGCTGACCCTGCTGGTCTCGCGCCTGCCTGCCCACAAAGAAACACCGGCACAATTACTTGTGGCCGCATCGGCCTTGTGGATCACGAACCTGCTGGTGTTCGCCTGCTGGTATTGGCGGCTGGACGCCGGCGGCCCGCATCAGCGGGACCTTCGGGGCTCGCATACGGACGGCGCGTTCCTTTTCCCGCAAATGCTGCTCGACCCCGAGCTCAAACGTGAGATGGGTGAGGAAAACTGGCGTCCCGGATTCGTCGACTACCTGTTCCTCGCATTCAACACCAGTACCGCCTTTTCGCCCACCGATGTACCGGTACTCTCCCGCTGGGCGAAGGGCTTGATGATGATCCAGGCGACAATTTCCCTCACCACCATTGCAATCCTCGCCGCCCGAGCGATCAACATCCTGTAGTCCCTCACCGACCCGTGTTCGCGGTAGGGCATCAGGACCCACTCACTGGCGTTCGCGGCTCGGTGTCAGGATTACGAATCGCGCCCTGGCGCACATAACCCGCACTGAGCCGCGCGCGCCAGCAAGCGGGCCCTGACGTCTCTCCAGTCCCCCAGCTCCCCCTGATCGGTGTTCGCGAAAAGGCGTCGGGACCCACTCACTGGCGTTCGCGGCTCGGTGTCAGGATTGCGAATCGCGCCCTGACGCACATAGCC
>DATGGL010000171.1:0-12714 GCA_035308605.1 Bryobacteraceae bacterium
GACTTGCAGTGTCGGCGCGCTGCACTCGTGTGACATCGGGTGACATTGCACTTGGATGACAAGCTTATATCTTTCTGAAACTAAACGCGATAGATGGTAGCGCTAACGGGAATCGAACCCGTATTTAAGCCTTGAGAGGGCTCCGTCCTAACCGTTAGACGATAGCGCCGTTAACGTCATTCTACACCACGACCATCAGTAGGTTTCAATCACCGGCGGCTGGGAGCGGATGCGGAAGTGGTAGACCAGGGCTCCGGTGATCATGGTCAGGAGGGCGGCCAAGGATACGTAGGGCTTCTGCTGAATTCCGAAAATTACCATCCATAGCGCCGGGATCAGAAACAGGATCGGCATCAGCGGCCACGCGAAACTTACTATGCTCAGTTTCCGCCAGCCGGGTTGGCGGCGGAAATAGAAGAGCGACGCGACTCCCATTGCCGTGAAAAAGCTCAAGGTGAAGCCGACGTAGCTGAGCAGTTCGCGGAAAGGCGTCATGGTCATCAACATCGTGCAGACGCCCTGCGCGATGATTGCGACCCACGGTGTGTGCCACTTGGGATGCACTTTCGCAGCCGATGCCAGGAATGCTCCGTTCTTCGCCATCGCGTAATAGACGCGCGGGCCGGTGATGACCTGCGCGTTGACCGTGGCCATCAGAGATAGCGCCATCAGCGCGGCAAAGATTCCGGCGATGCCGGGGCCGAACAGATGCGAGGCGGCCAGCGCGCCCACAGCGACTTCGCCTTTCATGGTTGCCAGCGGCATTGCGTAGATGAAGACTACGTTGAGCCCCAGATACAGCACGGCGACCAGAAGTGTTCCCAACGCGAGCGCGCGCGGCAGGGTGCGGGCGGGCTGTTTTAACTCCTCGGCTACATAGGTTGCTGCGTTCCATCCGCTGTAGGACAGATAGATAAAGAACAGACTGATGGCGAATTGTTCCGGCAGGGGCATGGTCGAGGTGCGGGGGGTCGACATCGAAAAATTCTGCCAGCTTCCCTGCCCCATTGCGAGCGCGAGGACGACGAACGCGACCAGGATTACGACCTTGGCGGCCGTCAGGACGTTTTGCGTACGGGATGCGCGCTGAAGCCCGAGCAGGTTCAGAATGGTGCACACCAGCACCAGCGCGCAGGCGAAGAACTGCGGCTTGCCTAATTCAAGCCTCCAGTCGCCGGAGCCGAACAGCACGTGCGGCTGTTCCTGCCCGCAGGCTTTGCACACATGGCCCAGATAATCCGCGAAGGCCAGCGCGGCGCCGGCGATGGGCGCGGAGAAACCGGCAAAGAAGGACACCCAGCCGGTCATGAAGCCCCAGGTCGGACCATAGGCGCGGGTGAGGTAAACGTATTCGCCGCCGGAGCTGGGAAGGTTCAGGCCCAATTCGGAATAGCACATCGCCCCGAACAACGCGCACAGCGCGCCGACCACCCAGATCCACAAGACGAGGCCGGGCGCGCCTAAGTCACCGGCGAGAAATCCGGTCGTGCCGAAAATTCCCACGCCGATCATGCTCGATACGACGAGAGCGCTGGCGCTGGTTACGCCGAGTTGTCGAAGAAGGGCAGGCTTCGCCGCTGTGGTCGCCACGTTTGTCCTATTCTACCCCTGTAAACAATCTACGCCTGCAACCAATCGGTGGGGCGCGAAAGGGACATTCCGCCATCGCACAAATAGATTCCGCCGGTGATGAATCGAGCTGCATCCGAGCATAGGAACAGGGCCAGGTCCGCGAGCTCGTCTTTGGTGCCGAATCGCCGCAAGGGGACGCCGCGTTCCACGCGCTTGCGGCTCTCTTCGTCGGGGGCGAGGCGCCGCATGCCTTCCGTGTCATCGGTCGGCCCGGGAGTCACGCAATTGCAGCGAATTCCGGCCGGACCCCACTCGATTGCCAAGGTCTTGATCAGAATATCGACGCCTGCCTTGGCGGCTCCGACATGGGCCTGCTGCGCGGTGGGCTGGAAGGCGAAGCTCGCGGAAATGGCCAGTACGGATGCGCCGGGTTTGCGCAGGAATTCGTAGGCTGCCCGGCAGGTATTGAATGTTCCGAGCAGATCGATGTCGACCACGGCCTTGAATCCGTTGGCCGACATTCCCAGGACGGGCGCGGGAAAATTCCCGGCGGCGCCGCACACGACGATATCGATGCCGCCGAACCGGGTGTGCGCGTCTTTCAACGCATCCGCGACGCCGGCATAATCGCGAACGTCGGCGGCGTGCGCGGCGGCTGTGCCTCCGCGGGCTCGAATCGCGTCCGCGGCGGCATCCAGCTTCTCCTGTTTGCGTCCAACCAGCATGACGTTCGCGCCATGCTCGGCGAAACGTTCGGCTATTCTTTGTCCGATGCCGCTTCCGCCGCCGGTTACAAACGCAGTCTTCCCGGCGAGAACATTCTCGCGAAAAATGGACATTGTAAGATGATACGGGGTTTGAGGCGCGTTAGCGCAAACGCGTCAGTTCCTGCGCATACAGGGGATTGTGCGGGAACTCTCGCATGAGGCCTTCAAGCAGCTCTTTGGCGCGGTTGACATTTTTGTCGCGCAAGGCCGCCACGGCCAGCAAGACGCGCGCGTAAGGGAGCAGATAATGCCCGCGCTCGGCCGTCAGCGAGAGATTCTGGATGCCGCGATCTTTGTCGGTCTCGGCGCCGCCGGCGCGCAACAGCCAGCGCAGAGGAGCGGGTTTCAGACTCAACAGATAATTTTCGACGCCGATGGCGAGATACGCGTCGCAATAGTTGGGATTCGCGGCAATCAGCTTCTCCGCGATGGCGCGGCTGGTTTTCACATCGCTCAAAGAGGCCAAATATCGTTTTTCAATCAAGGCCAGATAATCGGAGCGCAGGCCCAATCGCATGAGCGCCGAGAATTGCGCGTCCTGGTTCTGCGGGTCGCGCTGCAAGGCCCGGTCCGAGAGCTGCTGCGACTGCCCGAGAGCCGCGTCGAACTTGGCTTTTAGCGCCGGGTCGGCTACCGGCTTTTTTCGACTGGCGAACGCATCGTCGTGCAGAAAGAACTCGGATTGCAAGATGTGCAAACGGTCCAACTCGGAAAACAGATAGCCGGCGGCATCGGAAACCGGGCCCATGGGATCGTCCGGATGCAGACGCATCCATTCCCCGAAGGTTCGATGGGCGGAGTCGAACTGCAGATCGTACATCTGCCGAAATCCAGTGTCGAGCAGTGTGGGCTGCGGTGTAACGTTAGGTTCGGCGCAGAACAACGGTTCTGCAAGCCCCAGCAGCGTGATGAAAAGCAGCGGCCTCACGTGTGCCATGTCTTTATATCACGACGGCTGCGTCCACGGGTCGGTTACGAAGGTTATTTTTCCCAGGGATGATGGTGAGGGCCGGCGTCGCGTTCCTCGACCCGGTCGTAGAGATGCTCATCGCTGGTGGTGCCCAGGGAAAGATTGTACAAACTCGTGAGGCCAAGGCCTTCGCGTAAATCCTCATCGAAGGCGTGCAGTTTCTTCAGGTGGGAGGCCAAGGCCGGCACTTCGCGTCCTGAAGGCGCATGGAGGAACATCTGATAGCCGCGGCTGACCAGCAGGGCGATCTCGCCGCCGACTATTACTCCCGCTTTGCCGATCTGCATATCGCCGTTGCCCGCGTCCTCGACGATTGCGCCGCATCCGTCGCGGGTAACGAGCACACGACCCGCGGCTTCGCGCCTGGTCTCGAACTTGAACTCCTTCAGGTTCGCGATGCGTTCATCGAAGGTGAATTTGTGAGGCACTGCGCGGCGAAAGAACATGTTCTTTTATTGTAGCGAGTGATTGTAATGCGAGGGATAATGCGAGGGTGCCATTCGTACTCGCTCTCGATGAAGGAACCACCAGCGCGCGCGCCGCTCTTTACAACGAGGAGGGCCGGCGGATCGCGATGGAGTCGTCGCCGGTCGAGTGCGTTTATCCCCATTCCGGATGGGTCGAGCAGGACGCGAACGCGATCTGGTCCGCGCAGCTTGAGGCGACCCGGCGCACGCTTGCCGCGGCGAATGTGAACGCTTCCGAAATCGCGGCGATCGGAATCACGAATCAGCGCGAAACCACGGTCGTTTGGGACCGGAAAACGGGCCAGCCGGTTGCGCCCGCGATCGTGTGGCAATGCCGCCGCACGGCTGCCTGGTGCGACGCTCTGCAGCCGCGCGAACTCATCGAGCGCAAGACTGGACTGGTGATCGATGCCTATTTCTCAGGCAGCAAGATCCGCTGGATTTTGGATAACACAGCGGTCAAGCCGCAAGACGTCGTTTTTGGCAACGTCGACACCTGGCTGATCTGGAAGCTGACGAACGGGCGGGTCCACGCGACCGATCCGACGAATGCGTCGCGGACGATGCTGATGAATCTTTCGACCGGCGATTGGGACCACGAGCTTCTGTCCATCTTCGGCCTGCCCCTCGAAATGCTGCCCATGATCGTTCCCTCGAGCGGCGTCTGCGGGATGGCGGCGGCCGAGCATTTTGGAGCCGAAATCCCCATTGCCGGAATCGGGGGCGATCAGCAAGCGGCCCTGTTCGGTCAAGCCTGCTTTCGTCCAGGCCTTTCGAAAAACACATACGGAACCGGATGTTTCGCCCTGATGCATTCCGGCGAGCACGCTCCGGTCTCGAAACACCGGCTGCTCGCCACGCGCGCGGCGTCGCCGGACACGACGCCACAGTTCGCCGTCGAAGGCAGCGTGTTCATCGCCGGAGCGGCCGTTCAGTGGCTGCGCGACAAGATGCAGATCATCTCGACCGCGGCCGAATCGGAAGCGCTGGCGCAGTCCGTGCCTGACACCGGCGGAGCGTACGTGGTTCCCGCGTTCGTCGGATTGGGGGCGCCGCACTGGGATTCCTCGGCGCGCGGGATCCTCACGGGAATCACGGCGGGAACGGATCGCGCGCGTTTGGTTCGGGCGACACTCGAGAGCATCGCGTATCAGACCCGCGAGCTGGTGGAAGCGATGGAAGCCGACAGCGGACACAAGCTGAAGGAACTCCGCGTCGACGGCGGAGCGACTGCCAATAATTTCCTGATGCAATTTCAGGCCGACATTCTGGGCAGCCCGATCGTGCGGCCGGCGGACATCGAAACGACCGCGCTCGGCGCAGCATATCTTGCGGGGCTGGCCACGGGCTTTTTCAAGAACCTGGCCGAACTGGAGCGCTTCTGGAAATCCGAACGCGTGTTCGAGCCGGGGATGTCGACGGATCAGCGCGAGACGCTCTTCGCCGGCTGGCGGCACGCAGTCGCCCAGTGCCGGCTGCGGTAATGGCCGCAGATGAACGCGGATGGATGCAGATTAAATTATTTCTTATCCGCGTTTATCTGCGTGCATCTGCGGCCAGAATGTCAGCCGCCACGCGGAATGTATTGGCGTGCGATTCGGCGGTCAATTCGATTGGATCTGAATAGCCTCCGCCCAAAGTGATCACCAGGGGAATCGCGCGCTGATGCACGGCGTCGATCACCAGGCGATCCCGGTGTTTCAGTCCTTCTGGGGTTAGTGAAAGCCGGCCGAGGACGTCGCTTTCCAGCGCGTCGACGCCGGATAAGTAGAACACCAGGGCGGGTTCGAACTCCCATACTCGAGGGAGCACGGAGCGTAGCGCGTCCAGGTAGGCCGCGTCCGTTGTCTTATCGGGCAGCTCGACATCGATCGTGCTGCGCTGTTTGCGGAACGGAAAATTGTTTGCACCGTGCAACGAGAGCGTCAGGACGGTCGGATCATTTTCGAAGAACTGCGCGGTTCCGTCGCCCTGATGGACGTCCAGATCCACCACGGCGACGCGTCGCGTATCGCCGCGCGCACGCAAGGAGCGCACCGCGATCGCGACATCGTTGAATACGCAGAATCCAGAGCCTTCGCTGGGAAACGCGTGATGGGTGCCGCCGGCGAGAGTTCCGCCGAATCCTCCGTGAAGCGCGTCGGCGGTGGCCGCTAGGGTTCCGCCGGCGGAGGCAAAAGTTCTCCGAACCAGTCCTTCGGACCACGGAAATCCGATGCGCCGCATCGCTTTTGGATCGATTGTGCCTGCGATAAAGCTCTCGACGTAGGCGGGATCGTGGGCCAGGGAGATGGTCGCGGGGTCGGCGGGCGAGGCGGGCTCCAAAGAGAAGCGCCCGTCCGCGGTGAGAAGATCACGCAGCAGGCGGTACTTGCGAAGCGGAAACTTGTGGCCTTCGGGGAGCGGAATTTCGAAGTGGTCGCAGTAAAACAGCCTCACCGCTTCGAGAGGTCGCGAATCAAAATATCTTTGAAGCGGTAATTGCCCTTGCCGCCTGAATGCAATTGCAGCGCGATCGGTCCGTCATCGCTCTCCGGCTTGGGGTCAGTGTAATCCACCATGAGCACGCCGTTCAAGCGCGCGATGTAATGATTGCCTTCCACCTTCAGAAGATATTCGTTCCAATCCTCCGGCCGGACCACGCTTTCGTTTTCCGGCGACGGCCACACGATCCATTTCCGTGACTGATCGTAAACGCCACCCGTGTGTTTGCCGAGCGCGCAATCAATCTCGAATTGAGGTCCTTTGGACACGTTCGCGGTCCCGGGTTTGAACCACACGTGAAAGAACACGCCGCTGTTCCCGCCCTCGCCTTCGCACTTGAATCGCATGGACATCTCGAAATCCTTGTAGCTCTTCTCAGTCTGCAAGTATCCGTATTCCTTGGTCACCGCGATCCCGTGGATAGTTCCGTCGGCCACTTCCCATTTTTCGTGGCCGATCTCGACCCACCCCTTCAGATCCTTGCCGTTGAAGAGCGACACCCAGTCCTGGGCCGTGGATGAAGCCTGCAACAGCGCCGCGACGAGAAGCAGCCGAATCATCCCGTTATTATCCGCCCAATTCCGCTCGAATCGCATCCGCGATGCTGTTTGCGAAATGCTCGACGCGTTTTAGCTCGGGGCCTTCGACCATCACGCGAGCCAGCGGTTCCGTTCCGGAAAATCGCACCAGCACGCGTCCCGCGTCTCCGAATTCCGATTCCGCGCGCCGGATTTCCTGATTGACGCCGTTCAAATCCGCGAGGGGACGCCGGCTCTGCACCCGAACATTAACCAGAAGCTGCGGATAAACTTTGAGCTCGCTGGTGAGCGAATCCAGATCCTGTCCGGACTCGCGCATCGCTTCGAAGACGCGTAAGGCGGTCAACAGGCCATCACCGGTGGTCGCATAATCCCGGAAGATCACGTGGCCGCTCTGCTCGCCGCCGAGCGGAGCATTGCGCTTGATCATCTCTTCCAGAACGTACTTGTCGCCGACCGGGGTCCGGACCAGGCCGATCGCGTGCCGCTTCAGAGCGCGCTCCAGGCCAAGATTCGACATCACCGTCGCAATCACTTCCTTCAGGCGACCGCGCGCGTGGAGAGGCCGAGCCGTGATCAGCATCACCGCGTCGCCGTCGACAATTTTCCCGGAATGCGAAACAAACAACGCCCGGTCCGCATCGCCGTCGAAGGCGACGCCGACATCGGCGCCCGTCTCGATGACTTTCTTTCGCAAGCCGTCAAGATGCAGCGAGCCGCATCCCAGATTGATGTTTTTTCCATCCGGCGCGCATCCCATCCGCTCGACGCGAGCTCCCAGCCGCTCGAACAATGCCGGCGCCAGATACGTTGCGGCTCCGTGCCCCGCATCTACCACGATGTGAAGGCCGCCCATTCCGTCCGGCAGGGTCGCCGCGAGAAACTCGACGTACTCCCGGTCGAGGGTGTCATCGATCGCGAGTGCGGCCGGCTTTGGCTCGCCCGTAAAGGACAAGATGTCCTGCTCGAGCGTGTGCTCCTGTTCATCGGGCAATTTGAATCCGGAATGATCGATGATCTTGATGCCGTTATCTAAATAAGGATTATGCGACGCGGAAATCATGACGCCGGCCGCGAAGGGACCGGTTCGCGCCGCGTGAGCGATTCCCGGGGTCGTGATGAGCCCCGCGAATCGCGCTTTTACGCTTTCCAACGCCAATCCGCCGGCCACGTGTTCCGCGATCCACGGGCCGGATTCGCGCGTATCCATTCCGATGACTACTTCAGGATTCTCATGGTGCGCGGAAATCCAGCGGCCCAATGCCACGCCGACCGCGAAGGTGGTCGCTCTATCCAGGGGATACGATCCTGCCACTCCGCGCATCCCGTCGGTTCCAAATAGCTGTCGCATCTATAAGTTTTATTTTCCGCTTTTCTCGATCTTCAACTTCACGGTGACCATGGGCGAGGATTGCAGCCACACCTGCGGGTCCGCTACGAACGTGTTCACCCGAATCTCCGACGCCTGGGTGACCGCGCTCAGGTCGATGGCGTCCGTCTGGGCGCTGCCGGTGGCGTCGACGCGCGGTTCCGGCCCGGCAACCTGGAGCATTTCCGGGATCACCTGTTGTCCCACGATCTCATAACCGCTTGGCGGCGGGCGGAGAAAACGCACCTGGACCGGAACCTCTTTCATTTTTCGACGCGCGAACCTGAGCCGAAGCTGGGACGGGATCGCGCGCAGAAACGTGACGTTTTCCGGAAGGTGCATGGAGCTATCGGAGAGCGTGAAAGTACGCTCACCGGGCCCGTTTACGCTCGCCAGATCCAGCGTCACGGTCAAATCCGCGAGCGATGCCGCCGACAATCTTCCCGACGGCCCCCTCAGTTCGAGACGCACCGAATCGACAGCGTCCGAGCCGATGAGTGTATCGGGCGGAAGGTTCTTATAAAGGATGGGGACGTCGCGCGTGGTCACCAGCTCCGGCTCGCCTACGATCGCGAACCACAGCGCCACCGCCAGCACCAGCGATCCCAGTTTCCAGCCGAAATTGTGGGTGATCAGCCGCCACATTTTATTGGGGCTACGGCTCAACTTGATTCCACCGCCGGTCCGCGACCGTTTCCACCTTCCGCACGCGTCCCGAGGAGTGCTTGGTCAATCGCTCCCGCACCCGGTCGAGCGTAACATCCGGCTCCAGATCGCCGCGCCAGGCGATCGCCACTTGCCAGGTTTCCTCGGATACCACTACCGCCAGAGCGTCGGTCTCTTCGGTAATTCCGATGGCCGCGCGATGGCGGGTGCCCAGCCTTCTCTGCATCACCGGATTGGTGGTGAGAGGAAGAAAGCAGGCGGCCGCCGCGACGCGATCGCCCTGGACGATGACGGCGCCGTCATGCAGCGCCCCACCCTGGTGAAAGATGGAGCACAGGAGATCCCGTGAAACGGTGGCATCCAGCGCCACGCCGCTCTCGACAAATGTTCGGAGGCCAATTTCGCGCTCGATCACAATCAGAGCGCCGCAACGCGACTCGGTCATCTGCTGCAATGCCAGAATAATTTCGTCCACCATCTCGCGACGTTCCAGTTGTCCGCCTAGCCCGAACCAGCGGCTCCGTCCGATGCGAATCAGCAGCCTTCGGATCTCGGACTGAAACATCACGATCAGCGCGATCGCGGTATATGGGGCGAGCGCCGCCAGCACGGATCGCAGCAATTCCAGCCGCGCCCAGAGCGCGATCACGTAGACCACGCCCAGAATCCACAATCCGGTGAGGATATGCGCCGCGCGGCGGCCGCGTACAATTCCTATAAATTGATAAATAAGGAACGCCACGGCCAGAATGTCGACCACGGCCGTGATCGTCAGCTTCGGGATGACCGGCAGAAGTATCTGCGGCATGCATTTATGCTACGGGCAAACACCACCCACCTTACAGATTCAGTCTAGCGAACTTCGGTTACCGCGCCGCAGGTTTTTCTGCCGCACGGCATATTCAGGCCGAGCTCTTGACTTCGGTCCACAAACGATCCCGGAGCTTTTGAGACGCGGTGGTTTGCGGCTCAAACCATTCGCCGCGCCGCAAAAGTTCGGCCGGCGGGTACAGAACTGGATTCTCGCGCACCGCGGGCGGCAGTAGCTTCCAAGCTTCGGCGTTGGCGGTCGCGGTCTGCGTCGCCTGCACGATTTTCGCGGCGACTTCCGGGCGCAGCAAGTAGTTAATGAAGTCGTGCGCCAGGTCCGCGCGGGAACTTTCCCGCAAAATGGCGATGTTATCGGCATAGCGCGCGAATCCCTCGGCCGGAAATGCGTAGGCGAGCTTATCCGGCGCGGCCGCTATCGCCTGGCCCGCAGTGACCGCCCAAGCCTGCGCGACGGCGACATCGCCTGCCACCAGTTGGTCCCGCACTTCGGCATTCAAATACGCCCGCAGCAGTTTTTTTTGCGTCATGGCCTGCTGCCCGGCTGCACGAAGCTGGCCGGGATCTCCGGTATTAACGGAATCTCCGATTTTCTTGAGGCACGCCGCGAAAACCTCCAGCGGATCGTCCAGCATGGTCATTTTTCCGCTCAGCCGCGCATCCCAGAGGCCGGCCCACGAAGTTAATGCGAGCTTCTTTTGAAAAACGATGCCCGTGGTGCCGTGCATATACGGGACCGTAAACTGTAAGCCCGGATCCCATCGGGGACGCTGAAACTCGACCTCGAGGGCACCTAAATTCCCGAGCTTTTCGTGACGCAACGGCGCGAACAATCCCAGTTCGATCATGGGCGGCACAAATTCCGCCGCCGGGAAGATCACATCCCAGCCGGAATTTCCGCTCATCACCTTGGCAAGCATCTCGGCACTGCCTTCGTACGTTCCATAGCGCACGGCCACGCCGAATTCGCGTTCGAAGTTGGAAATCGTGTCGGGCGCGACGTAGTCGGACCAGTTATAGACGTTTAGCCTCGGCCTATGGGCGCAAGCCGCGGTCCCCGCGATACCCGCTAAAAACGTCCTCCGCTTCATGCCGATCGCAACCTTTCCGAAATCATTACCAGAATCCCGAGACCGACTACGACCACCGTCGAAACGGCGTTCAGCATCGGATTCACTCCCCGCCGGGCGAGCCCGTAAATCACCATGGGCAAGGTCTGCGAATCGACGCCGGCGACCAGACTCGTAATCACATAATCGTCAATCGACACAGTGAACGCCAGCATCGCGGCGGCTGCGATCGCCGGAGCAAGATACGCGAGTGTCACGCTACGAAACGCTCCGAATTCCGTCGCGCCCAAATCGAGCGCAGCTTCTTCGAGCACTGGATCGAACGTCCGCAACCGCGCCATGACAACCACGGCGACATAGGCGACGCAGAACGCGACGTGCGCCAGAATCACCGTATGCATCCCTAGCCGGAGATGTAGAAATCGAAAGCTCCACTGAAAGAGCGCGAGCAAGGAAACGCCCGTGACGATTTCCGGAGTCACCAGCGAAAGATACATCGCCCCTGCCAGCCACGGCGAGGCTCGCTTCCATAGCGCGTAGGCGGCCAGGGTTCCGATTATGGTCGCGATCGCCGTGGCGCCTGCGGCGATGATCAAGCTATTGCCGGCCGATTCGAGCAGCTCCCGATCCGTAAATGCCGCGCGATACCAGGCGAGCGAAAATCCCTGCCACTGGGTGAACTTCGAGACATTGAAGCTGAAGACGGCCAGAATCAGCAGCGGGAGATGCAGAAACGCGTAGGCCGCGACCGCGTATAATGCCAGCCCCTTTCTCATAACAATTCTTTTCTCACAGAAGTTCCTCGCCGCGTCTGCGAGCTGCAAACAGCAGGCCCATCGCGACCGCCATCAGCGCCAGCGACGCCGCGGCTCCGAACGGCCAGTCGCGCGATGCGGTGAACTGATTCTGGACCAGATTTCCGATCAGTATAGTCTTGCTCCCGCCGAGCAGATCCGAAGTGAGGTACGTCCCCAGGCACGGGACAAAGACCAGGATCGCGCCGGCCCGAATGCCGGGGGCGCTGAGCGGAATCGTCACGCGCCACAGGGTGTCCCAGGGCTTCGATCCCAAGTCCGCGGCTGCTTCCAGTAGATTTTTGTCCAGCCGTTCGAGCGTCGCATATAAAGGAAGGACAGTGAACGGCAGAAATCCGTACACCAGTCCGAGAATCACTGCGCCGTCGTTGTACAGCATCGGCAGCGGCTCCCGAACGACATGCAAGCCCAACAAGACGGTGTTGATGAGCCCGGTGTCGCGCAAGAGGAACATCCAGGCATAAATCCGAATCAGGAAACTCGTCCAGAATGGGAGGATCACCAGCGCCAGAAACAGATTCTTCCGCGCCCCCGCGCGCGCGATGAACAAGGCCAGCGGAAACCCAAGCACGAGACACAGCGCCGTCGCCACTCCCGCGATCCAAAACGACCTGAGAATGATCAGCCCGTACAAGGGATCGAACATCCGCGCGAAATTTTCGAAGGTAAACGGGCGCTCGACGCCGCCATAGGCACCGCGCGTCAGCACGCTATAAACGCAGATGATCGCCGACGGCACCACCAGCGTTACCAGCATCAGGATCGCGGCCGGCGCGATAAATATCGATCTCAGCCGGGAAACTTCAGCTCGTCGTTCGAGCTCCACCATAAATGAACCGGTTCGCCCTCCACAAATGCCTGTCCATCCGCCGCAATCTGCGCGGAAATCTGCGCGATGATGGCTTCCCCGCTCTCCAGGCGCGTCTCCACGTGCATCGCCGCGCCGAGGAAAACACTGCGCGCGACCACTCCACGGCGCGCGCCGTTTCCGGGCGTCTCACGCGAAATTCGCGTCGCCTCCGGCCGGACGCCGATTCCGTCAATCCAGTTCATCGCGCCCAAGAAGGACGCAACGAACTTGGTTCGCGGCCGCTGATAGATCTCCTGCGGCGTCCCGATCTGCTCCACGCTGCCGCCGTTCATCACCGCAATCCGATCCGATAGCGA
>DATGGL010000172.1:0-4891 GCA_035308605.1 Bryobacteraceae bacterium
AATCCCAGCGCCATGATCAGATTGTGCGGATGCTGCCCGTCCACAATCGCCTGCCCATACGCGGTCTCGCCGGTTTGAAATAGCAGCGGATAGCGCCGGTCCGTCACGGTAGCGGGCTCCAGGGAAAGCATCAGCTCCGCCATGAACGCGCCATTCGCGCCCAGGCTGTGTTCCGCCGCGGCCATGAACCAGTTGGTCGAATACAGCCTGTCCCCGCCGCGCGGCCCCGATTGCTGCACGTCGGAAATGAACCCGACGCCCATCAGCATCGTGTTCCAATCGCCCCAATGCCTCATGATCATCGGCAGCGGCGCCGACGCCGGATTCGCCGACGTCCCCGACGCCAGATCCATCACGGCCATCCCCGCCGGATTCATGCCGGACATATCCATGCCCGGCATCGAGTCGTGATCGTGCTGCGCGGCCACCGGCACGGCGATCGCCAGCGCAAGAAAAAATAGATTTTTCCCGTGAAACATACCTCTCCTGCTTCGCTAAAAATTTACGAGCGATGCTGGAGAGTTTTCAGATGCGAAGAACAGTTGTCTTGATCGGAACGGGTCCGGGTGGCGAAACGCCGTCCTCACGCTCAACATTCTCTGGAAAGGAAAAGTCGCCCGCGAGCGACACCGTGCCCGCCATCATCAACACCGGCAGCGGAGCCACCGGCGCCGGAGGCAGCGAATACGCATTGGCTAAAACCGCCTGGTGAGAACACGACTCCGGTTTGCGCGAATCATGATGCTTATGGCACGGCGGAACATTTTCCGCCTTGCCGCAAGCTTCGAACGTGCAAGCCGAGATGCACTGCACCGTCGTAAACACAACCGCCAGCGCAAGCCAGATAATCAACTTCGACCGCAGAATCGTGCCCTCACCCCGAGCATAACACGCTGTATTTGGGTTCATCAGCGTGCCTTCGCGGCCAGGACGGTTTGGTTATTGCCCGCTCGCCGGACTCACACCCGGCACAACATGCCCCGCCCCCACAACCACCTGCGTCCTCCCCGTGATCCGGTCCAGCACCTCGACATTCGGAATCAACTTGCATCCCGGCGTTGTCGGCGCCGTCGACGGAGGCGGCACCACGGGAATCTGCACCTCCGCCCGGATCTCGCGCCTCTGATCCACAACCAACTTCAAATCGATGTCCGCATCGATCCGCAGAGACTGGCTCGCGCCCCGGGCAACCATCACCGTCGCCGATTTCAGAACATTCCCCTGGTCGTCCAAGAACGAAAGCACCGCAGCGCATCCGGCCGCGCCCGTCGCCCCGCCCGGATTCAGCACATTCACCTGCGCCGCCTGCCCCTCGGCGATACCCACCATTCCCGACGTAACCACCGTCGGCCCCGCGGGCGAATTCTGCGCCACAGCCGTCCAGATCAGCCCCGAGGTAAACAGGAAGACACACGTAGAGCCCAATAATCGATACATGATTTTTTCTCCGAGTTTTGAATTTTGAACCGCCCACTTTCCGGCAGTTCCGCTACTGTTCCTCAAAACCCGTCGTTGGAAAAAAAGTTACTCGCGCGAGGCAATTAGTTTTTCTACATGCTTCGCGATCACGTCGACCTCAATATTCAGCCGCGCCCCCGCGCGCGCCGATCCGAGCGTCGTATGCGAGCACGTATGCGGAATAATTGTCACGCCGGCCACGTCATCATCCAGCGCCGCGATCGTCAAACTGATCCCGTCAATCGCGATCGACCCCTTCCGTACTAAGTAACGATCCAGCTCCCGCGGCACGCGAACCTTCAGCCAGAAATTTCCGTCGCCCAGCGCTTCGAGTGAAACCAGCTCCCCCGTTGCGTCGACATGCCCCTGAACAATATGCCCCGAAAGCCGCGTCATCGGTGTGACAGACCGCTCCAGATTCACCCGCGCGCCCGCCGCCAGATCCCCCAGGTTACTGCGCCGCAGTGTCTCCGGCGCCAGATCCGCCGCGAACGATCCCGCCTCCAGCCCCACCGCCGTCAGACACACACCATTCACTGCGATGCTCGCGCCCTCGCTCAAATCCTCGAGCACTTTCGCACAGCCGATCCGCAGCCGCGCCCCCGCCGCCCGCGCCTCGAGCGATTCCACCGTCCCCAGCTCTTCAATGATTCCGGTAAACATCTTTTTCCAGGAAAGCTTCGACCGCGAACTCCGTAGCCGTAATCGGATGCACCATCACATTGCGAAACCGGATCGCATCCGCGCGCCGCCTTCTTCCAGCCCCGCCCGCGACCGGCAGCGATTGCATCCCGCCCAAAATCTTCGGCGCGTAATAAAAGAAAATCTTGTCCGCGACGTTCGATTCGAGTACCGACCAGTTCACCTTGCTGCCCGCCTCAATCATCAGCGAAAGATATTTTTCGCGCGCCAGCAATTCGGTGATCGCCCGCAAACTGGCCCGTCCGTCTGCATCTTCCAGCACCTCGACGCGCACGCCCTTCGCCTCCAGCCTGCGCCGCCGCTCGGCCGAGCCCGCCGACGTCGTCACCACCATCAGGTCGCGCTCGCACCCCGCCGCCATCCGCGATTCCGGCGGCAATCGAAGCTGCGAATCCAGCACGATCCTTAACAGCGGCCGCGCCCGCTCCAGCCCGCTGCGATCCGTCAGCCGGCAATCGTCCGCCAGCACCGTGCCAATGCCTGTCAGAATCGCATCCGAATGATGCCGCAGCTTCTGCACATGCGCGCGCGCCGTGTCGCTGGTGATCCAACCCTCATTGTCTTCCGGCGCCGCAATCTTTCCGTCCAGCGTTACCGCGGCTTTCACCGTCACCAGCGGCAGCCCCGTGCGCATGAAGTGCAGGAACGCTTCGTTCATCTGCGCCGCGCGATGCGTGTACAGCGAATCGATCTCCACTTCCACGCCCGCATCCACCAGCTGCGCGAACCCCTTGCCCGACACCCGCGGATTCGGATCCTCCATCGCCGCGACCACTTTCTTGATCCCCGCCGCGATAATCGCATCCGTGCACGGCGGTGTGCGCCCTTGAAAGCCATGCGGCTCGAGTGTGACGTACATCGTCGCCCCGCGCGCCAGCTCGCCTGCTTCGAGCAGCGCCAGCACTTCAGCGTGATTCACTCCCGCCGCTGTATAAAACCCCCGCCCGACGACGTCGTCATCACGCACGATCACCGCGCCCACCGCCGGATTCGGCGACACCCGGCCCACACCTCTCCTGGCCAGCTCGAGCGCCTCCTCCATGAACTTGTTCATTTAATCGAATAAGGACGCCACGAACGTCTCCGCCTCAAAGGGCAGCAGATCGTCGAGCTGCTCGCCCACGCCCACATAGCGAATCGGCAGATTCAGCTCGCGCGAAATCGCCACTACCACGCCGCCCTTCGCCGTGCCGTCGAGCTTGGTCAAGATGATCCCCGTCACCGCGCTCGATTCCGTAAATTTCCGCGCCTGCTCCAGCCCGTTCTGTCCCGTGGTCGCTTCCAGCACCAGCAGCACTTCATGCGGAGCCGTCGGAATCACCCGGGCGGCCGTTCGCCGCATCTTTTCGAGCTCCGCCATCAGATTCGTCTTCGTGTGCAGCCGTCCCGCTGTATCCACGATCACGCAGTCGACCTTCCGGGCCCGCGCCGCCTGCAGCGCATCGAACACCACCGCGCTCGGATCCGAGCCCGGCTGCTGCTTGATCAATTCCGCCCCCGTCCGCTGCGCCCAAACTTCAAGCTGCTCGATCGCCGCCGCGCGAAACGTATCCGCCGCGCACAACAGCACGCTCTTGCCTTCCGATTGAATCCGCCGCGTCAATTTCCCGATCGATGTGGTCTTGCCCGCCCCATTCACGCCGACCACCATGATCACCGCCGGCGGCTCGGTCACATGCGGCAGCGGCCGTTCGGTCGCCTGCAGAATTTCGAGCAGATGCTCCCGAATCAGGCTCTTCAGCTCGCCGATATCGCCCACCATGTGCCGCTCCACGCGCTGCCGGATCCTCTCCAGAATCTCGGCCGTCGTTTTCGACCCGATATCGGCCGTGATCAGCGCATATTCCAGCTCTTCCAGAACGTCGGCGTCGATCTCTTTGCGCCCGCCAACCGCGTCCTCCAGCTTCTCCATCAGCCCGGCACGCGTCTTCTGAATGCCGGCCTTCAGCCGTTCTAAAAGAGATGGCTCACTCGGTGTAGGCTCTGAGCCAAAAAGAGATTGAATCATGGGGCGCTGAAACTCTCAGTCTAGCAACGCCCGGAAACAGGTGCCCGCAGGTCAGAACCTCCAATGAGCCGCGCGCGCCAGCAAGCGGGTCCCGACGTGTCAGATAACCCCTCGACAGGTCAGTGATTGGTAGGCCAGGTCCCCGACCTGGCACCCGCCTACGGCAGCCGAAACTCCACCCGCCGGTCCCGATTGATCTGCTCGCTAAACCTTCGATCCACCGATGACAGCGGAGCCCGCTTCTCCACATGCTCGCGCGTCGTGAAGATAATCTCGTCCCCCTCCACGCGGAACGAAACCGCCGCCTGGATGCTGTGATCCGTGAACGCGATCAGATAGTAATCCGGACGCCGGTAGTAAGAATCCGACGAGGTCCCCGCTTGTGGCGGAGTGGGAGGCGCCGCCCCATAATTCTGATTGCTCACCGCCGGCGGAGCATACCCGTAATCCGACCCGTCGTATCCGGCCCCGTATCCAGTTCCGTACCCGTAACTCGGATAGCCATAGCCGTACCCATCGTCGCCATAATACGCGCCCGGATAGTACCCGCCGTAGTAAGCGCCGGGCCAGTACGCGCCGCCCCAGCCATAGCCGTAGCCGTAGTAAGGCCAGCCGAAGCCGAGCCCGAAGCCATAAAAGCCGCGATTGTAATATCCGCGATTAAATCCGCCCACAAAGCCGCGATTGTATCCGCCGGTAACGCCGCCCCGGTACACGCCGCCC
>DATGGL010000173.1:0-10797 GCA_035308605.1 Bryobacteraceae bacterium
GCCAGCTTGCGCTGCTCGTGATCCAGCGCCAGCGCGTCTTTTTCCTGATTTTGCTGCTGCGCGCGGAGAAGCTCGAAGTCCTCCGATAGAAGCGCCGTCCCGCGCTCCAGGTCTTCAAGCTCGGCCGTCAGCTCGTCGGCCTGGCGCTGCGCGGCTTCCACCTGCGCGCTCAGCTCGCGAAGCTCGCGTTTCAACGCGAGCGGTCCGCCGGCGGTCTTCCGCCCGCCGCTGACAGCATGCCCGTGATAGGTGACGCCGTCCTGCAGCAGGAAATAACAATCCGGATTCGACGTGGCCAGCGCCTGTGCCGCGCCGCGATCGGAAACCAGGAAACACCGGGCCAGCCGCGGCAGCAATCCCTGCGGCGCTTGCGCGAACCCGTTCGTCAGCCGCAGCGTATCGCGCAGCCGCCCCACCACCCCCGGCTGCGAAGCCAGATCCGGTGCAAGCGGAGACGCGGCACTCGCCTCCGGATGGACCAAAAATGTGGCACGGCCATCGGATCCAGAGCGCATGAGTTCCACGCCCCGATCCGCCTCCGCCCAGCCGCCCACAACCACATATTCCAGCTCTTCGTGCAGAAACTCTTCGCACGCCTTTTCCCAGCTCGGATCGGCGACTTCCACAAAATCCGCCAGCACGCCCGAGGGCTTGAACCCCTCGATCTGCCCGTGCTCCAGTCCCAGGAACAGCCGCTTCACCGATTCCGTCGTGTAGGCGCGATGCGAGAGAATCTCTTCGAGCGAATCCTTGCGGGCTTTCTGGCGCGATAGCGTCGCCCGCATTTCTTCCAGCTTCTGCCGGGCCGCCGTCGTCCGCGCCTGGCGCTCCTTCATTTCTTCTTCGACGCGCCGCCTCCGGTCCGCCAGCGATTCCAGCTCCATCTGCTGCGCCGTGAGTTTCGCCGAAATTTCCGCTTTGATCTGGTCCAGCCGCGCCATATCGCCCGCGGCCGCTTCTTCTTCTTTCCTCGATCGCACCGAATCGCGTTCGTTCGCCGCCAGGTACTCGTCGATCTGCGCAAGCTGATTCTTCAACGCCGACGCTTCGCCCAGCAATCGCAAAACCTGTTGCCGCGCTTCCTCGATGCCTCGCTCCCGCACGCGCAGGTCGTTTTGGACCGCATCTCGCTCCTGCGTCTTCGCGTCCAGCCGCGCCCGCAGCAACTCCACTTCCTGCTCGATCGTCGTGACCGATTGCAGATGAACCGCCAGTTCCCCCGATTCCCGTTGATGCCGCGCTTCCAGCTCCTGCGTCTCGGCTTCACCGGCCGCCAGCCGCTCGTCGATCGCGCCGATCTGCTTCGCCTGTAATTCCAGCCGCCCGCGCGTGCGCTCGGATTCGAGATTCAACTGCGCCACGCTCGACCGCGCCGCCGTCAGCTCGGCTTCCGTCCGATAACAAGCTTCCTGCGTGGTGGTGTGTGTTCGTTCCTGCTCCTGAACCTGAGCCGCCAGATTCTGGAACGCCGTCTGCACACCGCTCAGGTCCAGAGCCAGTTTCGCCGCCTCGCGCTCCAGCATCTGAAAGCGTCCCGATACGGCCCGGCGCAAATGTCCGACCATCTCGACCCGCAATTCCTCATACCGGCGAGCCTTGGACGCCTGCCGTTTGAGCGAATTCACCTGCCGCCCGACTTCCTCAAGAATGTCGAACACGCGCGCCAGATTCTGCCGGGCGCTCTCCAGCTTGGCCTCAGCCAGCCGCTTGCGCGTCTTGTATTTGCCGATCCCCGCCGCTTCTTCGATAATCGCCCGGCGGTCCGCCGGCTTATTCGAAAGAATCTGCCCGATGCGCCCCTGCTCGATAATCGCGTAGCTCTCCGGACCAAGCCCGGTGCCGCTGAACAGATCCTGAATGTCTCTCAGCCGCGCATGATGGCCGTCAATAAGATATTCGCTCTCGCCCGATCGATACAGCCGTCGCGTGATGGTGACGTCTTCCGTCTTGACATGCCCATTCGCTTGTCCGTCAGCGTGACCATTCGCCGGCGCCGGCGCATGCGCGGCCGGATGCGCCATGGTCAACGTAACCTGCGCCAGCCCCAGCGGCTTGCGCTCGCGTGTTCCCGCGAAAATCACGTCCTCCATGCGCGCCCCGCGCAGGCTCTTCGCGCTCTGCTCGCCCAGCACCCAACTGATCGCGTCGCTTAGATTGGATTTCCCGCATCCATTCGGCCCGACAATCGCGGCGATCCCCGACCCATGGAACCGCATCTCGGTCCGGTCATAGAACGATTTGAAGCCCTGGATGTCGACACGCTTTAACTTAAGCAAAATCCAGCCCCTTCCATTAAGAGACGTTACCGTGGGGGAGTGTTCCTATATCCTAAAACGAACTTTCATAAAAGTAAAGCATGAAGACCACCCGTATTTGGGGGTCATTTCGATAAGCCCCTATATGTAGTAGGGCAGGTCCCCGACCTGCCTCTTTCTTCGATCCGTCACCTCTTCGCGTCATCTCTGCTCACCCCCCAGCACACTCTCAATCGTACGCATCGCGTCCACCAGCCGCTGCTGATCCTCCACCGTCAACCTCCCCAGCAGCGCCGCGATCTCCTCATTCGCTTTCGTTTCGTACGGTTCGAATGCCGCGGCGCCCTTCTTGGTCAGTGAAAGATTACTCTGCCGCGCATCCGTCTGCGAAGCCGTCCGCCTGATGTATCCGCGCTTTTCAAAGCTCAGCAGCATCCGGCTCAAGTATCCGGTATCGAGATTCAGGTCTTTACTGAGCTGAGTCGCCGTCGGCGCGCTCCGATGCGCCAGTTCGTAAAGGACGCGCATCTCCGAAAGCGAAAACGGGCTGTCGAGATAACTCTTATGCAGCAGCCCGATCTGCCGCGTGTAGAAGCGATTGAACGCCCGCACCGCACTCACTCTTTCATTGCGTTCCAATGACGCCTCGGGCAACATGGTTGCCATTGTCAACCACCAGCATATTCCCCCGCAAGAATCGGATGGAAGCGGCCGCCCAGACCGCTTAAGTTGAGAAAGGCCTAACTTGAGAAACAAATGACCATCGAGAAACGTTTGAACGAAATTGCCTGGAACGCAGCAATCGACACGCTATGGCGCCGCGGCCACAGCCGATTAGGGACTCTGCTCGACCGCCGCGAAGCCGAAGAACTTCGTGCGCTCTACACCGAAGGCGGATCCTTCCGCAGCCGGATCGATATGGCCCGCTACCGCTTCGGACGCGGCGAATATCAGTACTTCGCCTACCCGCTGCCGCCCCTTGTCGAGGAATTGCGCCAGGGCCTCTACCCGCGCCTCGCCGGAGCCGCCCGCGACTGGATGGCCGCTCTGTCGCTCGACGGCGACTATCCCGACCATCTCGACCCGTTCCTCGCTCAGTGTCATGAAAAGGGCCAGATCCGTCCCACGCCCCTGCTGTTACGTTACAGCGCGGGCGACTACAACTGCCTCCATCAGGATCTCTACGGCGAAGTCGTGTTCCCCTTCCAGGTCGTCTTCTGCCTGAGCAGGCCCCACGAAGAGTTCACCGGCGGCGAGCTGATGCTGGTCGAGCAGCAGCCTCGCGCCCAATCGATGGGCCAGGTGCTTCGCCTCGAACAAGGCGAGGCCGTAGTGATTACCACGCGTTATCGTCCCGCCAAAGGATCGCGCGGCTACTATCGCACCAATTTCCGGCACGGCGTAAGCCCCGTCGAAAGCGGCGAGCGCTACACGTTAGGAATCATCTTCCACGACGCCGCTTAATGGCCAATGCCCACCTTGATGTGCCGCAAGGCATTCAACAGATCGATTCCAACGCCAACGCGATAGTAATCCCGATTGCCCGGTATCGTCAAAATCGCAGTCCCGGGACTCGTCGCCGTAACGCCCGCCGGCGCCGGATCGAGTAGCAGCGGCGTTGAACCCGGCGGCGAGGACGTCGCCCGCAGAGTCGCGGTTCCGAACAGATAAATGAGATTCAATCCCCCAAGGTTCACCGGCAGCGGATAAAACACGTCGAATCGCACCACCGCGGATCGAAGCCCGCCGCCCGTTACAACCTCATCCTGCCCGGCCGACGCCGTGTATGTCGCAGGCGGATTCCCGGGGTTCTTCAAATCGAACGTGCTCACCCGAAATCCCGTCAGCCATTGCCGGTAGAACCGCCCGCGATCCGGAGTGGTGAACGCCAGATACTGCGGCGGATTCGCCTGCGTGAATCCCTGCGCGCCCAGTGCCGTCCCGTACATTTGAAACAACTGAGCCGTTTGTTCCCCAACACCGAACAGCGATACAGACCGCCTCGGACTAAACGGACCGGTCCCTCCCACGCCCAAAACGATCCCCGCCGTCTGCCTGCGCTTGAGATTCGTGTTGTTCCAGATGAACTGCTTGGGCCGCCATTCCACCCCTGTCTGAAATTCGCCGCTCTGAACCAGGTCATTGGCGCTCAGCCCGGCGGTTCCGGAAATTACGCTCCCCAGCAACGCGCCGACCGACGACCCGGCCTGCACCGGCGCGCTCTCCAGCCGGATATTGCCCCACAGCAGCCAGTTCGCGTCGCTCGCGTCCCTCTCATTTCCCAGCGCCCGGCTCACGTAGAAATCGAGCAGATAGCTCAGCCGCGAATCGGACGAACTGGCGGCGCTTTGCTCCAATCCGAAGACCGAACGAACCTCCCAGGCCGGCTCCTGCCCTCGCAGCCATACCGGAGCCGCCGCGATCGTCCACAAAACCAGCCAGAATAGCTTCATTTCCTGTGTCCTGTATCACACGCCGAATCCCGAACCCCTCCGGCCGCGATATGCATCAAACTGTAAGTGCAGGGAGTTATGCGCCGGAAGATTGCGGAACTCGGCCGGAAAGTCCGCGAGGTCAAGATGTTCGCGCGCGCGATGCAATCCCCTTCGCATCCCATCCTGGCGCAGATCGTTCCCATTCGCCGCTGCAATCTCGACTGCAGCTACTGCAACGAGTACGACAAAACCTCGAGCCCCGTCCCGTTGGAAGAAATGCTCGGCCGGATCGACAAGCTCGGCGACCTGGGCACCTCGATCATCACGCTGAGCGGCGGCGAGCCGACCCTCCACCCCGACCTCGATGCGATCATCCGCAGAATCCGCGACCGCGGCGCCATCGCGACACTCATCACCAACGGCCTCCTGCTCACGCCCGATCGAATCCGCCAGTTGAATCGCGCCGGCCTCGATTACTTACAAATCAGCATCGACAACGTTACGCCCGACGACGTTTCAAAGAAAAGCCTTCGCGTGCTCGACAAGAAGCTCGAATGGCTCCGCGACCATGCCGAGTTCGGCGTGACCATCAACTCAGTCCTCGGCGCCGGCGTTCGAAATCCGCAGGACGCAGTCGTCGTGGGCGGGCGAGCCCGCACGCTCGGATTCACCAGCACCGTCGGAATTCTGCACGATCACACCGGCCAGCTCAAGGCGCTCGCGCCGGAACAGCAGAGCGTCTATGAGCGCTTCCGCAAACTCAAAACGGGCCTGTTTTCGTTCGCGCACTTCGATTCTTTCCAGGAGAACATCGCGAAGGGCCTCGCCAACGATTGGCATTGCCGCGCCGGCGGCCGCTTCTTGTACATCTGTGAAGACGGCCTGGTGCACTACTGTTCCCAGCAGCGCGGCCACCCCGCAATTCCGTTAGCCGACTATACCGTCGAAGACATCCGCCGCGAAGCCGCGCGTCCCAAAGAGTGCGCTCCGTTCTGCACCATCTCCTGCGTGCATCAAACCGCGATGCTCGACGAATTCCGCGAACATCCGCGGGAAACCCTGAATGGAATCCTGGATCGCCGCAAAGCTGTAGACCCGAATTTCCGTCCCCCGGCAATCGTAGGCGTCTTGTCCTGGTTGTTCTTGGACCCGCGCCGCCGCGGATTTTTCGGCAAGCTCGTGACCAGGACTCTCGGCGTGAAGCAGCCGCCGCCGAGCGTCACCCGAACGCCCCAGAAAAATAGCGTTATTTAAAAATGGGGACAGACTTCTCTGTCCCCGCCGCACAATTCGTTTATTCAGGCAGGGCATAGCGACGTGGACAGAGTGGTCTGTCCCCATTTTCAAATAACGCTATTTCCGGCGCACGATACTAGCCGCGCCGCGTCTGCAGGAACTTCAGGAACTTCGCGCTATCCGGCGTGCTCCCCGGAAACGTGGCGACCGCGTTTCCATCCGCGTCCATCAGCGCGTACAGCGGAATCGCGACCGTCTTGAACTTGTCGTCTTCCAGCTTCTGATTCTGCTCGGAAACGGCATCGGTCCCGTCGGTGTAGAGCTCCACCAGCACCAAATCCTTCACTGCCGTCGCGATCTCCGGCCGCGGAAACATGTTCGCCTTCATCCAATGGCAGTTCGTGCAGGCATACCCGGTGAACGTGACCAGCACCAGCTTATTTTCCTGCTTGGCCTTATCCAATGCCTCGCGATACTGGTTTTTCATCCACGGCTGCGAATCCGCCGCCGCGCGTCCGCCCGGACTCTCTGTTGCAACCGGAACGTACGCATCCAGTTCACCCAGCGGAGCGCCAAACATGCCCGGAAGCAGGCTGAACGCGAAAATCAGAAACACGCTCGCGACCAGAAGCCGCCCGATCCCCAACACTTCTCCCACTTCGACTCCTTCGAGCCGAAGCAGCCCCAGCAAATATAGCCCCGCCATCGCGAACAGCACGAACCAAGCCGCCAGAAACCGCTCACGCGTTAGCCAATTCGTCTGCAAGACCTGATCCACGTTGCTGACATACTTCAGCATCGCGGCCAGCAGGACGAACCCCATCACCACCTTCACCCGAGCCAGCCAGCCGCCGCTGCGAGGCAGCTTCTTCAGGTACGACGGGAACGCCGCGAGAAAAAAGAACGGCGACGCGAGGCCCGTCGCGAAACTCATCATCCCCAGCACCGGCTGCGCGCCTTTCTGCTGAACCGACGCCGCCAGAATGCTTCCCACGAACGGCCCGACGCAGGCGAACGAGGTCAACGAAAACGTCAATCCCATGAGCAGCGTCCCGAGATACCCGCCACGCCGCGAAGCGCTGTCGAGCTTGGTCAACAAGCTGGAGGGAAGCGTAATCTCGAACGCGCCCAGCAGGCTCAACGCAAACACGCAGAACACAATCGCGATAAACGTATTCACCCACGGATTCGAGCCCAACTGGACCACTCCAAACGGGCCCACCGCCGCCGCCACACCCAGCCCCAGCGCGCAAAATAGAAAAATAATCCCCAGCGAAAAAACCAGCGCCTGCGCTATCCCGCCCCGCTGATTGATGAAAAACGAGACCGTGATCGGGATCATCGGAAACACGCACGGCGTAAAAATCGCCGCCAGCCCGAACCCGAACGCCGTCAACAGAAACGTTCCCAATCCATCGGTCGCCGAGGACGATGACGACGACGAGGTCGAGGCCGACGAGGGCGACGAAGGCGCCCCCAATGTGCCCGGATTCACTTCCCTGTACCCCGCCGGCGCAACGAACGCCGCGATCGCCGGCGCGGCCGGATCGATCGCCAATGTAAACGCAGCCGTCTTTTTTCTCGGCGGCAGGCAAGTCGTATCGTTGCAGACCTGATAGCGAACCTGCGCCGTCAACTCCGCCAGCCCCGCAGCCGCGTCTTTCTTCAAGCTCGCCAGGACGAAAAATTGCGCCTCTTTTTCGAACGTTTCCGTATCCAGCTTAAAGTTCGGATCGAATTTCCGTTCCGGGCTCGATTGATAAATTTTCGTGCCTTCCACAGCCGCGTTTTCCGCCAGAACCGCCGTCGACGGATTCGGTCCGCCATCCGGCCCAGGCTTCGGCTGAGTCAGCGAGTAAAGATGCCAGCCATCTTCCAGCTTCGCGGTCAACTTGAGCGGCACAACGGATCCAGGCGCCGCCTTGGCAACGTCGGAAGAGAGACTCCACTGCACCGGATCCTGCTTTTGACCAAACAGGACCGGCGCCAGGCCCAGGACAAAAAGTGCTGTTCTCATTTTCCGGCTACTTTGGAAGATGAAACACTATCGATTTCCGATGCGATTCTTTCGTCAATCCGGGTTTTCGCAAACTCCGCCGCAACCCGAATCGCGTTCTTGATCGCGTTCGCATTCGACCGGCCGTGGCAGATAATGGTCACGCCCTTCACTCCAAGCAGCGGTGCGCCGCCGTACTCAGAATAATCGACGCGCTTGCGGAAGTCCCGGTAGGCGGCTTTCGAAAGCACATACCCGATCTTGCGCGTCACCGTCGCCGCCAGGGACTCTTTTAGCATCCCCGTGATCATGTCCACCAGCCCCTCGCTGACCTTCAGCGCGACATTTCCGATAAATCCGTCGCACACGACCACGTCGACAATACCGCTGTAAATATCGCGTCCTTCTACATTTCCAATAAAATTGATAGGTAAAGCTTTAATTAGGGGGGTGGCCGTCCGGGTCAGATCGTTGCCCTTATGTTCTTCTTCCCCAATGGAAAGCAGGCCTACCCGGGGGTTGGAATTGCGCAGAATCAGCCGGCAGTAGATCTCGCCCATCACGGCAAACTGAGCCAGCATCTCCGGCGACGAATCGACGTTGGCGCCCACATCGACGACAACCACCGGCGTCCCCTTCAAAGTCGGAAACGCCGACGCCAGAGCTGGACGATCCACGCCGCGAATCATCCCCTGAATCATCTTCGCGGTCGCCATGCACGCCCCGGTGTTGCCGGCCGAGACGACGCCGTCGCATTCGCCGTCCCGCTGCAAACGGCACGCTACGCGGATGGAAGAATCTTTCTTGGCCCGAAACGCCTTCGCCGCCGAGTCGTCCATGGTGACGACTTCGGTGGCATTGCGAATTTCAATCGGCAGGCGGGACGCCGTGGGATGGCAGCTTAGCTCGCGCCGGAGGACTTCCTCCTGGCCAACCAGAATGACCTTCACGCCGAGCGTCGATGCCGCTCGTATTGCTCCTTCGACCTCCGACTTGGGGGCGAGATCGCCGCCCATGGCGTCAACCGCGATGGTCGTCATAGGGAGCCGGTCAAGTTTACTCTTCGGCGACCTCGACTACTTCCCTGCCCTTGTATTTTCCGCAATGCGGGCATACGCGATGCGGAACCTTGGGCTCGTGGCAGCTCGGACACTCGGCCAGAATCGCCCGGCTGAGCGCATCGTGCGTGCGGCGCGCCGAAGTGCGGCGTTTGGAATGACGTCGTTTTGGATTAGGCATGGTAGCTCACTTACTTAAGTCGCTCACTTACTTAACTGCTTCAGCGCGGCCCAACGATCATCTACCGCTTCCGTGTGGCAGCCGCAGTCTTTCTGATTCCGGTTCTGCCCGCAAACCGGACAGATCCCCTTGCAATTATCGTTACAAACGCGTTGCATCGGCAACGCCAATAAGACATATTCCCGAAGGACGTCGTTCAGTTCAACCCCGTCGCCCTCGTAAAATCCCATCTCCGCTTCGCTCTTGTCGATCGCGACCTCTTCGCCGTACCCTTCCTCAACAGGCCGGTAGTACAGTTCGAAATCCGAATCGATCGAAAATTTCGCAAGTTCCAGGCACCGGTCACAATCGCCTTCCATGGCAACCGAAAGGTGTCCGTTTACACGAATCTCCCCAAGCGAACCAGTAACCAGCTCGACTTTCCCGGCTGCTTTCAGAGGACCGGCCTGGCGGAGTTTCGGATCGAAAAACTCTATCTCACCCGGAGCGAGTTCAACCTCGAACCTGCCCGCGCGGACCGCCAGATCTCTGACATGAAAGAACATCGCACACCCCGGCCGGGTACGCTGAGCCGGAAAAACCAGTATAACAGGGACGCTGGGAATCCGCTAATTACGCATGCCCGTTGGCAGGCTGCGCAGGCGCGGGAGGCGCCTCAGCCAGCCGGAGCGGATCGTTTGGCATGATCGCCCAAGCAACCAGATACCCGATCGCCCCGACGCCCGGAGGCCAAACCGTGAGAATCGCCACGACGAGTCGTACCAGCGTCACATCCATCGCAAGATAGCGGGCGAACCCGGCGCACACGCCGGCAATCTTCCGTTCCTCCCGCGGCCGGCTCAACTTCGGATACGGCGCCTGTTTAGCATACGCATTGTTAACCGTCGCTGTACCGCAATCCGAGCAGAACTTAGCGGACTCGTTGAGCTGAACGCCACACCGTGTGCAAAACATCGCGCCTCCTCAATCATAAGAAAAGACGAAAAGCCTCGCCCGAAAGTTCCCCGCCGAGCCCCAAGCGACAGCGAGCGGTGTATTCTCACGTCTACCAGCCCCCCACCGAACCCCGAGCGACAGCGAGCGGGATATTCCCCACGTCTACCAGCCCCCCACCGAGCCCCGAGCGACAGCAAGCGGAGTATTCCCCACGTCTACCACCCCCCCACCGAGCCCCGAGCGACAGCGAGCGGTGTATTCCCCACGTACCAGCCCCCTCACCGAGCCCCGAGCGACAGCGAGCGGGGTATTCCCCACGTCTACCAGCCCCCCACCGAGCCCCGAGCGACAGCGAGCGGGGTCTTCCCCACGTCTACCAGCGCCCCCCACCGAACCGCGCGCGACAGAGTCCGTGTGAGAACGCGATTCCACCCGGGGAGGAGGGCAAGCGTTGGGCATGCTTGCCGGGCACGTGTATGTTTCGGATGCTTGTTAACCAGCATCGGGCGCTTGGGTTAGGGTGTATCGAGCGGGAAACGGGTTAGCTGGGGCGCTGACCGCTGAACAGTCGGGTTAGATTGTAGGCGGTGGTGGCCAGAGTCCATTCGATGCCTACCGCCGTCAAGCCACGACAACGGAACTTGCGCATGCCGCGTTGCTGCTTCAGCACTCCGAACACCGGTTCCACTAACGCTTTCCG
>DATGGL010000174.1:0-4221 GCA_035308605.1 Bryobacteraceae bacterium
CCTGACCTGCATCATCATCTTCACGATCTCGTCCTTCGCCTGCGGTGCCGCAACCAACCTCGGCATGATCCTCATCGCCCGCGCAATCCAAGGCGCCGGCGGCGGCGCTCTCCAGCCTCTATCGCAAGCCATCCTCCTCGAAAGCTTCCCGCCCCAAAAACGCGGCGTGGCGATGGCGGTGTTTGCGCAGGGGGTCGTGGTGGCGCCGATTCTAGGCCCGGTAATCGGGGGCTGGATTACGGACAGCTATTCCTGGCGCTGGATTTTTTACATCAACCTGCCGGTCGGGATCCTGACGCTGTTCTTGGTGTTGCGCCTGGTTGAGGACCCGCCTTATCTTGCCCGTATGAAAGGCGCAGGCATGAAGATCGACTACATCGGAATCGCCCTGCTGACGCTGGGAATCGGAGCTCTTCAGATTCTGCTCGACAAGGGCCAGGAAGAAGACTGGTTCGGTTCTCATTTCATCGTCACGCTGGCGGTGGTCGCGTCTGTCTGCCTGACTACATTGGTCTTCTGGGAGTGGCGTCAAAAAGCTCCCGTCATTGACGTGCACATGTTCCGGAGCTTCAACTTTGCCGTCGCCAGCCTGATGATGTTCACGCTGGGCCTCCTGTTGTTTGCGGGTCTGGTGATGATGCCCCAGTTCCTGCAAACGCTGATGGGTTACACCGCGCAATCCGCGGGGCTGGTCCTCTCCGGAGCCGGAATGGTGATCCTGTTTGAGATGCCGATCGTCGGACAACTCACCACCAAGATCCCGGCGAAGTACATCATGGCGTTCGGGTGGCTGTCTCTGGCTTGGGGGATGTATTATTCCACCATAAGAATGGATTTGGACATCAGTTTTCAATCGGCGGCATGGCTGCGGGTGGCACAGGCGTTCGGGTTGGGATTTCTGTTCGTTCCGATCAATCTCGCAGCGTTTATCGGCGTCCCGCCGGAGAAGGGAAGCAGCGTATCGGGACTGATCAACTTCATGCGCAACATCGGTAGCAGCGTGGGAACCTCCGTTGTCACAACTTTGCTCGCTCGCCGCGCGCAGTTCCACCAATCCATCCTGGGTTATCACGCGACCAACTACGATCCGGCGTTCCGGAATCAGGTCCGCGGACTGAGCCAGCAACTGGTTCATGCAGGGGCAACCGCTCCCGATGCGAATGTGCAGGCTTACGGACGCATGTACCGATCGGTCCTGGCGCAATCGACGACGCTCGCTTATATTGACACTTATATGGTTCTGGCGGTCGCGTCCGCCGTCATGTTCGTGCTGGCATTCATTGTGAGGAGAAACGATCCGGGCGGTGGCGGGCACGTCGTGATGGAGTGACCCGCCATCGGATGATAAAAGGATAGACCATGATCAAAGTGCTGACGATCGAGCGCGAATACGGGAGCGGAGGCGTCGACATCGCCTGCAAAGTGGCCGAGCGTCTCGGCTGGAAGCTTTGGGATCAATTGCTGACCACCGAGATCGCGCGCTATCTGGAATGTGACCAGTTTCACGTTGAGCGGCACGAAGAACGCCGCGATCCTTTGTATTACCGTCTCTTCAAATCGTTTCTGCGCGGCAGCTTCGAAGGCAGCTTGAACGCTCCGAACATGAAGCTGGCGGATGCGGACGGCATCCGGAAGGTCACTGAGAAAATCGTCACCATGGCGGCGAATCAAGGCAACTGCGTGATCGTGGGCCGCGGCTCCGCGTACTACTTGCACGACCGGCCCGAAACTTTTCATGTTTTCGTTTACGCGCCGTTCGAAGATAAAGTGCGGCGCTTGCAGGAAACCGGAAAGACTGAGAAAGAGGCTGTGGAACTCGCCGAGACCGTTGACCAGGATCGCGCCGCATTCATCAAGCAGTACTTCGGCGTCGAATGGCCGCCGCGCCAGTATTTCCACGTGATGATCAACTCAACCATGGGCGATGAAACCGTGGTGCAGATGATCCTCGACGGGATCGCTGCGTATCAGAACGTCTAACTGGGGCCGGCTGTACAGGCGGGGTAATTAAACTCCGCCCGTTTTGCGGTGATTACAACCTGTCGAGAGGCTTGTCCGCATCGCCGAAGCTGGTCTGCGGCAGGCCCATGCGATTCATGATCGACAGGAACAGGCTGCACATCTTGCGATTCGCGTCACCGGCGTTCAGGTAATTCAGCGACCGTCCGGTTTCCAGCGTCCCACCGAGTCCGCCCGCGAGCACCAGCGGCAGCCGCGTGTTATCGTGCTTGCGGCCGATCCACAGGTTGGAAAGGAACATAAGGCACGAATTATCGAGCACCGTGCCGTTGCCTTCCTTCATGCTGTCGAGCTTCGTTGCCAGATACGCGAACTGGCTTAAATGGAAACGCGCAATGCGTTCGTATCCGTCGGAATTGTTGTCATGCGACGCCGCGTGATGCCCTTCGCGAACTCCAACGAACGGATAATACAGCGCCGAAAGATCCCGTGCCTGAAGCAGCGACGCGACCCGCGTTTTGTCCGTCTGAAACGCAATCGCGATAATGTCGCACATCAGCCGCGTGTGATCGCGCAGGTCCTCGGGCAGACCATTTGCGGGACGCTCCATGGTGAATGCCGGTGTATTCTTCGCCTTCGCCGCGTCGTCCGCCTGAACTTTCGTCTTGCGCATCCCGTCAACACGCTTTTCCACCTCGCGCACGCTGGTCAGGTATTCGTCCAGTCTCAGCTTGTCGCCCGAGCTGATTTTCTGAGTCAACGCTTCGGCCCGATCCTTCACCCGATCGAGAATGCTGACATTCAGCAGACTGCCGCGATTCTCGAACAGGTTGTCGAATGCCAGTGACGGGTACACTTCCACGGGAACCGGCGAATCCGGCGTCTGCCACGAAATATGCGAGCTGTACGCCATCGAGAAATTCGTTTCGTGATAGCCCGTCATCGGCTGTTCGCAGGCCAGCACGATGCTCGATTGGGGCGTATCCTGCCCGACGTGATTGGCGATCATCTGATCGACCGTCACGCCCGCCCGGATGATCGCGCCCTTCTGAATATGTGCCCCAGACAGGAGGCTGCCCGTCTGCGCCGGATGGATGCCCTGACCGGTCGCGTTGATGTTGAACAGTCCGTCGATGACGTTGACTTTCTGTTTAAACGGCTCCAGAACCTGCAGCGTCCGGCTGAGCTTCATGTCCGCGCCGTTGCCCTCGGCGCTCCAGTGATCTTCATTGACGCCGTTGCCCATGAACAGCACCGCGAAGCGTTTCGGGAACTGCGCGGGCGACGCCGTGGTATCGGCGAAGGCGTTCAACGATTCGAGCCACGGCAGGGCCATCGTGACTCCCGCTCCGCGAAGCACCGTGCGGCGGGAAATGCGGCGGGATTTCTCAGTTCTGGGCATCTTGATCACCTTATCGTCATTCTACTTTTCTTGCTTCAGAGGCGGATTCTGAGATCCGCCGGTTCAGAAACTGCGGGCTGGTAACGATCGTCTCTACCAGCGAATCGATCCGGTTGCCGTTCGCGGCCAGATTCGTCTTCATCTGCTCGATGATCGGCTCATCGGACAGCATCAAAGACCGGCTCACGGCATAAGCGAGCAGCTTGCGGCACAGATTGTCGATGTAATCCTTTTCGCGATGGCCGCGGATATAGGCGAGCACTCCCTCGTATCCCGAGCCCTGGCTTCCGCCCGGAAAAACCGCGTTCGTATCCACCGGCCTTCCCGCCAGATCCTTGGTTCGCGCCTCGCCAATCGGCCCGTACCCTTCAAACGCCAGCCCGAAGGAATCAAATCGCGCATGGCAGCCTGCGCAAACCGCGTTCGACCGATGCTTGGCCAGCATGTCGCGCAGCGGCAGATCGGCTTTCGATTCGTCGCTCGGCAATTCCGGCACAACCGCCGGCGGAGGCGGAATCGTCTCCCCAAGCACGCGCCGCACGACCCAATATCCGCGCTTCACCGGGCTAGTCCGCAATCCCGGCGAATTCGCCGTCAGGAAAACCGACATCGGAATCAATCCGCCGCGCTGATAACGGTTCGCGTCTTCGACACGCACCCAGCTATCGTCATTCCCGGCGACATCCGGCATCCCGTAATGCTTTGCCAGCGCCGGGTTCACGAACGTATAGTTTCCGTAAAGCAGATCGAGCGCCGACCGATTGTTCCGGAAGGCATCTTCGATTATCCGGATCGGTTCCTGAAACATGGCCTCGCGCAATTCGTTGTTGAAACTCGGAAACCGGTCGCGATCGACGGCG
>DATGGL010000175.1:0-13559 GCA_035308605.1 Bryobacteraceae bacterium
CGAGCACGCAGGCTCTCGCGATACAACCTCATGGGATGCGACCCAATAGTCAGCCCCGTGCCGAAAAAATCCGCGCGAATCCTTTCCGGCGCAGTCATCTGAGCAAGCGGAGAACCCTCCGCCGCCGCCTCCAATCCTTCCAGCAGCGGCCCCGCTGGACGACAAGCCCTCTCAGCCACCCACAACGCATCCCGCCGATGCGGAGTTGTTTCCGGCTCACCGAACCGGGCACGCAGTAAGCGGGTCTTCGAGTCCCTCAACACCCCATTCAACGCCCCAATCTCCGCCAGCATCCTTAACTCATCTTTCCGCAGCCCGCGCACCCTCCGCGTAATATCCTCGACGCTCGAAAACGGCCGCTCCGCGACGATCGCCTCCGCCGGCTCCTTCCGCAATCCCCGAACATAATTAAACCCGAGCCTTACCGCCCCATTCTCAATCGTGCAATTCCACGACGACTTCATCACGTCCACCGGCAGAAAATGCAATCCATGTCTCTGCGCATCCTTCACCAGCGTCGCCGGATGATAAAACCCCATCGGCTGCTGATTGAGAATCGCCGCCGTGAACGCCGCCAGATAGTGGCACTTCAAATACGCGCTCGCATACGCGATCAGAGCGAAACTCGCCGCGTGCGATTCCGGAAATCCGTACAGCGCGAACGAAGTGATCGATTGCACAATGCGATCCTGCGTATCGCCCACGATTCCGTTCACCGTCATCCCCGCGCGCAGCTTCGTTTCGATCTCCCGCATCCGCGCCTCGGAGCGTTTGAACCCCATCGCCCGCCGCAGCTCTTCCGCCTCGCCGCCCGTAAAATTCGCCGCGATCATCGCGATCCGCAGCAACTGCTCCTGAAACAACGGCACGCCCAGCGTCCGCTTCAACACCGTCTCCAGCGATGGATGCAGACACGCCGCCTCCTCAAACCCCTGCCGGCGATTCAAATACGGATGCATCATCTTGCCGACAATCGGCCCCGGCCGGATAATCGCCACCTGCACCACGATGTCGTAAAATTTCTTCGGCTTCATCCGCGGCAGGCACGACATCTGCGCGCGGCTCTCCACCTGAAACATCCCGATCGTATCGGCTTCCTGCAGAGCTTTATAAACCTCCGGATCGTCCGCCGGCAGATGCGCCAGGTCGACCTCTTCCTGATTGTGCTCGCGAATCAGCTCGAGCGATTCTTCAAGCACCGCCATCATCCCCAACCCCAGCAGATCCACTTTCACGAGGCCCAGATCCGCGCAATCGTCTTTATCCCACTCGATCACCACACGCCCCGGCATCGTCGCGGGTTCCAAGGGGACCACGGCATCCAACTGCCCCTGGCACACCACCATGCCCCCGGAATGCTGCCCCAGATGCCTTGGCAGATTCTGCGCCCCCACATACAACTGAAGAAATTTTTGGATACGAGGGTCATGTAAATCTAAATCGGCATCGCGAAACTGCCGCTCGGCCGTATCTTCCGGATCTTTCCATCCCCATCGCGCGACCAATGAAGAAAGCCGCCCCAGCGACGCTTCATCGAACCCCAGCGCCTTCCCGATATCCCGCGCCGCGGACCGCCCGCGATACGTGATCACATTCGCCGTCATCGCCGCGCCGCGCTGGCCGTAGCGCTGATACACATACTGAATCACGCGCTCGCGCTGGTCCCCGCTCGGCAGATCCAGGTCGATATCCGGCCACTCCCCGCGCTCCTCCGATAAAAACCGCTCGAACAGCAGCTCCATCGCGACCGGATCCACCGCCGTGATCCCCAGCGAATAACACACCGCGCTATTCGCCGCCGAGCCGCGCCCCTGCACCAGAATCCCTTCCCGCCGGCAGAATTCAATCAGATCCCAGACAATCAAAAAATACCCGCCCAGCTTGAGCTTCTCGATCATCGCCAGCTCGCGCTCAATCTGCTTTCGGGCCTTCTCGTGATACGGCCGGTAGCGCCTGCGCGCGCCTTCATCGGTCCGCTTACGCAGGAACGAATGAATCGTTTCCCCCTCCGGCACCGGATACCGCGGAAATTCATACCCGAGATCGGCCAGCGTGAAATCCAGCCGTTTCGATAACTCGCCGGTTTCCGCAACCGCCTCCGGAACATCCGCAAACAGCCGAGCCATCATCTTCGGCGACTTCAAATATCTCTCCGAATTCCGCGCCAGCAGCCGCCCCGCTTCCATGACGGTGGTTTTGTGATGCACCGCCGTCAATGCATCGAACAATTCCCGTTCTTCCGGCTTCGCGTGCCGGACCCCATTCGTCGCCAGCAGCGGCAGCTTCATCGATCGCGCCAGCTCGATCACCGCCTGATTCCGCGCTTCCTCATCCCGATGAAAATGCCGCTGCAATTCGGCATAAACATTCTTCGCGCCAAAAATCCGCGTGAGTTTTTCGAACCGCGCCCGCACCGGCGCACCCTCGCCGGTCAGACACACCAGCCCCTCGGAATACTGCCGCAGCTCCTCCTCCGACGCCGCGGCCTTCCCCTTAGGCGCGCCCAGCTTCATCGAAGTAATCAGCCGGCACAGATTCTGATACCCCGTGCGATTCTCCACCAGCAGCGGATAAAAATCCCCGTCGGCCCCGGTGATCTCCGCCCCGATATGCGCCGTGGCCTTGATCTTCTTCGCCGCCATATAAAACCGCGGCGCCCCGCACAGATTATCCCGATCCATCAACGCCATCGCCCCATGCCCCAACTCCTCCGCCCGCTGCACAATATCCTCAGGCAGAGAAGCAGCTTCAAGAAAGCTGAAAGCCGAGCGAGTATGAAAGTCCACGAACATTATTTGGGCCGCGAATGCACACGAATAAACACGAATATTTATTTGTGTTCATTCGTGTGCATTCGTGGCCTAATCATAGCTTCCGTCCACAAACCACCCCCCGCCATCTCGATACGCCCGAAACAGCGACCCATCCGCCAGCGCCAGATCCCATTCATCGCGATTCCACGCATCCTCCCTCCACCAGTCCCCGCTCGTCCGCCACGGACCCGAGACCCTCGCGATCTTCCCCCGGCACACGCGAGTCGATAAATGTTTCGGCCTTCCCCCTTCCACCTCCACGCGAGCCGCCATCGGTGGACGAAAATACCGGAACGCCAGCCGCGAATCTCCAATCGCCCATCCCGGCCGGTACGTATTCCGCAGCTCCGGCGTCTTCACATTCTTCGCGCCCACCAGCGCCCGGATCTTCCCCAGCGTCAGTTCGAGCTTCTCCGGCTCCGGCGCCGCTGGAATAAACAACCCATGCTGCACGCGCCGCGGATCGGCCGGCAGAATCCGCAGCCGCAGCTTTTCGATGGGCTCGCCCGGTTTATGCGCTTCCAGATCGTGCTGGATCAGTTTCAGTAAAAACTTGACGTCGCGCGTAGGGAAGGGAAGCCGCAGCATCCGATCCGTGCGATTCAGCGTAATCTCCACCGCCCCCGCCGCCAGCGATTGCGAGTCCAACCTCGCGCACAGATCGTGCAAAAACCGGCCGATTAGAAACAGTAGCGGCTCAATCAGCTTGATCGAATAATCCAGCTCGATCGATTCTTCATATTTGGTCTCGATCGCAACCGGCCTCAGCGGACGGTCCAAAGCCCCGCGCGCCAGCTTCTGCATCCATAGCCCGCGCGCGCCCAGCCGCTCCGCCAGCCCATCCTCAGGCAACCGCGCGAGCTCCGCCAGCGAATGGATGCCCCACAAATCCAGCGTCTGAAAAATTTCAGGATCGGGCGGCAGGCAGTCGATCGAAAGCCCGCCCAAAATATTCGTTTCCTCGCCCGGCTGGATAAACGTCAGCCCCGGCAGATGCCGCGCCGCCAGAATCGCAGCCTCGGCCGTTTCCGCCACCGCTGCCCGAGAAATCTCCTGCAATCCCGCAACCTGCCGCGCAGTGATCGAGAAGACGGCAGTCTGCGCATCCACCATCTCGATGTGCGGAGAAAATCCTTGAGCCAGCGCCCCCGCCCCCGGCGCATAAATGCACGCGTACATTTTTTAGACAGCCACGTTTTAGACAGCCACGCAATGGAGCGCACCACCCTCCGACCCGATCGGTTTCCGGGGCGCAATCTCATACTCCGCCCCGCGCAGCAGATTCCCCGTAAAAATCGCCCGCTTGCGCTTCATTTCCACCAGCAAAGCTGAACACGATTTCGTCAGCGCCCGGCTGGCGACCACCACCAGCACCGTAGGCGTCGTCTCCACCGACCTTCGCCAGCGAAACCATGTCGTCGCGGGAATCCGGTTCAGCCCCGCTTCCGCCGCCTCCGCCAGATCCAGCGCCACCACCCCAAATCCACCCGATTGAATCACTAGATCCGCCGCCCTCATCGCATGTTCGACATTGCCCGCGCAGCGAATCCAGATCATCTTGCCCAGATCCGCCCCCGCCGCCGCGGCCGTCGACGGATCGAACGTATCGTTCGTATCCACCAGGACCGCATGCTCGCCGAGCTTGGTCGAAGCCGCCAGAATCGAATGCAGAAAACTGGTCCGCCCGCTCGATCTGGCCCCAATAATTTCCGTGATCCGCCCGCGCGGGCAATCCGCGGCGCCAGTGGATAAAACATCAGGAGCGGATTCAATCCGCCAGCCAAGGGGGATAGGAGTGACCATCGACATACGCCTTTTCTTCGCCCTACAAGATTATTCCCGTTTTGACCGGTCTGTCAAGCCAAATTTTGTTAAATACAGCCCTACGTGATGCCTAAGTTCCTTTGCGTATTGATCGGGGGATACATGCGTGATACGTTCGTTAACGTTTCAAGTAGAGTGCGGTTGCTACCGCGCTGGGCTTGAGCCGGGTGAATCAATTTTTTCGTCCTAATATTCGCTCACGATACGTGTGCCCGGCCAGAGTGTTGCCCACGGAGCAAACAGCGTTGGAGGACTTTTGTTGGAGGGCTTGAAAGGAGACTCGATGAACGTTTGAACAAGGAGACTTAATGTCTTTCATCATTCATACATACTCTGTCCGCCTTTCCTGCGCCGCAGCTTTGCTGTTCAGCGCCGGCATTCTCAACGCCCAAACCGATCCCGGCCCTCGCACTGGTCCTGCCGCAGCCGGCAGTTATTATTCCACGCTCAATTCCGTCGAACAGGCATACTTTTTACAGGCTCTCGGTGTTTTCAAAGAAATCGACTCTGTATCCGGCGCCATCCCCGGCGAAGCGGGCTCAGGCCTCGGTCCGACCTTCAACGGCAATAGCTGCGCCATGTGCCATGCTCAGCCCGCGGTGGGCGGCAGCAGTCCGGGACTGAAAAGTCCGCAGAATCCGGTGCCGAACCCGCAGGTTGCGCTCGCCACGCTCGATGGCGCGAAAAACACCGTCCCTTCTTTCATCACCGCCAGCGGTCCGGTCCGGGAGGCGCGTTTTATTTCGACATCGACGCAGAATACCGCCGCGCTCGATGGAGGCGTCCATGGCCTCTACACCATTGCCGGCCGGTCCGATGCGCCCGGTTGCACTCTCGCGCAGCCCGACTTCGCCACCCAGATGCGCAACAACAACGTGATTTTCCGCATTCCAACGCCGGTCTTCGGTCTTGGTCTGGTGGAAAATACGCCCGACTCCATCCTGCAGGCCAATCTCGCGGCTAACGGGCCTCAAAAATCCGGCCTGGGCATCAGCGGCCGCCTCAACACCAGCGGTAACGACGGAACCGTCACGCGCTTCGGCTGGAAAGCGCAGAACAAATCGCTCGTGATCTTTGCGGGCGAGGCCTATAACGTCGAGCAGGGCGTCTCGAACGACGCCTTCCCCGATGAGCGCTCCGCGGCGCCGGGATGCGTCTTCAATGGATCGCCCGAGGATCGAACCGACGTGAACACCGGCGAACCAGCCGATGTGGTCAGCTTCGCCATGTTCATGCGCTTGTCCGCTCCGCCCACTCCTGCTCCGGCGACCACGTCCACGCAAAACGGGTCTAATTTATTCACCAGCATCGGATGCGCGCTATGCCACACGCCCACGCTCAACACCGGAACCTCTCCCTACACCGGGATGTCCAACATCAGCTACCATCCGTACTCCGATTTCGCGCTTCACAACATGGGCACAAATCTCGCCGACGGCATCGTGCAAGGCGCCGCCGGACCGGATGAGTTCCGCACCGCTCCTTTGTGGGGGCTCGGCCAGCGCCTGTTCTTCCTGCACGACGGCCGGACCTCGGATCTGCTCCAGGCGATTCAGGCCCACTCCAGCCCAGCCCTCAGTTGCACGGTCATCCAAAGCTTCATGCAATTTCAAGCCGTCAGCAACTTATTCCAACCCTTCGCTCAAAGCTTGACATGCGGCTCGGAAGCCAACCAGGTGATCCAGGCCTTCAACAACCTGCCGAAATCGCAGCAGCAGGATCTGCTGAATTTCCTGCGCTCGCTATAAGGCAGCTCTAGCCCCGTGGACCCGCTCCTCTCGTTCACGGCTCAGTGTCCGCGATAGATAACACCGACACCGAGCCGCGCGCGCCAGCGAGCGGGCCCCCGCGTGTTTTCCGACTTTCCCGCAGTCCGCTGCTCTCGATGGCCACCGAACCCCGACACAGAACCGCGCACGAAGTAAGCGGCCCCCCGTTCAGTCCCGCAGGTCGTAATATTCGATCAGTTCCCCGCGATGCATAAACGCCGACACCGAGCCGCGCGCGCCAGCGAGCGGGCCCCGCGTGTTTTCCGACTTTCCCGCAGTCCGCTGCTCTCAATGGCCACCCAACCCCGACACAGAACCGCGCACGAAGTAAGCGGCCCCCCGTTCAGTCCCGCAGGTCGTAATATTCGATCAGTTCCCCGCGATGCATAACGCCGACACCGAGCCGCGCGCGCCAGCGAGCGGGCCCCCGTGTGTTTCCGAACTTTCCCGCAGTCCGCTGCTCTCGATGGCCACCCAACCCCGACACAGAACCGCGCACGAAGTAAGCGGAGCCCCGTTCTAGGCCAGCCGAACCGCATCGGCCGATTCGGTCACCCCCAATTCCGAAACCACAATTCCCGCCCCAAACATACTCACGAAGCGACATCACCCGCCGCCGTCTCGACCAGACTCCACAGCGCCCGCCAGCCGCTACCAACTCATCGCCAGCTTCACAAACGTCCGCACACACACCCCCGACGGACCCTTCGCCATATACGGCTTCGCCTCATCCAGCCACGCCGTCCCAGCGATATCCAGGTGCACCCACGGCGTCTCTTCTGCGAACTCCCGTAAAAACCATGCCGCGCTGATCGCTCCGCCCCATCGTCCGCCGATATTCGCCAGATCCGCAAACGCGCTCTTTAACAGATCCTTGTAATCGTCGTCGAGCGGCATGTGCCACATCTTCTCGCCTTCCGCCTTCGCCGCCGCCATTACTTTCCCCAGCAGCGCGTCATTATTCGTGAACGCCCCGATATTCACATGCCCCAGCGCGACCACAATCGCGCCCGTTAACGTCGCCGCGTCCACCAGGTGCGTGCATCCCAGCCGTTTCGCATACGTGATCGCGTCGTTCAGAATCAATCTGCCTTCCGCGTCCGTATTCAGCACTTCGACCGTCTTCCCCGAAAGCGATTTCACGATGTCGCCCGGCCGCTGCGCCTTCGCGCCGACCATATTCTCCACCGCCGGCACGAACGCCGTCACCGGAATCGCCGGCTTCAACTTCGCAATCGCCCGCATGGCCCCGATCACCGCCGCTCCGCCCGCCATGTCGTACTTCATCTTCTCCATGCCCTCGGCCGGCTTGATCGAAACGCCACCGGTATCGAACGTCACGCCCTTACCGACGAGAGCCAAATGGTCCTTCGATTTGGGCGCGTTAGCGGGCTGGTATCGGATAATGACCAACGCCGGAGGCTCCGCGCTTCCCATTGCAACTCCCAGCAGCGATCCCATCCCGATCTGCCGCATCCGGTCCTGATCCAGAACTTCGCATTCGAGCCCCGCTTCCTTGGCCATCGCCTGCGCCCGTTCCGCGAGCACCATCGGCGTCAGCCGGTTCGCCGGTTCATTCACCAGCTCCCGCGTAAAATTCTGCGAATCGCCAAGCACCCGTCCCCGCTCAACCGCCGCCTCGGACGCACCCGGCCCAACGACGTAAAAAGCCTCCAGCGACTTCCCCTGATTCGAAGTCTTATACTGATCCGGCTCGAAATTCCCGAGCACCGCGCCTTCGACAACGGCTTCCGCGTCCCCGCCATCCAGCCACCACGCGAGCTTCTTCACACCTTTCTCTTTGAGCGCCCGGACCACGGTCCCCGAAGCTTTTCTCAGCCCCGCCGCATCGAACGCCGCGCGTTTCCCGCCGCCCACAACCACCAGCCGTTTCGCCGCGATCCCCTGCGGCTGATGCAGCACCGCCATCTCCCCGGCCTTCCCCGAAAACTCCCCCTCGCGCATCCCCTCAACCCACTGCGCCGCAAATTTCAACTCCGCCGCAGCAGGCCCATCCTCAAACACCACCACCACAACCGCATCCGCTTCGATTTTGTCCAAGCCTTGAGATACAAGTTTCGTTTCCATAAACTCTCTAGTTTACCGACCCCCTTATTCTCTGGACCCGCTCGCTCGCCGCGCGCGGTTCTGTGTCGGCCCTCCGACACCACTCGCCCGGCACCGAACCGCGCACGATAGTAAGCGGGTCCCCGAAATGGCAGGATTCGTGGGCGCCTTTGGGCTCCGGGCGTTTCTTAAAACAGAAAATCGAGCCTTCCCGCAGCGGAGTCGGCATCCAACTCTTCATCCCATCGAGCCTGATCGCGCTCCAGAAGCCATTGTGCAATTCGACGGAATTCCTCGGGAGGCAATCGCTCGATCGCAGCTTCGATTTCCTCAACCCGGTCCATATTAGGAGTTTACTCCTTCGCCCTCCTCCGCATCCCTGCCCGAGCCTCCGCATCCATCTCCCGCTCCCTCGCCGATTCCCGCTTATCGTGGAACTTCTTCCCTTTCCCCACTGCGATCTCCAGCTTGATCTTTCCGTTCTTCAGATACAGCTTCGTCGGAACCAGCGTCAGCCCCTTCTCCCGAGTCTTTCCCAGCAGCTTCTCGATCTCCGCCCGATGCAGCAACAGCTTGCGCCGCCGCACCGGCTCATGATTCATGATGTTTCCATGGGAGTACTGGCCAATGTGCGCATTCACCAGCCACGCTTCGTTTCCGGAAACCTCCGCGAACGATTCCTTGAGCTGGACCTTCCCGTCCTTGGCCGATTTGACCTCGGTCCCAGTGAGCACCATCCCGGCTTCGTAACGGTCTGATAAGAAGTAATCGTGCCCGGCGGACCGGTTATCGCTCAGGATTTTGATTTTTGATTCCACGCCCGGAACCCTAACGGCGTCAATACCTTCTGAGAGGCTGAGTCTCAGTGTAACACGGCGGACTCCTACATTCACCGTAAAGCAATGAAGTATAAATACTTACGAGCTTTTGGCGCCATCTGGCTCCTGCTCATCCTCCTGCTCGGCAGCATGGAGGCCAAGAACAAGGGCAATGCCGAAAAGCTCTTCAAGGAGGGGCAGGCCGCCGAACAGAAAGGCGACTGGGACAAGGCGCTCGAACTGTTTCTCCAGGCTCTCGATATCAAGCCGACCGATCCCGCCTACATGCTCTCCATGCGTCGCGCCCGCTTCCAGGCCGGACAAAAGCACGTCGGCGCAGGTCAGAAGCTGCGTACTGAGGGCAAGCTCGAAGAAGCCATGGGCGAATTTCAAAAGGCCCTGATCGCCGATCCCTCATCCTCGATCGCGATTCAGGAAATGAAGCGCACCCAGGAAATGATCGAGGGCGCTAAGAAGCAGGGCCCCGGCAGCGCCGCGGCTCGCGGGCTCACCCCGGTCGAGCAGATGCGCCGCGATAACGAGCAGCGCATGGAATCCATCCTTTCCCCACCTCAGCTGAAGCCGCCGCTGCGCAGTGTCGGCCCGCTCAAAATTAACAATCAGCCTCCCAAGGTCATTTACGAAACCGTGGGCAAACTAGCCGGCGTGAATGTGCTGTTCGATTCGCAGTTCACCCCTCCCAACCGCAATTTCAATCTCGATCTGTCGCAGAGCACTCCCGATCAGGCCTTCGACTATCTGGCCGTCCTCACCCACACATTCTGGAAGCCGATCTCCGCCAACGCGATTTTCGTCACCGAAGACAACCCGACCAAGCATCGCGACTACGACGATGAAGTCGTCCGGACGTTCTACGTCACCAACGCGACGTCTGCCCAGGAATTTCAGGAAATCGCCACCGCCGTGCGCACGGTCGCCGATATCCGCCGCGTGTTTACATACACCGCTCAGAAAGCCATGGTGATCCGCGGATCGCTCGACGCTGTGGCGCTTGCGGAAAAGGTCATTCACGATCTCGACAAGCCCAAATCCGAAGTCATCGTCGATGTGATCGTAATGCAAGCCAACAGCGCCCGCACCCGCGACCTGGCCGCCAGCCTGGTCAACTCCAGTGGCAGCGCCGGCCTGAACATCCCTTTTGTCTTTAGCCCGCGCAATCCCGTCCTGATTAACGGCACCAGCACCGGATCGACCACTGGGACCACCGGCACAACCACCACAACCGGAACCACGACCACCACGGGAACGACCACCACCACCGGCACCACGACAACGACCGGGACGACCGGAACCGTCGGACAGCTCGTTTCTCTCGCCGGAGTCGGCCACATTTCGACCAATGATTTCTCCACATCGCTCCCTGGCGCGCTGTTGAACATGATGCTCACCGACAACAAGACCAAGGTCTTGAACAAGCCGACGGTTCGCGCCTCCGACGGCATGAAGGTGGAGCTCAAGATCGGCCAGCGCATTCCCTACGCCACCGGCAGCTTCCAGCCAGGTGTCGGAACGGTCGGCGTCAGCCCGCTGGTGTCGACGCAGTTCAACTACGCCGATGTCGGCGTCAACCTGGTCATCACGCCGCAGGTGCATTCGAACTCCGAAGTCACGCTGCACGTGGAAATCGAGGTTTCGAGCGTGGCCCAGTACGTCTCCATCGGCGGCATCTCGCAGCCCGTAATCGGCCAGAACAAGAGCACCGCGGATCTGCGCCTCAAGGAAGGCGAAGTGAACATCCTGGGCGGCCTGAGCTCGCTGCAGGATTCCAAAACCGTGAACGGAATCCCTGGACTGGTGGACATGCCGGTGCTCGGTAACATCCTGTTCGGCAGCCAGCACACCGATAAGGAAAGCGGCGAGCTGTTGATCGCCATGATCCCGCACATCGTCCGCACGCCGGATTACACGTCGGAAAACCTGCGCGGTATTTACGCCGGCAACGACAATACAGTTAAGCTGTTCTACGCCCCCAGACCCGAGGCCGCCCCGCAGCAGCCCGCGGCATCGCCGCAACCGTCCCCTGGGCAACCCGCATCCCCTGGACAGCCCGCAACCCCGCAACCCGCAACGCCGCAAGCAGGAGCTCCGCCCGCCACCGCGCCCGTTCCGCCGGCCCCGCCCGGACAGGCTCGTATCAGCTTCCTGCCGGCCGCCGTCAATGCGACCGTCAGCAGCAGCGTCACCGTCAATCTTCAGCTCGATAACGCCGCGGACTTGTTCTCCGGCTCGCCCATCAGGATCAAGTTCGATCCGGCGCAGTTGCGATTGAACGAAATTGCCCCCGGCGATCTGTTCACCCGCGACGGCACGCGCGTCACCTCCGTCAAAGACATCCGCAACGATAGCGGAGAGGCGACCATCACGGTTGCCCGTCTGCCCGGATCCTCGGGCGTAACCGGATCCGGAGTCATCGCCGCGATGAACTTCGTCGCCATCGGAAAAGGTTCCAGCGTCATTACCATCAGCGAATCGGCGCTCAAGAATTCGCAGCAGCAGCCCATCAGCGTCACTGTCGGTGAGCTGCCCGTGAAGGTGCAGTAGAGGTAGCCGGACATGCGGGGAAACAGCCAGCGCGGCCTCACACTAGTCGAGCTGATCGTCGCCTTCACCATCCTCTCGCTGCTCACCAGCATGGCCGTCCCGCTGGCGCGTTACCGGGTGCGAATTGAAAAGGAAAAGCAACTCCGCGCCGCCCTGGTCGACATGCGCAGGGCCGTCGACGCCTACAAGGACGCGACCATTGCGGGAAAAATCGAAGTCAAACTCGGTAGCGACGGCTATCCTGAATCCCTCGAACAACTGGTCGAAGGCGTGAAGCTGCTGCAATCCGCCGACGGCAAGAAAATCAAGTTTCTGCGCCGCATCCCCAAAGATCCCATGACCAACACCTTCGACTGGGGCAAGCGCAGCACACAGGACGATCCCAAGTCCCAAAGCTGGGGTGGCCAGAATATTTTCGACATTTACACCAAAAGCACGGAGCACGCACGCGATGGTTCGCCCTATTCAGAGTGGTAGAAAATTCGGCGCACAGCAGAATGCGTTGTGCGCCTCAAAAAATGGCTATACGCTGATTGAGCTGATGATCGTCATGGCGATCATCTCCATCATGGTGTCCATCGCCGTCCCGCTTTATCAGAAAGCGCTGGTCCGCACCAAAGAGAGCCTGCTCAAGAACAATCTCTTCACCCTGCGCACGGTCATCGACGAATACACCTTCGACAAAAAGAAAGCCCCGCAGCAGCTGACCGATCTCGTCAACGAAGGCTACCTGCGCGCCGTCCCCATCGATCCGATCACCGGCACCGATCAATCCTGGAAGACCATCATGGAGGACGCCCTGACCGCCGTCGACGAAACCCAACCCGGCATCTGGGACGTCCGCAGCGGCGCGGATCAAAAAAGCCTCGAAGGCACTCCTTATTCCGAGTGGTAAGTGGGGCAGGCCCCCGGCCTGCCTAAGCCTTCACAGCACTCACCCTCGCCCCCTTACGCACGCCCACCACCACTCGATACCCCAGCAGCACCGTCAGAATCGCGCCATACATCACCGGCAGCCGTATATCGGATTTCACCAGCCAGTAATAATGAATCACGCCGGCCGTCGCGCTCACGTACACCAGCCGATGCAGCGCCTGCCATCGATTGAATCCCAGCCTGCGCACCCACCCCGCCGTCGACGTAATCGCCAGCGGAATCATCAGAGCCAGTCCGGTCATCCCCGCCGTAATAAATGGCCGCTTCAGGATGTCTTTTCCCATCTCTGAAAAATCGAGCGCCTTATCGAGCCAGAACCACGTCGTGAAGTGCAGCAGCCCATAGAAGAACGCGAACAATCCGAACATTCTCCGGAACCGCGTCAACTGCGGTTGATTGAGCAGCATCCGCAGCGGCGTGATGCTGAGCGTAATGAGCAGGAAGCGGATAATCCAGTCGCCGGTCGTATGCGTGATATATTCAACCGGATTCGCCAGCGCGCCCTTATAAACCTGCCACCCCAAATCCCCCAGCGGAACCAGGCACACCAGAAACACAACGACTTTCGTCCACCTGCTCAGCAGAACCCGCTTCATCGGCCCATCTTCTCACTTTGATCCCGCCCCATCCCCACACCCTTGACACACCGCACACGCCAGTAAGCGGATCCCCCGCGTGCCTCTCAAACCGACGCGAGCAGCTCTCCCGCCTATCGTCACTCTGGCCCCGCCCCACACCCTCGACACAGAACCGCGCACGCCAGTAAGCGG
>DATGGL010000176.1:0-2517 GCA_035308605.1 Bryobacteraceae bacterium
GGGACTTTATTGGTTTTATCTGCCGCGGAACCGCTTTGACGGCCGCGATCTACTGCAGTTTAGTCCAGGCTGCCAACCCGCGTGAAGTGCTCATCAGACGAACGGACTACTTCAGTCATCTGAAGGTAAGTTTGCTCACACGATTCAGGCGACGGTTCTTACCTCAGCGGCGGCAACACGATTGGGTCGGGCAGTTGCGAAGCGGGCCAGGGCCGGTTGTGCTTCGCCGCGATCTCGGCGACGACACGTTCCCAGCGCTCCTTCCCGAAGCTCTTGTAGGTCTGGAACGGATTGACGTATTCGCGCATGCGGAAAGCCTGACCGTTTCTGATGGTGATCAGGGTGAAATAGCGCTGGGTATAGCGGCCGCCGTCCACGGTATCGCCACCGCCTGATGATTCCACGATGGTAGTGTCCGGATCGACTGTGGGATACACCGCTACCGGCTTTGTGCTGAAGCGCGGAACCACGCTGAGCAGAAATTCCATGAAACGGCTCACGGCCGCGCACCCGATCAGCGTTACCGGGATCTCGAACGTCGGCCCCTCCCAGATGGCCTCCTCGTGCACTGCGTCGAGCCAGATTGCGCGCTGTTCTTCCAGGGTGGTGATCTTGCCGCCGAAGGCGTCACCGAGGTTCTTCCGCACCATTGGCTGTCTCCTTTCCGCGTCTTACTACGTTCGGTTGAGAATGTCCTCATCACCCGTGGAGACTCCGAACAATTCACGGGTATTCGGGGATTTGGGTTCGCTCGGCAGCTTTATGAATTTACTGCCGCCCAACTGTCTTTCGATCCTGCACTCTTAATTGATTCGGATAGCTTGAACCTCGGAAGGGCGAACTGGCCTCCATGTTCTAATTGTTCAACGAAGGCCGAGACGGTCGGAATCTTTTCGAGCTTCAGCAGTTTCAAGAGTTTCAAGAAGGTGATGCCGATTTTAACGCGATACATCCGGCCGCCGGGCAGCGGCATCACGCCTTCCATCTCGAGGCCCGGGCCATCGCGGTAGAATTCAGCACCGCTTTTTCGTCCGTTACGATCATTCCCAAATCGATCGAGTCTTTGCTTACCTTCACGACTCTCTTCTTCTTTGCAGTCGCGTTCAACTCGAGGATCGGTTGCGGACGGCCTACAGCTTGCGCACTGGACGGCGCGTGCTCTCGGCGCCGGTGCTGCCGCGGTTCACGCCGACTTGCGATAGTCCCGCTTCCCGCGCTGCTCCCAACCTGCGCCAGATATCCGGGCCGGCGGCGGTCAAACCTCCGTCGACGACCAGTGCCTCGCCGGTGACAAACGCGGAATCGTCGCTCGCGAGGAACAGCGCAGCGCCGGCGATGTGCTCGGGCTTGCCGTGATCCGGCCACGGCTGCATCTGTTCCATCCGCTTGGCGGCGGCAGCGGGATCTCCACGGTCGGTAAGCGGCGTGAGAACTCCACCGGGACAGATCGCATTGACGCGTATACGATCGGCCGCAAGCTGCAGCGCGGCGCCACAGGTGAGGTTGATAACCGCTGCTTTGGCAGCCGAATAGACCAGCGGTCCGCCGCCGCCGCTGAGACCCGCGATCGACGCCGTGTTTATGATCGAACCGCCCGACCCGGTTCGTTTCATCGCGCGAGCCGCATGCTTGATTCCGAGGAAGACGCCCTTGGCGAGCACGTCGAAGGTGTAGTCCCACTCATCGACTTCGACGTCCCAGATAGGACCGAGCGCGCCACCGACGCCCGCGTTGTTGAACACGATATCGAGCCGGCCGAACTCCGAAACCGCCAGATCGATCATCGCGGCAATTTCGGGCTCCCTGGCGACGTCGGTTTTGATGAAGCGGACTTGGTCGCGGAACCCGCGATCGGACGCGATCGCTAGCGTCTGCTTGCCGGTATCTTCGTTGTAATCGGCAATCACCACCGACGCGCCTTCCTCGACGAAGCGGATTGTAGTCGCGCGGCCCATCCCGCTTGCGCCGCCGGTGATAACCGCCACTTTGTCCTTCAGTCTCATAGCTGGAACCTCGCGAATTAAGTACTTGGCATGTCGGTTGGGATCTATTTGCGCGGCTGCATCCCGTCGAGAATGTCGACTTTGCCGGCGAAATCCTCGAGTTCGACTTCCGTAGTTTCGAGGATACTCGCGGTCTGGCGCCAGTGACCAATTATCACCAGCAATTCGATTATTTCGCCGGGACTGAGATGGCGCTTCAGGGCTTCGAGGGTTGCACGGCTTGCCTTGACGTTGGCGTTCACCTCGTCGGTGAACTGCAATACCAGTCGTTCGACTTCGCTGAAGCATCCGGCGCTTTGCCAATTTTCGATCGCCGCAATCTGCTCATTGGTGACGCCGACGTGCTTTGCGGCTGGCACGTGCTGCGTCCACTCGTAAACCGAATGACAATCCTTGGCGGTGCGCAGAATCGCGATTTCGCGCAACTTCGGATCGATCACAATCTGAGTGAAGAGCGCGTTACTCAAGCGGCTCCGCTGGAGGAAGATACTTTGCGCGTTGGCGGTCATTTTCT
>DATGGL010000177.1:0-3290 GCA_035308605.1 Bryobacteraceae bacterium
GCAGCGCGGCCGGGCGAGCCCGGGCGGCGGGAGCCAGCGGGATGCCCTTGTAGCGCCGGCTTCCAGCCGGCTCTTTTGACCTTCCTCGCCGCGAACTAAAACCGCCGGCTGGAAGCCGGCGCTACAAGAGTTGCGAGGCGGGTAGCGTGCAGGTAGCCAATTTTGCTTAATCGGTTGGTGCTTTCTTTTTCCCTGATTCGAATTCGAGGGTGCGCATGATTTGGTGCCAGGAGCGGCGGCGGAGAGGCGTCGGGAGTTGGCGGCGCGATGAAGGCGGCGACGAAGACGATGATGGCGGTGATGCTGTTGAATGCGCGGACCGAGGCTCAGAGAAACGCAAAGACGAGGATTCGGGCGAAGGGTTGGGCGGGATGTCATTCCGCGGGCTTTGCGAGCCCGGGGAATTTTTCTCGGCGACCGTGGAGGAGGGGTGGGGTGGCGTCGAGCGAGATTCGTCGTCCGCCGCGGCGGACTCGGAATGACATTTCGTGGGGAGTGACACAGAAGATGGAAGCGGCGTATCCACTAAAACGGGCGGAATGCCGGCGATGCCGAGGATGGAGTTCAGCAACGCGCGATTTTCGGCGCGGAGCCGCGCGATTTCGTTTTGCTGCGAGGCGATCGCGGCGCGCTGTTGGTCATTTTCAGCACGCTGCTGCGTGACTTCAGATTCGAGGGCGCACATGTAGTGCGTGCTCGTGATGCGGCGCCAGATTTTGTGCAGGACGGTCATGAAATTGAGCAACTCCTCGCTGCGGCAAGCTGAATTCGACTACATGCTGCGGATAAACCGGCGCAGTTGAAGGCGCTTCGCGCCGTCTTTCTTTTCGCGGGGCTGAAGCCCCGCGCTTCCACCCTATCGGAGCTGAAGCTCCGACCGCCATGAAGGCGAATGAAAATGCGAGGTGAGCTCTTGTGGCGCCGCTTCCAGCCGGCGTTTTTACTTCGCGGCGAGGAAGGTCAAAAGAGCCGGCTGGAAGCCGGCGCTACAAGAGCTGCGAGGCTCCGCTACGAACGGCCACTCTGCTGCGGGGCAGATGGCTCACAACTAGCCAAGCATGCTTGCCGGGCATCCGTCGCGGCGGACTGTGCTCCTACGAGGCCGTCGATTCGCCGCTTGCTCGGAGGGCGGGCGCGGCGCGGAGGTCGTCTGCGATTCGGCCCTGGAGGGTGATCGGAATGCGCGGGTCGTTATCGAGTGTGAGAGCGATACCGTCGAAGAACGTTTCGCTCCTTCTTACGCGAATCTGAGACCACGGAATGAGGAGGGCCGGATGAAAGATCGGGAAAAATGGCCGTGCGGACAAGTACAGCCCGTCGGCGGTCGTACCGGCAACAAGAACGCCTCGGTAGCCGAATTGCCAGCGCATGTAGGCGGTTTGGAAGAATCGCCGCTGTCCGGCAAATCTTCCCGTCAGCGGAAACTTCCGCGCCAGTTGCGCCCAGCCACTCCACCAACTCCCTACGAATTCAAGCGTCATATAAAACACGGCAAATACAGCTAACCCGTAGAGAACGGGATGACGATAGAGCCACGCTTGCATTCACAGCGCTTTTGGATTTCGCAGTAAACCCTACGGAAGTGCCCGAGGGATATTAGCGCAGTCAGTTGCACTTATCGGTGGCGGTGGGGGAATTTTACTGGCTTCGTGGTGCGCGATTCTTCGACTTGGGCTTTGCGGGCTTGCATGGCGCGGATGGTGGGGTCGTCGGAGACGACGCGGGCGGCGATGCGGTCGGCGAGCGGCATGCCGCGTTCGCCGACGACGCGGTGCGCGCCGTAACGCGATTTTAGTCCGTAGCGGGCTGCGTCGGCAGCGTCGTCGCCATCCATTTTTTCTACGTCCTCGATGCGCGCGGGATCGCGGATTAGATTTGGCAGGGTGCGAATCAGCTCGGTGCAATTTTCGGTGAGGAGCCATTCGCCCGCATCAAGCATTTGGTACATCAGCATCCAGCCGCCGATGCGATCGTCGTCAGCGGGGACGGGGCGCGGCAGGCCGGCGGCGACGAAGATGTCTCCCATTTGCTCGGCGATGGAGGCTTCGTCGGTGCGGCGGGCGAAGGCGTCGGGGGAAAGGTAGATGGCGTCGATTTTTTCGGGGGCGCAGGCAGAAGAGAAAGCGTCGCCACTAGAAGTAGGCGGATGGTCGCCATCACGCCAAGTATTGGTGCCGGGCACGGTATACCGTGCCCCTACGGGAAACAGCGCGCTTTGCACGCTGCGGCGGACGATTTCGCGAGCTAGTTCGCGCGGGGCTGTGCGGTGCGTCACGTATTCGCGGTAGGAGACTACGCAGCGGGAATTTTCTGCTGCGCTGCGCGATGCGCTGGATGCGGACTCTTTGGGCGGCGTGCCGGGGATTGTTCCAGCGAAGCCTAGCCAGCTGCGGGGGCGGCGCGGGAATTTCGGGGCGGCTTCCTCGCGGCGACGGTTTTCGTCGGCGATCGCGGCGGCGGGATTGGGGGCGGTGCCTGTGCCAACATTAGAGGCATGTCGCTCTAGGCGTTCGCCGTCTGATCTCCCAGGCTCGACTAACCGTCGACCTGGGAGCCCTTCTTGGACGGCCTTCGGCAGAGAGGAATTGCGCTTCACGCGGTCCTTTATGTCAGGGCTGAAGCCCTGACCTTCCACCGATGGCGCGGAGGTGGCTGCGGCATCCAAGAGAGATTCCTCGACGACTGATCTCCCGGGCTCGACTAACCGTCGACCCGGGAGCCCTTCCTCTCCCGGCGCTTCGCGCAAAAGCGAAGACGGGACGCTCCGCTCGGAATGACGGTCGTTGGAAGCGGCGGCATCGGCCATATTGACGGCGGGGTTGCTTGCGTCAACATCGAGGTGGTCCCCCTTCGCGGTTGCCGGATGGCTGAGATCACGCCAAGTATTGTCGCCGGGCGTCCGCCCTGAAGTATTGACGGACTGTGCCCCTACGGGAGATGCGGCGGCTCCGGATGATGCCGCGGATGGGCTGGCGTTCCCGGGGATGGCGGCGTGCCAGTAGGTGGCGGCGTAGTGCTCGTAGCCCCAGTCTATGCTGATCCAGCGGGGCCACCACGGTTTCCAATCGATTGCTTCGGGGCGGACGATGTGGCGCGTGGTATCGAATTTGTCGAAATACTGGCCGGCAAAAACATCCCAATCGCCATCCAGGAAGGCGCGCTTCAGGTGCGATGGGAGCGCGCGCAAAGTTTTCAGATAATTTTCATCGGCGGCGTAAATGGGGTTGTCGGTGACGCGCGCGGGGATGAAATCGTAATCGGCGGGATCGTATTCGCCGGGATTTTCCATG
>DATGGL010000178.1:0-10155 GCA_035308605.1 Bryobacteraceae bacterium
GAGGCAACTTCGGTTATACCGATATGTTCGGCGCCCGGATGAAGGGCGACCGGAAGTTGATTTGCGAACTCACCTTGCGAGACGGAAAAGTCGTCTGGGACCTGAACGGCACTTCGCGTCCGGATTGGACTACACTTCCGCGCGATTATCATCAATCCGGCGACGCGCGCTGGGACACCATCAACGTCCCGCCGGCCACCAGTCATTAATCGCAAACTTTGACCAGCAGGTAACCGAGCTTCGGCCCCATCGGATTCATGAAGTGGGCCGTATTGCGCGGAATCCAAACCAAGTCGCCGGGACCGATGTTGAAGGTGCGCGCCCCGGTAACGCCGGTACCGCGAATCTCGCCCGTGGGATCTTCTTTCCCGTCCACCAGCCTGCCGTCGATGTGCGCCTGCGCGGTTCCCAGCCGCATGAAATAGAGATCGTCACAGGTCTGATGCACCTCGTGCGGCCCGGGCGCGCCTTTGTAGACGACATGATTGATCAGCGTCGAGCCCGCCGAATGCAGCGTGACGTTCTTGTCCGCCGACGCGAGCGTCGCATCGATATCCGCCTTCCGTGCGACCGGCGGCATCGGCTTCGGCGTCCCGGTCGCGCCAATTCCGATATTCAAATTCCGCTTCGCCGGAAACACGCTGACCGCGACGAATTCAAATGTGCCGCCGGGAGCAATTTGATACTGGGTCCCCCGCGGAACGCTGACTACGTCACCCGCGGCGACGTCATAACGCTTGGCCTCAGTTCCCAGCGCGACCCCAGCCGTACCGCGCCGTACGAACCAGAACTCGTCGGCATCCGTGTGTGTCTGCGGAGCAACTGCCTTACCGGACGCTGCGCGGAACGTGATCGTGAGATTGGGTTTGACCAAAACGTCCAGCGACGGCTGCGCCCGCGCGAACATCTTGTCGATTTCCTCGCTTTTTGTGACGTCTCGAAGCTGGCCGCAAACCGGCCAGCAGGCAATCAGCAGAATCGTGATCGAGTAGCGCATGCTACCGGGTAAGTATATACCGTTCATTCCCACATGCTACATTTCGGTTGTGCGCCCGGCTGTCATCCTGTTCGCCGCCTGCATCGGCCTTTGCGCGCAGGATGAACCGGTCAGGTTTGGCACTACCGTGGTACTTCCGGCCGGCCTTCGCGGCCAGATTTATCACATCCGCCGCGGCACTGCAAAGCTCCCCGATTTCGAAAAGCTCAAGCCGCGTGGAACCATTTACACTTCGGCTCTGGATATCGTTCCCCAGGATTTCCGGCAAGGCTTTCCCGGCGTCACCAGGCGAATGGAATGGTTTGCGATCGACTACGCCGGCAGATTCTGGATCTCGCGTCCCGGACGGTTCAATTTTTCTCTTACGTCAGATGACGGAGCGAAACTCTATATTGACGATCAACTGCTAATCGATAACGACGGCCAGCACCCGCCGCTGGAGAAAACCGCCGAAGCGAATTTGATCGGCGGAATCCATCAGATTCGGGTTTCTTATTTCCAGGGCCCTCGTTTGCAGGTCGCGCTGATCCTTCAGATCGCGGAGCCTGGCGAACCGTTCCGGGTCTTCAGCACGGACGAATTCAAGCCCCCGGAGCATCCTGAAACCTGGCCCTATCCCGATCCCAAAGACCAGCCGAAAAAGCCCTAAAACACCGGTAGGTCGGGGACCTGCGCCACTGTGCAGTCAAGTAGGGCAGGTCTCCGACCTGCCATCAAGAGCGACTAGTTCTTCTTAACCGCTTCCCGAAACCCCCGCTCGACCGCATCGTTCGGATCCGTCGACACGGGCCCATCGCGCCACAGCCAGCGCATCATGTCCGGGAAAATCGCGCCGCCCATCTTCTGCCCGTGAAGATTCATGCCCCACGAATAATTCACGTCGTAGCCCTTCTGGGTCAGCGCCTTCATCAGCCGGACATTTTGGAAGAACCAATCCCGAGTCTCATCGTATTTCCCATCCCTGACACCGCGATTGTCATTGCGCCCGTCGCACAGGAAAATTCGAATCGGCTTCTTCTCGCTGCCCAGCACACGATCCGCGTACACCTGCCCGCCGCGGACGTTCACGAAGCTTCCCACAATACTCAACACCTTCCGAAAATCATTCGGCCGCTCCCATGCGACTTTGAATGCCGCAATCGCGCCCGAACTCGATCCGCCGATTCCATGACGCTCCGGATCTTTCGAAATGTTGTACTCCTTGTACAACACCGGCATCAGCTCATCTACGATCACGCGCGCGTACTTATCGTCCGGAGTGTTGTATTCCGTCGGACGATTCGTTGTCCGGTCGCCCCATTCCTGAAGCGTGGGTTCCGGCTGCTCCGGCGTGCGCCCGGGATTGATAAACACGCCGATCATCACCGGGATCTCGCGCCGGTAGATCAGGTTGTCCATCACGTTCTGCGCGCGAATATCGCCCTCTTCCGCCTTCATCGCCTGTCCGTCCTGCAGAATCATGAGGCTCGCCGGAACGCCCGGATCGTACTGCGCAGGAACGTAAACCCAATACGTATGCTGCGTCCCCTCATAGATCTTGCTCGGCAGCGCGTACGGCCCCTTGATTTCGCCCTTCGGAACTCCCTCTTGCGGCAGTGAATCGGGGCCCAGACGATATTGTGAATTCGGATTAGGCGCGGTCTGGGCCAGCAGGAACCCCGCGATAACCAGCGGAATCGCGTATGGGACCACTTGTTTCATTTTCACTTCTGTACCAGAGGTCGTCATATATTCGAGCAGCATACCTCGAAACTCGATCGTGAAACGGCCTGACCTCGAGAGTCACTGTCTAGTGTCACGAATTTCTGGATGCCCTCAGGTCGCTTTGCGACTGGGACACCAGAAGGGGGACGGCGTCGCTCCGTCCCCTCTTCGAGAGCTAGAAACTCAGCTTCAGAGCGAACTGGATCTGCCGCGCCGGATAAGTGGTCCGGATCTGGCCGAACGATGAAGAACTGAGGCTCGCCGTCGGGATGCCGAAGTTGGTGTGGTTGGTCACGTTGAAGAATTCCGAGCGGAACTGCACCGTAGCCAGTTCTCGTATCCGGAAACTCTTATTCACCGAGAGATCCCACTGCTCCAGGCCGGGGACCCGAAACGCATTGCGCCCCAGGTTGCCGAACGGAGCATTCACCGGCGGGACCGTAAAGGTGTAGCCGGCAAAATAGCTATTGATCATCTGCGACTTGCTCTGGTCGGCTGCACTGCCGGAGACGTCCGGGCGCAGAAACGGCTGGCCGCGATAATCGTTCGAGAGTCCGCTGGTGGCGCTGGCCGTTGACGGCGTGTAATAGACGCTGATCGGCGTGCCGGTGTGCGCCGTGTTGATGGTGTTTAGTTCCCATCCGCCCAGCACCGCATCGACTACAGGATGTATGTTCGATCCGAACTTGCGGCCCTTACCGAACGGCACTTCGTATACGACGCTGGTAACGTTGTTGAAGTGTACGTCGAAGCTCGATGGCCCGGCCTCGGCGGCGAGGTTGTGGATATTCTGCGGATTCGATACTACGGCGCCCGCGTAGGTCTCCAGAGCCTGTTCGGAATCGCCTATGGCGCGACCCCAGGTGAACGAATTCAGGAAGTACAGGCCGCCGGTGAAGCGATGTTCGACGCGCGCTGAAAGCCCATTGAAGTGATTATTGCCGGCGGGATCCACCCAGGTGATCGGGCCGAAATTCGGAACCGGCGCGCGCTGCTGATACGTCAACGTTCCGCCGGGCGCGTTCGGAACCGCCTGATTGTAGTCGGCTATGATCGGCAGGTTCAGACTATGATTCCCGTTGTATGCAACCTCGACCAGGGTGCTATTCGTGATCTGGCGCTGCACTGACAGGAACCAGTTCTGAACGTAGGACCACGGGAAATGCGCGGGAATGTAATCGACGTTCGAAACCAACGGGTTGAAATTCGCCGGATTCGCGATTCCGCTAGTGAAACTGTTGATGGTAGTCAGAAACGTCGACGGCACGGGACCGCCCTGCGGCATGGTCTGCGTGAACACACCGAACAGCGCCTGGGGAGCGTTGATCCCTTCGATCGCACTGCCCACCCGATTGAAGAAGTCATAACTGATTCCGTACCCGCCTCGCACCACCCACTTCGGCAGGAAGCTATAGGCGAACCCGATGCGCGGACCCCAGTCGTTATAGTTCGGATGCACCAGCGCGCGATTATACAGACTGCCCCCAGTGGCAAGCTTCATCGTGTTGGTCGTCGGATCGAAGTTGGACCAGTTATTGTCGCGGTCCACCAGCGGGGACGCAAATTCCCAGCGCAGCCCGACGTTGACGGTCAGTTTCGGAGTGACCCGCCAGTCATCTTGAACGTACAGTCCATGAACGTGCTGCCGTAGATTCGCCACAAAATTGTTTCCGAGATTGACGCTGCTGGGCAGCCCGAAAATAAAGTCGGCCAGATTGTAACTGGTCGCGTCGGCGGCCACGGTACAACCGGCCGCCTGCCCGAGTTGCGCGCAGGTTGGCTTGCTGAACTGTCCGTTGTATGTGTCCTGGCCGTACAGCGGATTTACGTCCAGCACTTCCGTGCGGATGATGGTCAGCTCATAGCCCATCTTCAGCGAATGCTGGCGGACCTGCTTCGAGAAATTAAACTTCGGATCGAAAGAAGATGGATTCTGGAACTGGGGATTGCTGGTCTGGCGTCCCAGGGCGGTGGCGTATCCGCTGATGCTCTGCGAGTTCAGGCCGCCGGTGAGACTCGGGCTGGTCGGCAGACCCTGAAAGCCGAACATTGATTGCAGGCTCGGCCCGCCCAGGTAAGGAGGCAGCTTGCCCGCGAGCACGTGCGTGTAGCCGAATCGCGCCTCGAAGATCGACGTCGAATTCACCGCCCACGTGTAGCCAATCGAGGCGTTCTGATCGATGACGTGGATGTATCCGTTACCGTCGCCGCCGGCGGGACCGGTCAGATCCGGCGCGTAATATTGCAGGTCTTTGCGCTGGCTATAGCGCACGAAGGCGGACATTTTGTCGTTGATCTGGCCGTCCAATTTGGCGTCGAACTTGTCGCTGTAGTCGCGGATCAGAAGCAGCGCTTCGTCATTACTGGCGCGGCTGCCGGCGGCGCCTGCGTTCACCGCGGGAAGATTGCTCAACGCGTAATAGGCGAACGGATTCAGTTGCTGAATCGGGATTGGCGTTCCGGCGGGATAAACTTTCTGCGTTAGCGGATTCACTACCGGCACCGGAAGAATTCCCTGCCGGTCGTTTGTGTTCGGAATCGAATCGAAGTTGAGATAGTTCTGCAACTGACGGTAGCCTTCGTAATCCCCGAAGAAGAACAGCTTGTTCTTGATGATCGGTCCACCGATGGCGGCGCCGAACTGATTCCGCTGCAGCGTTGGCTTGAACAGCAGCGGAGCGAATTGGAAGCCGTCGGCATTTAGCGCGGTGTTGCGGAGAAATTCATACGCCGTTCCGTGAAACGCGTTGGTTCCGGATTTCATCACTGCGTTCACCACGGCGCCACCCACGCGCCCGTACTCGGCGCTGTAATTGGTGGTGATCACTTTGAATTCGGCAATGGCGTCGGGCGACGGCTGCACCGTCTGCGACGAATATCCCTGGTTGCTGGTGCCGTACATATTGTTGTCCAGTCCGTCCAGCAGGAAGTTGTTATACGTGCTGCGCATGCCGTTTACGTTGAACGAAGCTTCGCGCGGCGTGCCGCTTGCCGAAAATGACACTGCAATCGGCGATTTAATCACGTTGGTCGAAAGCAGCGCCAGGTCGGCGTAATTCCGGCCATTCAACGGAAGCTGGACGATCTGCTGTGTGTTGATCACCTGCCCGTGCTCGCTGGAATCGGTCTCCAGAGCCGCCGCGGCTCCCGTGACGTTCACCGTTTCCGTCACCTGACCGACGGTCATGGTCAGGTCTACGCGCTGGCGGGCATTCACATCCACCACGATGTCAGAGGCGATAGCCTTCGAAAACCCGGCCGCTTCTCCCGTAACTCGGTACCGGCCTACCTTGACTTGGGTAAAGAGAAAATTTCCGTTGTCATCCGTTATGATTCTTGCCTCGATTCCGGTTTCCTGATTGGTAAGCGTGATAGTCGCTTTCGGAATTACGGAACCCTGCGGATCCCGAACAGTTCCCAGTACTTCGGCTGTGTCGAATTGCGCAAAACACGGCACAACTGACAGCGAACACAACAGTAGCGCAAGGACGCGTTGCATTAAGAAGAACCCCCTTCGCGCACTCTATCACGCCGTTGCGTCGGTTGGGTTTCGATGTAATGACGAAACCGTTACAACAGATTTGACCCTATTTCTGTGCCGATACCGCCGTGGCGCTGGATTCTTTGGCTTGCATGGTCAAGTACTTCATCGCTTCACTGACGCCCCCCGAACGGTGCGGCACGCCGCCGAGCTCTAATCCCATCTCGACGCCACACAGCGTTCCCGCCAGCATCAGATCGTTAAAGTAGCCCAAGTGGCCGATGCGGAACACCTTCCCGGCGATCTTGCTCAGACCGGACCCGAGCGACATGTTGAAATTGCGGAGAATCACCTCGCGCAGTTCCGCCTCGTTGTACCCCGGCGGCATCAAGACCGCTGTCAGAGAGCTGCTGAATTCTCCCGGGCTTTCCGCGAAAATCTCCAAGCCCCAGGCGCTCACGGCCCGTCGCGTGGCTTCTGCGTGGCGATCGTGGCGCTTGAAGACATTCTCCAGACCTTCTTCTTCAACCAGCATCTTCAAGGCTTCGCGAAGACCGTACAGAAGATTGGTGGAGGGCGTATATGGGAAAAATCCTTTGCGATTGATCTCGATCATTTCGTCCCACCGCCAATAACTCTTCGGCATCAGGGAGCGCTTACTGGCCGCGATCGCCTTTCCGCTGATTGCGTTGAAACTCAGCCCCGGCGGCAGCATCAGGCCTTTCTGCGAGCCCCCCACGGTGACGTCGACGCCCCACTCGTCGTGCCGGTAATCCATGGATGCGAGAGACGAAATCGTATCCACAAGCAAGAGCGCGGGATGACGCAGCGAATCGATGGTCTTTCGCATCGCCGCGATGTCGTTCTCGACCCCGGTCGAGGTCTCGTTGTGGACTACCATCACGGCCTTGATTTCATGAGCCGTATCTTCTGCTAGCTTCGCGCGAAGCTGCTCCGGATCGGCGCCTCGCCGCCAGTCGCCGGGCAGCAGATCGACCTTCAGATCGAAACCCTTCGCCATCTTCGCCCACAGCGCCGCGAAGTGTCCGGTATCGAAAGCAATCACCTGGTCGCCCGGGCTCAGCGTGTTCACCAGCGCCGCCTCCCACGCTCCCGTTCCCGACGCCGGGAAAATGACCACGTCGCCGCGCGTCTTGAACACGGCTTTCATGCCTTCCAGGCAAGCCGCCCCCAGCCCCGCGAAATCCGCGCTCCGATGGTCGATGGTCGGGTTATCGATCGCCCGCAAAATACGGTCCGGGACGTTCGTCGGTCCTGGAATTTGAAGAAAGTGCCGGCCGGCTTGATATGCCATTGCTGTGTTCCTCTGCGTCTCCCATCATACAAACTCTGGTTTAAGGTACGGGCGGATACGTCTTGCTGAAGTTGTTGCGCAGGTTGGTGATGGTGAACGAGCCATCCGGCCGCGCGGACAATTTGAGCATTTTGTGATCGTCCTTGCCAGGCTCCGGGTCGGGATCGAGGTTCGCGATGAAATCCGGCGGCGGATTTTTATCGTTCCCGCCGGCGGCGGAAAAGTGCGATTGCCAGATATCTTCGAGCCCCGGCGTTGCCCGCAGGACCGGCCACGTCTCCGCATCCCCGCCCTTCCTCGCGCCGTTTCCCATCATCGCGACCCGCGGATGAAGCGCGTTGACCAGCGCCGTCGACATGCCCTTGAACTGGCCGTGGACGTTGACCTGGTAAACGTCGACCCTCCCGATCAAGTTGTCCGGACAAACCAGATCCCAGTCCTTGTGCGCTTCAAGATCGGCCAGATCGATCATCCGGAACTTTCCCAGCGTGAACAGGAGCCCTACGGACGCGTTGTCCTCGGCATCCTGAGGAATCGCGTCCGCCTGCTTGTTCGACCTGCAGAATGGATTCTCCGCCCCCCCACCTTTGAGTGGTTTATCGATCACTCGGCCTGCCGCGGCGACCACGGTTATCTCCGCTCCCTTGAACGCAATGCTGTCTCCTGGCTTTACCGGGAAATGTTCAATCTTGTGAAACAGGTCGGCATACGGGTGATACCGCGCCTCGACTCCTTTGCCCGAGGTTTCGAGCGCGCCGTGATCCACAATTCGACGGATCGGAAAACGTGCGGCCAAGGCCGGCGCGTCCCCCATATGATCCGTGTCGAAATGCGAGATCACCAGCGTATCGAGGCGCTTCAGCCCCACCGCTTTCAAATCCGCGACCAGGCGGTCCGTTGACGCTTCGCGATTCGCCAGCTTCGGCCAGCCGACGTCGATCAACAAAGACTCGCCCGCCGGCGATATCGCGAGCAAAGCCTTCCCGCCCTCGACGTCGATCAAGTAAACGTCCAGAGTCTTGCTCGCAGCCGATACACAAAACGCAGCCAGCATCGCCAGACCTAAGATTTTCATGATCCGTTCACCGAAAATGCGAGCAGCACGTTGCCCGGCATACTCGAGTAGCCGGAGTTCACATAGAGAAATCCGTCGACGACCGTCGCGCCGGTCGCACTGAACGATCCTCCCTTTCCGGCGATACTGTTCACGGTCGTGTACTCTCGAACCGCGTCATAATCCCAGATGACCTTGCCGGTCTTGATTTCGAACGCTCGAATATGCCCGTCCATCGACGGCGAGATCACCGCGCCCGGGATCACCGTCGGCGGCGACCTCTGCGCGCTGGAGCATCCTGGATTCCCGGCGCACGAGGGCTTCGGCGGTGGTGCATGCCACGCAACATTTCCGGTCGCAGGATCGAGCGCAAACAATCCGCCGCCGCTCGTCGGCTGTCCTCGAACTGAATCGGCCAGCGGCGCGAATACCAGCTTGTCCACCGGGCTGTATGCGATCCCCCATTGGATCCCTCCGCCCGGGCCGCCTTTACCGATCCTGGTCTGCCAGACAATCTTGCCCTGCTTGTCGGGATCGAACCCCCACACGACCGCTGATTTCTGGCCCGCCAGAATGATCTGGCGCCCGCGGTCGAGATCCGCGAGAATCGGTGAAGCTCCGAAGTCGACGTCGGTGCCCGCGTTTTGCGGACAGTTCCCCCCACCGCCGCGCGCTCCGCAGTCCCAATTGAACATATCCGGATTCGGTTGTTGCGACCACTTCACGGCTCCGGTCTCCAGATCCATCGCCATGATCGCGTCGGCGGTTTTAATGTCCGGATCGGAATATCCATTGCCCGTCGCCACATAAAGCAGGTTTCGCTTGACGTCCAGCGTGGGAGAAGACCAGATGGTTGCGCCGGAAGGTCCATAAAACTGAATGCCCTTCGGGCTCTTGGTCGTCGGCTTCGCTGCCGGTGACGTATACGTTCTCCAGACTTCGGATCCGTCAATCGCCTTCACCGCCACAATATTTCCGCGAAACGTGCAGCACGAATAATACGGATTTGCTCCGGCGTTTTCTTCCTGTGACGCTATCGGCACGAACAGCACGCCGTTTTGCAGTTTCACCGTACCGGTGATCCGCGTGAAGGCCTGATCGTCAAGCTTCTTCTGCCAGATCAGTTTGCCCGTATCAGAATTCAGGGCATAGAAATTAGACTCAAGATCTCCAAAATAAGCACGCGATCCTGGCCCTATGACCACCGCATCGCGGACCATCGCCTTGGCCTGGAATCTCCAATAAATGCATCCGGTCTGGGCATCGAGAGCGAAGACGGTGCCGTCGTTGCTTCCCGTGAAAACGCGCCCGCCGAACACCGTCGGCTGTCCGTAAGCGGTAATCGCGTTCGGAAATCCAAACGCCCACTTGAGCTTTAGCGATGGCAGTTTCGCCGCGTTCAAGCCGCCGGCGCTTTCCGGCTGGTAATTGGTATTCCGCTCGTCGGCGCTCCATCCGTTCCACGAGGATTTGGAGGCTTTCGGCTTCGATCCCGCGGCACAGAATCCGGTCATCTTGGGAAGCACCGCGTGCCCGGCTTTGCCCAGGTAGCGCGCCACGGCGATACGATCTTCGGGCGAAAGCTGGGCGCCCTGTGCTCGCAT
>DATGGL010000179.1:0-4370 GCA_035308605.1 Bryobacteraceae bacterium
CCCCTGATTTTCCGCCCCCTGATTTTCCGCCCCCTGATTTTCCGCCCCCGGACTTTCCGCCCTCAGACTTTCCGTGATTCCGGAGTTCGAGAATGCGCTGATGCATCGCCGCATCGCCGGTTACCACGGCGCCGCCGTCCCCCAAACATCCCAGAGTCTTGGCCGGATAAAAGCTGAAGGCGGCCGTGCTGCCAAAGGTCCCGGCACACTGTCCTCGAAATTTGGCGCCCAACGCCTGAGCCGCGTCTTCCATGAGGATGAGGCCGCGACGCTCCGCGATTTCGCCGAGCGCGTCCATATCCGCCGTCCGCCCGTTGAGCTGCGTTACCAGAATCGCGCGCGTGCGCCGGTTGACCGCTTCGGCGACTGCCGCGGGATCGATCAGATGATCGGCCGCGCACTCCACCGGCACTGGCGTCGCACCGGAAAAGTGAATGGCCGACGCCGTCGCCACCATCGTGTGCGAACTGAAAATGACCTCATCTCCCGGACCGATCCCCGCCGCCCGCAGGGCGATCAGAAGCCCGTCGGTCGCGTTGCCGACCCCCACAGCGTGGCCGGCTCCTAGAAACCTCGCCAGATTCTTCTCGAACCGGAACACGTCCTCCTGCAGGATGAATGCGCCGCGGCGGCCGATCTCGCGGAAGATTCGGACGAGTTCGTCCTCTTCCGCGGTGAACTGCGCCGCGTAATCGAAGAACGGGATGGAGCGTGCAAGGGCGGGTATCATGCGTTCGCAGGAATGCGGGCTTCCGAGCCCTTTCCGCCGGTCAACCGCCGGAGCCAGATCGCGGCAACGCGCACTGCGCCCCACAGGCTCCCCGCGCCATACGGGAAGTGCAGGCACGCAAACGTGACCGGCAGCAAGAACAAAAGACGCCAGGATTTTCTCGATGCGGCCCCATATAGGGAAGCTCCGAGATTCGCAAGCGCGTAAGGCGTAAGCGTCAGCGCGGGCGCCCACTTCCAAATCCCGGTCGACGCCACCAGCAGCAGCGTCGAAAGGACGAACCCCAGTGGCGCCAGATGCCGCAGCCGGACCGGGACCACGTCACTATACGCAAACGGAACAACCGACCAGATCCCGTTTACCCAGTTGTGGCGAAGAAATGCCCGGAGCCGCGACCGGGTGTAGTAATACGTGACCGCTTCCGGAGTCATCCAGATCTTTCCGCCGGCCCGCTGTAAGCGCTGGTTGAACTCAATGTCCTGGCTGCGGACCAGCCGTGGATTGAATTTGCCGATTCGCTCGAAGACCTCGCGCCGCCAGCAGCCTCCGAAAACTGTATCCACCCAGCCCGCGCCGCTCGTCCCCAGACGGTACCGGGCATTCCCCACGCCGAACCGGCAGGTCAGGGCCGCGACGATCGCGCCGGCAAACAGCCCCGGTTCCTGCGCGCGCTCGACGCGGACGCCACCGGCATTCGCCGCGCCCGAGCATTGAAGCGCCGCCACGCATTTCGAGATGTAATCGGGAGCCATCTCCGCATGGGCATCCAAACGCACAATCACTTCGCCTTGCGCGACGTCGATCGCGCGATTGAGCGCGGTGGGAGTAATCCGCTCCGGATTGTCGATCATCCGCACCCGCGCGTCCCGTGCACAAAACGCCGCTACTTCGGCGCGCGTGCCATCGTCGCTGAGTCCATCGGCGACAATTACCTCCCAACGATCAGCAGGATAGTCCGATCTTTGAATCGACTCGAGGCATCGGCCGATGAATCGCTCTTCATTGCGGCATGGAACGATGACGGATACGCTGACGGATTCGCTAGGGGCCGGATTTACCATGTGGACTCGCTATATAGTGGCGCGAGGCCCGCGCTTGTCTCGCTTGGTTTGCGAGCTTTCCTTTCGAGCGCGATCACTGCAATACACGCGTCACGCGGAATCTCGCCGTGAATCGTCCACGCAAACTCCGACTGTAAAAGGATCTCGTACAACTCGTCCGCTGCAAGAAACTCCGTGTGCAACTCAAGAATGATGAGGCTGACGAGCTGCTCCCACTCTCTGAGATGTTCGAAAAGCTCACGCTCACCCCCTTCGATGTCGCATTTCACGCTCACCGGACCCACTCCGTCGACGAATTCGGGAATCGGGATCACCCGGACTCCCGCCTCCGCGGCCGGCCCCCTTCGAAAACCCCAGGCTCCGTTTCCGGAATCTTCGACCGCGGCGAATCCTCGCTCGCCGCCGGCAAACGCTTCGATCGCCCGCACCCGGCGCTCGATCCCGGCGCTTCGCAGATTTTCGACCAGCATCCGGAAATTCTCCGCATCCGGCTCGACTGCGATCATCCGGGATTCCGGCGAAGCCCGGCACAGATACACGGCGGTTAACCCGACGTTGGCTCCCAGGTCCAAGATCGTGCCACCCTCGGGTAGCAATGCGGCGAACCGGCCGTACACCTGCCGGACAAAAATCTCTTCGAACACTTTGAAATCGGTGGTCCCAAGCCGCAGCCGGACGCGGCCTCCGCCTCGCAGCCGGAAATCGATCGGGTCTCTCGAAGCCGGCCCCCAGCAACGGCGCATCAAGACTTCCGCCAGATATCGCAATCTGCTCCGCCAGACCAGATCCGACGCCAGCAGTGCCTTCAGCCTCTTTAACACTCAGCCTCCGTAACATTTCAGCCCCGTCCGCCAGGCAGGCCCGGAACCCCGCCTCATCTTTTTCTCAGGTCGCCTCAAACGGCAGGCGAGCGAGAGCGCGACCATCGGCATCGCCACGCCGTCGACGGCGAGTCCTTTGTAACCCTCCGGACCGGAACGGATAAGCGACGGCAGGTTCGCGACAAACACCCAGGGAGCGATGATGGCGAAGATCCGAAACCACCGGCCCGAGCCCCGCCGGACCCGGCCTCGCGCGTTGAGGCACCAGGCCCACACCAGGCCCAGGACCACCGCGCCCAATGCCACCCCCGCGTATCCGAAGTTCAGATACCAGCCAGTTGCGTGATGGATCGAGTATCCCTGGTTCTGGATCGCTCCCACGCTTTCGCTGTAATAGAGATAAATGTCGGCCGGACGGCTGGGCCACAGGACGCGCGGAATGATGGAACAGGCCAGGCTATAGAAGCTGTATCCGAACCGCGGCTCGGTCGCGGCCCGCAGCACGCCGTACATCGAAAAGTGCGCGCCATAGGCTTCGTTGCTCGACGGAACCAGGTTGTCGATCGCCGCCGCATCTTTCCAGTGCTCCCCGACGGACTCCGCCAGCTTCGACATCGGAACTCCGCGAAAGTAGTCGATCGCGTAGAGGAACCACAGACCCATCCCGGCAAGCAATGCCACCCGGACGACCCGGGGCCGCGCGGCCGATCCCAGGTATGCAAGCAAACCGGCCACCAGCGCCGCCAGAATCTCGTTCTTATTCCCCAATACGAACGTGAACGTCGCCATCACGCCAAACAGCAGCAGATAAGCCGCGCGGGTATAGGATTTCCGCACGCTGACGAAACATTTTGAAGTCGGCCCCGCCGCGAGCGTGGCCACACCGATCGCGGGAGCGATCAGCGCCAGACGGTTCAGCACCTGGTGAAGCGTGAACCATTGATCCGTCTCTGTGCGGGTGTACTGGTATCCCGACACATTCAGCGCGAATGCGTTCCCGAGTTTGTCCCACATCAGAAAAATGCTCCCCGCCGCGGCCAGAAACCCCAGGATGAGAATCGGATCGTGGCGCAGCGCGACACGGGAAAACGCGCGCGGCCTGGGGCGCTCGACCATCGCGAGCATGGTGAGCTGGACCACGACGATAAATCCGGCGTATAGCCCCAGCGTGACCAGATAGTCGCGATCGAGCGCGATCGGAAACAGCTTCTGTTCCAGGTAGTGATAATTCTTTCCGCTGAACCCTCCCGTCTTGTCGATCACAATCGCCCAGGCGCCATAAAGCGACCAGTAATAAAGCGCCGCCATCCCGATCACTAGCCCGGGATCGCGGGCCCGCCAGTACAGCGCGCCGGTGAGAATCACAATCGCGGCCGTGGCCACGGACAGAGCCGCAAAGTATTCCATGGGCTAGTGTCCGCGCTCCCGCAAACACTCGAAGTAGAGTCGATGCACCCGTTCGGCAACCACATCCATTCCCAGCTCAGGCACTTTCCGCGATCCATCGGTGCGCAACGGGCGCGCGACCATTTCAACCAGGGCGCGCGCGATCGACTCCGGGTCGCGTGAAACGAGCCGCGTATTTGAGACCCGTTCGATCCTCTCCCGGACGTCTCCCACGTCCACGCTGACGATCGGCAAATTCGACGCCAGAGCCTCCTGGACCACGGCGGGCGAGCCTTCAAAATCGCTGGTGACCAAAAGACAGTCTGCCGCGTTCATTAGCGCCGGGATCGAGCCCGGCGGCACCGAGCCGGC
>DATGGL010000180.1:0-2910 GCA_035308605.1 Bryobacteraceae bacterium
TCAGTACTCGGACGGCAGAATGGATATCATGACGCGCGGCCGGCGGCGGTTCGAGATCGTGATGCTGAATGACGAGCGGAATTACCTGCGCGGCACCGTCGAATTCTTCGACGACGAACAGTTCGATCCGGTCGCCCCCGATATACAGCAGCGCGCCATCGAAGGGTATAACGAGTTGCAGGCGCTCGCCTCCAACCGCCCGCTCGAATCGACGGAATCGCAGAATCCTCAATTGAGCTTTCAATTGGCCCAGCCCGTTCCGGATGTCACTTTCCGCCAGGTGCTTCTTTCCACACGCAGCGAAGCCGAGCGGCTGCGCCAGATCGCGGAATTTCTGCCCGACTATCTGGTCCGCCAGCGCCGCATCCAGCATGTGAAGGACGTGGCCCCGCGCAATGGACACGGCCGCGGGCTCGGCCACGTCGAATGAGTTTTCTCATCTTCGACGCGGACGACACGCTGTGGGAAAACAATATCTATTTCGAACAGGCCTTTGACAATTTCGTCGATTTTCTGGGCCATTCTTCGCTGACGGGTCCCCAAATTCGCGAGATCCTGAACGAAATCGAGCTGGTGAACGCGAAGATCCACGGCTACGGAGCGAAAAACTTCGGCCGCAACCTGCAGCAGGCATACCGGCATCTGGCGGAGCGCGAGCATCGTCCGGAAGATCTCGATCATGTCATGGCTCTCGCGGAGCGAATCCTCGAACAGCCGCTCGAGTTGATCGAAGGCGTCGAAGAAACGCTCGACTATCTTTCCGGAAAGCACGATCTCACCCTGTTCACGAAAGGCCACCCGGAAGAACAGCGGCTCAAGGTCGACCGGTCCGGTTTGGGCAAATATTTCCGGCACACGGCGATCGTTAAGGAAAAGGATGCACCAGCCTACCGGCGCCTCGTTGCAGAGCGGGATCTGGAGCCCGGCGCGACGTGGATGATCGGCAATTCGCCGAAGTCGGATATCAATCCGGCGCTGGAAGCAGGCCTGAATGCCGTTCTCGTTCCGCACGCGCACACCTGGGTCCTGGAACAACAGGATCTGCGCCCCGGCGGCGACCGGCTGCTGACGGTCAATCGATTCACAGATCTTCGGGAATACTTCTAGCCCCCCTCGCTGTTGTTGGCGGCTCGGCGCCGGCCTTACTTTATCAATCACCTGCACGGAACCGCGCACGATAGTAAGCGGGTTCTCCCTTCGAACTCGAAGCCGTCAGACAAGGTAAGAACCCCTACGACGCAATTAAGTAGTTTTTCACTAGAATTCTGCAAACCCCGTCCGATATGTCGACATGATCGATTTCAGCACTCCGCTGGCCGGCTTGGATCGGGCGACCACCAGCCTGAATCAGACGGCATCGAGGATCGCGAACATATCCACGCCGGGCGATACGGTCGATTTGAGCGCGGAAGTGGTGAACTTGATCCAGGCCCGGAACAGCTTTGAATCGAACACCAAGGTTCTTCAGACCGAAGATGAAATGACGAAGAGCCTGTTCAGTATTATCGGTTAACCGGCTATTTCAGTCCGGCCTTGCTGGCAAAGTCGAGGATGATTCCCGGGAAGATTCCCAGAATCAGCGTTCCCAGCGCCGAGGCGAATACCGCGATCTTAATGCCCGCGCCCGCCGAGGGCAGGGCATCCGCGGACCCGTCCGGCTCCTTCATATACATGACGACCAGGATGCGCAGATAGTAGTACGCCGCGACTGCGCTATTCAACAGACCGAGGACGGTCAGCCACACCAGGTTGGCATCGAGCGCGGCTTTGAAGATGTAGAACTTTCCGAAGAAGCCGCCGGTCAGCGGGACACCGATCAGCGACAACAAGAAGATGGTGAGCATCGCCGCCATCATCGGCTGCCGCTGCGCAAGGCCGGCGAAATCGTCGATCTTGGTGTATTTTTCGCCCTTCTGGGCGACGTAGGTGACCACCGCGAATGCGCCGAAGTTGGTGAACGCGTACGCAGCCAGGTAGAACATCGCCGCGGTCGATCCGATCTCGGAATGCGCCGTCACCGCCACCAGAACATAGCCGGCATGGGCGATCGAGCTGTAGGCCAGCATGCGCTTGATGTTCGACTGTTGGATGGCCGCGAAGTTGCCGACAATCATCGTGGCCAGCGCGCACACCCACACGAACGGTTCCCAGCGCTCGGCGATGGGACCGAAAGCAGTCAGATAGGTTCTCAGCAGAATCGCGAACGCGGCGGCTTTCGGTCCGACCGAAAGAAACGCGGAGACCGGAGCCGGCGCGCCCTGGTACACGTCAGGCGCCCAGACCTGAAACGGAACCGCCGAGATCTTGAATCCGAACCCGACGAACATCAGCGCGGCGGCAGTGCCCGTGAGCACCAGCGACGGCGCGCCTCCGCCAATCAGGACGCGGCGGATTTCCACCAGGTTCGTCGTGCCTGTAATCCCGTAAATCCACGCGATTCCATACAGCAGAAACCCTGTGGCGAAGGAGCCCAGCAGAAAGTACTTGAGAGCGGACTCATTGTTGCGCTTATCATCGCGCAGATAACCGGCGAGGATATAGGACGCGATCGAGGAGATCTCCAGTCCGATGAAGATCATGATCAGCTCGTTTGCAGTCGCCATCACACATTGCCCGACGATGCTGAATAAAATGAGCGCGAAAAATTCGCCGCCCAGCGCGTTTTCGTTATTCAGATACTCCGTGGAGGCGAATACGGCGAGCAGGCCCACGGCGATCACCAGAACCCGGAAAAACGTGGCGAATCCGTCGACGATCAACATGTTGTTGAACGCGGCGCCGGGATCGGAATTGGCGGCAATCGCGGCAACGAGAGCAGCGCCAAGCGCGGCCACCGAAAACGGCGCGAAGATGTTCTTTCTACGGCCGCCCGTGACGGCTTCCAGGAACATGATCAGCGTGCCGGCCAGC
>DATGGL010000181.1:0-21095 GCA_035308605.1 Bryobacteraceae bacterium
CATGCGTGACCGCAGACCGCTCGCGGCAGTGACTCCGATTTGGTCCATAGCTGTGGCCTGCAAGAGTGCACGAACACCGCCAAACTCGCCATAACGATTTTTTCTCGAAATTTCACTGCGATTCGCGATATGTCTACAAGCCACCTGGCCGCTCACTTCGTCGGATTTCCGACGAATTCCGTTGGAGACCCGACATGCGGCGTCCGCTAACTAACTGAAAATCTAGCCCGCGGGGTGTGGTTGCCAATCTGCATAAAGCAGGCTCGCAGACATGACAACTTCCGCCGCCATCGCGCCCGGCGCCAACTCGTTCAGCCTCTCGCCTGCTCGCGGCACTCGTTTTTCCAGCCAGGGAAGCACGTCTGATCCAACCGCCGGCGTGATGAGCGCGCCGGACCGCGACAACGCCCCGTCATCCGATTCCGGCTCGAGCGAAGGCTCCGCCTTTCACTCCGTCTTGCATCAGTTCTACTCGCAAGCCGATTCGTCGCGAGACGGCAACGACGATGAGAAACAGAGCGGCGGCAAGGACCGAAAGACCAAGGACGTATCGAGCCTTACTTCCGCCACCATGCTCTTCCCGCTGACGGAAGACGGCACTCAGTTCCGGAACGTCCCTTCGATTCCCCAAGCGTCAACCGGTTCCGACGAACCAACCGAAGCGCATTCGGACCCGTCCGGCGCCGCCACCAGTGACGATGCCGCTAAGACATCTTCGCCCGGCGCCGATCTGATCGATCCATCCTTAATGCCGCAGCCTGCGGATCAACAATCTGCCGCGAATCCAACGCTAGTCCCCGCCGCTTCCGATGCGCACGCCGACAGCAACCCAGCGTCGCAAGACACAACAGGCAGGGAGAAACGCTCTTTCGTCCCCCGCGTCTCGGATCCGGTTGCAACTCCATCTTTCGCAAAAGCGGATAACCAGCCGAAGGCTGGTTTTAATGGGACGCAGTCTGGTTTCAATGCGACGAAGGCTGGTTTCAACGGGCCGAAGGCCGGTTTCAATGCCACGAAGGCTGGTTTCAACGGGGCGAAGCCTGATTTCAATGCCACGAAGGCCGACGTCACCGCGCCGAAGGTCGACGGAAGCGCACTGCAAGCCGATACGAAGTCGAGCCAGCCCACGCAGACCGCCGATTCCACAACAATAAAGACCGCTCCCACGCCCGACGCACCCGTCGATGCCTCGCCCGTCGACGACAACAACTTCCGTAGCGTCCTCAGTCAGATCTATTTTTCAAAGCCTGACGCGTCTGGCTCCGCACGCCCGGCAAAAGATACGCGCGCAGCCGAGCCTGCCTCAAACCCGCGGCCGGTAAGCCGCGAAACGGCCCCCCCATCACAGCCCGCAAACACAACCCCGGACGCAACCACTTCGGCAACGCCCGCTCCTGTAATTGCGGCCGATCCGCCCGCCGCTCCCGTGCAGCCGGCCAATTCGAAAGACTCCAGCCTTCCCGGCAAAACGAATGTGTCTCAGCCACCCCTGGAAGCGCGCCCGGCATCCAAGGCCCCCGCGGCCCCGTCTGGCGAACTGGCCTTCGCGGCCAGGCTCACTCCAACCGACGGCTCGTCCGAAAACGAAAACTCGACGCCTGCATCCGATCCAACAGACTCCAGGTCGCCCGTGCCTCCGATGGCCGAGCGAGCGACCGTCTCGGATAGCGCAACATCCAGAGTTCCGGCCGGAGTTCCGGCCGGAGTTCCGGCGACGCTGCGAACCGGCAGCGAGCCCAATCGGGTCTCGTCCCCTGCTCCCGACGAAGCCGATTCAAAGATTCCTGCCGCTCCAGCGCCCGCGCGAACATCCGCCGCGCCCGCACAAGTATCCGACGCCGCTTCGCCGGCAGATCGCAGCCGCCCCGCTCCCGCGGCCGAGCCGTTAGTAAAGGCCGAGGTCAACACGTCCGCGCCGCAACCCGTCGCATCGTCCCCTTCGCCGGCGATTGCCTCCAAAAACGAACCAGCGGCCCCAAGCCCGGCTCCGTCAACGCGGATGGAGCACGTGATCGAGACGCCCGCCCCGCCGCAGCCTTCCAACCGCGACATTACCGTCCGCGTCCCCGATGCAACCGAGCGCGGCACCGACGTCCGGTTCGTCGAGCGCGGTGGTGAAATTCGCGTGACGGTCCGTACCTCGGACACCGAAATGGCCCAGACCCTGCGTGGCGGCCTGAGTGAGTTTGTAGGCCGCATGGAGCACACCGGAATTCGCGCCGAGGTCTGGAGACCCGGCCAGGACGCGCCCCAATCGCAGGCCGACTCCCAGAATCAGCAGTTCGAACAGCACGGCAATCCCCGGGATTCCGGGTCGGGAAAAAATCAGCACGGATCCCAGGAGCGCGAGGACAGCCGCGAGCAGGCGGATAAACCCCGTTGGGTGGAGGAAATGGAAACATCCCTCGCCCCGCCCGCCGGCGACGCCATTCCCCGTCAGGTCATTCAATGAGGAGGCACAAGCTATCGATATGAGTTCCGCCATCAGCCCGTTAACCAGTCACGCCCAGACCGACACCGCGGCCCAGGCCGCCGAGGCGGCAACCAGCACGGCCGCGTTGGGAAACGAAGATACGTTCCTTCAGCTATTGGTCGCGCAGATCCAGAACCAGGACCCCACTGCACCAATGGACAGCACCACGTTCCTGACCCAGTTGGCCTCCTTCAGCCAGCTCGAACAGTTAATCAAAATCCGTCAGGACACAGACCAACTGTCTGGAAGTCCGGGGAGCACCAGCTCCACCACGGGAAGTTAATCACTATTTCAAGAGGAGAGAATCAGCATGTCATCATTTTCCGCGCCACTTTCCGGGCTGCTCGCCAACACCAAGGCACTGAATATCGTCGGCGACAACCTTGCAAACATGAACACCCAGGGCTTCAAGGGCAACACCGTGTTGTTTGAGGACGCCATGGGTCAGGCCAACGCGTCGCTCCAGATCGGCGATGGCGTCGGCAGCACCTTAACCGAGCGCGACTTCTCGCAGGGTACGCTCCAGACCACCAACGGACCGTTGGACGCCGCCATCCAGGGCAATGGATTCTTCGTAGTCCAGACGCCCAGCGGCGAGACCATGTACTCCCGCGATGGCAGCTTCAGTCTGAACTCCGGCGGCCAGCTCGTCACCAGCACCGGCAATCTGGTGCAGGGCTGGATGGCGACCAACGGCGTCGCAAATCCGTCCGGCCCCGTCACCGATATTACGGTTCCGTCGCTCACGCCACAACCGCCCGCCGCTACCCAGAACATGACGCTCACCGCGAATCTTAACGCGGCGGCGGCTTCGGGAAGCACGTTTTCCACGCCCATCCAGGTGGTGGATTCGCTCGGCAACACGCACGTCCTGACCGTGAATTTCACGGAGACTGCCGCCAACTCGTGGAGTTACGATGTTACGATTCCGGGCCAGGATCTGACCGGCGGTACCGCCGGCGCAAACACCTCCATCGGCACCGGGACTCTGAAGTTTGACGCAAGCGGAAACCTCACCAGCCCGGCGGCTGGCTCTCCGGTCGCGATCAAAACGACCACCGGCCTTGCCGACGGCGCTTCCGACCTCAATATCAATTGGAATCTTTACAACCCGAGCGGCGCCGCGACCCTCACCCAGTTCGCCCAGACGTCGGCCGCGACAGGCACCAGTCAGGACGGAACCCAGCCCGGTTCGGTCACCGGTGTGAGTCTCCAAAACGGCGGCATGCTGGTCGCCACCTACTCCAACGGCAACGTCGCCACCATCGCTCAGGTCGCGGTGGCCTCGGTCTCCAATCCGGATTCCTTGATCTCCGTCGCCAACAACAATTACACGTTGGGCGTCAGCACCCTGACCCCGTCGGTTGGCGGAGCCAACACCGGTGAACGCGGCAGCATCGTCGCCGGATCGCTCGAAACTTCGAACGTCGATATGGCCACGCAGTTCACCAACCTGATCGTGTTCCAGCGCGGGTACGAAGCGAATTCGAAGGTCATCACGACCATCAACCAAATGGACCAGACGCTGCTGGCAATCCAGATCTAGTTAATTGACACCAGGAACATTGGCAAGCCCCGACCAACTCGCCCGCTACGCGCAAGTCCCTTTATCGGTGGAATCCGAATTGGGCCAATGCACCATGTCGGTGCGCGACATCCTCTCCCTCGCGCCCGGCAGCGTCGTGAAATTGTCTCGTCCGCTCGCGTCGAAAGTGGACCTGTTGGTCGGGGGCTCGCCGTTCGGGTCGGGCGAACTGGTGCGCGTCGGCGGCTCCATCGCCGTCCGCATCACCAATTTCGCGGTGAAACAGCCCGGCTAACTGTCTCCGGCTAACTATCTATGGAAATGTTCGAACAGCTTTTTATGGTGGCGGCCGTGCTCGGCGTCCTGTGCGGAGGCCTGTGGCTCCTGAAGCGCAAGGGTTGGGCCTACACGTCGATTCGCGCATCGCGTGGCGACGGCCAGCCGCGCCTCGAAGTTCTGGACCGCCTGGTCTTATCTCCGCATCATTCGCTGCACCTGGTGCGGATGGCGGATCGCACCCTGCTGATCGGCCTCTCGCCCCAGGGCTGCAACCTTATCGACGGCTCGCCCGCATCCACTCCGGTTTTGGGACGCGAGCGATGAAGTTGCTCTTGAAAACGATTCTGATCGCGGCGGTCTCCGGCCAGGTCCTGCGGGCTGCGCCCGCGTCCACTTCTCCGCTCTCTCAGATCGGCGTAAGCGGCGGCAGCAGCCTCAGCCTGCCGATGCAGATTGCGCTGTCGCTGACGCTGATGGTGCTGCTGCCGGCGGCCATCATGTCGATCACGCCGTTCCTGCGCATCACCATCGTGCTGCACTTCCTGCGTCAGGCGTTGGGAACCCAGGGAACCCCGTCCAATCAGGTCCTGGTCGGCCTCTCGCTCTTTCTTTCGATCCTCATCCTCCAGCCCGTCCTGGTGGACGTTTATCACAACGCGTGGGAACCGATGGATCAGGGAAAAATTTCCGCCAGCCAGGCGTTTGACGAAGGCGCCAAGCCGCTCAAGACCTTTCTCGCCCGTTTCGCCCGCGAAAAAGACGTGAAGCTGTTCGTGGAAATCGCCCACGCCCCCGCGCCCCGCAATTCCGCGGATCTGACTCTTCCCGTGCTGATTCCCGCCTATATTCTTTCCGAGCTCAAAACCGGCTTCCAGATCGGCGCCATGCTGTTCCTGCCGTTTCTCGTCATCGATCTGGTCGTCGCCTCCGTCACCGTCTCCATCGGCATGGTCCAACTGCCTCCGGTGATGCTCTCCGCTCCCTTCAAGATTCTCGTGTTCGTCCTGGTGGACGGCTGGAATCTCGTCGTCGGATCGCTGGTCAAATCTTTTTACTGAGGAAACTACCGTGACACCTGAAGCCGCCGTACACATGATCCGCGAGGCCCTGATGGCCGCCTTCTGGCTGAGCGCCCCTCTTTTGATGATCGGTTTCGGCGTCGGCGTCGTCATGAACCTGGTGCAGGTCGCCACCTCGCTACAGGATCAGGCCTTCAGCACCTTCCCTCGCCTCGCCGCGTTTCTCACGGGATTCATCGTGCTGATGCCCTGGATGCTGAAGCATCTGGTGAGCTATACGACTCTGGTTTTCACCGACATCGCCAAGTATGGGCACTGAGCTGCACCTGGATGTAGGCACGCTGTACGCCTTCCTGCTGGTGCTGGCCCGAATCTCCGGAGCGTTCATTTATATCCCGCTGCCGGGCATCAAGTCCGGTCCGGAAGTCGCTCGCGCCGTCCTTTCCGTAAGCATGACCTTCGTCCTGTTTCCACGCTGGCCCGTGATCGATCCTTCTCAGATCAACCTGGCTCTGCTGATCGGCTGGATGTGCGCCGAAGCCGGCCTCGGACTCGCCGTCGGACTCGCCGTCGCCTTCGTCACCGAAGGATTCCAAATGGGCGCGCAGATCATCAGCTTGCAGGCTGGCTACTCCTTTGCCACCACCATCGATCCCAACTCCGGAGCCGACTCGGGCGTATTGCTGTCGATAGCCCAGCTCGCCGCCGGATTGCTGTTCTTCGCCACCGGCCTGGATCGCCAGATATTGCAGGTATTCGCCGAGAGCCTGACGACGCGCCCGCCCGGCCATTTCGCCCTCACGCAGTCCATGGCGAATGGATTGATCCAGCTGGGCGGTTCCATTTTCACCACCGGTCTGCGGCTGGTCCTGCCGCTGCTCGGCCTGCTGCTGATGGTGGAGATCTCTCTTGCCCTGCTCACGCGCCTCAATGCGCAGCTTCATCTGACCACGCTCGCGTTTCCTATCAAGATGATGCTGTCCCTGTCGCTCTTCGGCTGGCTCCTGTTGATATTTCCGAAAGTCTTCTCCCAGTCCTCCGTCCAGGTCCTGCAATGGATCCGCACTCTGCTTCTGGCATAAATTCCAATGGCGAATCAGGATAAGACAGAGCAACCAACTGGCAGGCGGCTTCAAAAGGCCCGCGGAGAAGGACAATTTATCGCCTCGCGCGAACTGGTCGCCGCCGGGCAATTCATCGTCTTCATCAGCATCGTCGCTGCGTGGTTTCCGCGCTGGTTCATCAGCATGAAGGAAATGATGCGCCAGGCGCTCACCGGGGCGTTCCATGGCGAGCTGGACATGACCACTCTTCCCGGGATCTTCTGGGTGCTGATCCAGAAAGCATTTGTCCCGCTGGCGATGGTCGGCGGGCTCACCGGCCTCGGAACCCTGGCGCTCCATCTGTCCATCACCCGATTCGGCTTCAGCCTCAAGAAGCTGATGCCGGACTTCACCCGTTTCAATCCCGCCGCCAAGATTCGCGGCATCGTGACGCAGGGGCCCGGCGCTCTCTTGCAAGCCTCCGTGATGCTGGTCGTCTTCAGCGGGACCATCTATCTGATCGCCCGGCAGAACGCCGAAGCGTTTCTCGCTCTGCCCTTCGCCAGCCTCGAAGTCGGCGTTCAGACCGTCGCGGCCTCCATAAAGCAACTGCTGTGGAAAGCCGCTGGAGCTTTCCTGCTATTCGGCGTCGTGGACCTGATCCGGCAATACCGCCGCTACATGAAAGATCTCCGCATGACCAAGACGGAGGTTAAGGACGAGGTGAAGGACATGGAAGGAAATCCTCATGTTCGCGGCAAACTCCGGCGCCTGCGAAAAGATCTGTTGCGCCGCCGCATGATGAAGGAAGTTCCCACCGCCACCGCCGTCATCGTCAACCCGACTCACTTCGCGGTCGCCTTGCGCTACGGCTACGAATCTTCCTCGACGCCTGTCGTGATCGCCAAGGGCAAAAACTACCTGGCCCTCCGCATCCGCCAGATTGCGATCGAAAACAATGTTCCGCTGGTCGAAAACCCGCCGCTCGCCCAGGCTTTGTACAAATCCGTGGAAGTGGGCCAGGAGATTCCGCCCGCGCTCTATCGCGCCGTGGCCGAAGTGCTAGCCTACATCTACCGCCTGACGCACGCCAGCCGGCAATGGCGTCGCGGCGGACCGGCTCCTCGCCGCTGAGGCAATTACTTGGGCCCTGCTATAAGCTGGGTGTTAGCTTGCCCTTGGGGATTTTAACTCGCTGATGGAGAAACGGTCCGATCGAAGGTATCCCATCGAAGAGGCTGCCGTCATGCGTGTCGAGGGCGTGGCCGGCGGCGTCTATGTCGTTACCGTTTTAGACGTTTCAAAACTCGGACTCCGCGTCAGTTGCCCGGTGGCCTTGCCGCTCGGCACTCGGGTGAAAGTAAGCTGCCACGGAGCCGATATCATCGGCGAAATCCGCTACGCGCGCGACGTCGAAAGAGACGGCTACTATTTAGGCATCCTGGCCGACGCACTCGCACGCGCCGGCCATCTACAGGATGGCGAGATCGATCTAACCCGCATTTTCCGCGTCCACTAATCCGTCCGCCCTTCGATCAACCCCCCGCACAGAACCGCGACCAGAGGAAGCGGATCGCGCGCTTAACTCTTTAAGCCGCCTGAAACTATGCCGCCTGAAACTGAGCATGAATCGAAGCCCGAGCCGGTTGCAGCACCGTCGCACGGTCGCTTCCGAAAAGGAGCCTCGCCGTCCCGCTTGCATTGATAAACCGCGTGTCCGTCACCCCGATAAACCGGAACATCGACCGCAGATACGGCTCCACGAAATTCATGGCCGCCATTGGCGTGCCTTGATCGTAAACGCCGCCGGATGAAACCAGAAACGTAGTGGTCTTGCCGTGGAGGAGCCCCGCGGGCGCGCCGCCTTCGTAAGAAAACGTCTTTCCGGCTCGCGCAACCTGATCGATCCAGAGTTTCAGCACCGCGGGAATGGAAAAATTGTGCATCGCCACACCGAACACATACTCGTCCGCCGCGTTAAGCTCCGCGATCAGCTCGCCGGAGGTCCCCAGAATTTCACGCTGGCGCGCTGTGAGTTTGTCTTCAGGCGTATGTGCCGCGGCAATCCATTCCGCGCTAACCGCCTCCAGCGGAGTCGTAATCAGGTCGCGCCGAATCACCTTGCCATCGGGGTGGGCCTGCTGCCATTTCTCGACAAATTCCGCCGTAAGCTGACGGCTGACGGAACTCTCGGTTCCAAGCGGGCTCGAATCAACCGCGAGAAGCGTTTTCATACTGTTTCGATCTCCTTCACAACAGTTGATGACTAAACGACACTTGTCGATTCAAGGAAAAACGACGAATGTTGTATAGGAGCATCTGTTAACCTGGGGACACCAGTTTATGACCGGTAAAAGCTGTGAAGTTCTGGATCCACGAATCCGGCGGACTCGCCAGCTATTGCAGGACGCACTGGCGAAATTATTGAAAGAAAAGGATTTCGATAAAATCTCCGTCCAGGACATCACAGAAACGGCGACGGTCAACCGGGCGACATTTTACGACCACTATCCCGACCGCTTCGCGCTCCTCGAGTGCATGGTCGGCAGCCGCTTCCACGAACTTCTCGCTGAGCGCCAGGTGCAGTTCGACGGCAGTTGCGGATCGGCGTTGAAATCGCTGATCCTCGCCCTCTGCGATTACCTGGCCTTGATGCGCGGCCCAGATGGCAAGCGGGAACTGGAGCCTCACATGGAGTCGGCCATCATCAAGGTTGTCCGGCGAATGTTGCTCGAGGGGCTGCAACTGCATCCCCCCGAAAATGGAATCGCCCCCGAGATGATCGCCGCGTCAGCCAGTTGGGCCATCTACGGCGCCGCGACCGAGTGGGCGCAAACTCCCGATCGATGCGCATCCGAGGAAATGGCCGGCGTGGTAACCACGCTCATTTCCCCCATCCTGCACCTGCCGGCGCGGGCCTAGAGCCATCGCACCTTTTTTGGTGACAGCGGCGCTGCCTCGGGCGGAATCGGTCGCCGACAAATGTCACACCAGTGAAATCCTGTATTCTGCAACCACATACCGAATCAAAATTCGAATCACTCGCATCCAAATTTCCAGCGCATCGCTCATAGCGCGCCGCGCAAGAAACACTGCAAGCTTTTTGCGCAGGCTGTGTTCGACGCCGACAGCGAAAGGAGAATGCTAATGCCACAGAGCAGTGCCACACAACAGCGTAGCGATCGGGCAACTGACAAGAATGCCATTCGTCCGTTCCCCATGAATGTTGTACCGGAAACCGAACTGACCGACCTGCGCAGGCGCATCAACGCAACCAAATGGCCTGAACGAGAAACGGTTACAGATGCATCCCAAGGCGTGCAACTCGCGACCATTCAAGCGCTCGCGCGTTACTGGGCGACGGATTACGACTGGCGCAAGATCGAGGCAAAGCTGAATGCCCTGCCGCAATTCATCACCGAGATCGATGGGCTGGACATTCATTTCATTCATGTCCGTTCAAAACACGAAAATGCGTTGCCGCTGATCGTCACCCACGGATGGCCCGGCTCGATCATCGAGCAGATGAAGATTATCGATCCACTGACCAATCCCACGGCGCATGGCGCGAGCGCATCGGACGCCTTCCACGTGGTGATCCCTTCCATCCCGGGCTACGGCTATTCGGGCATACCAACCACCACGGGGTGGGATCCCATCCACATTGCGCGCGCCTGGGGAGTGCTGATGAATCGCCTCGGCTATACGAAATACGTGGCGCAGGGCGGCGATTGGGGCGCGGTCATCACCGAACAAATGGGCCTGCTTGCGGCTCCGGAGCTGCTCGCCATTCACACCAACATGCCGGGCGTGTTTCCCGACGATATTAACAGCGCCGCTTTTTCCGGGGCGCCGGCGCCATCGGGTCTCTCACCCGACGAAAAACTCGCGTATGACCGCTTGCAGTTCGTATACCAAAAAGGTATCGGATACGGTTACCAGATGGGACTGCGCCCGCAGACGTTGTACGGAATCGTTGATTCACCGGTCGGCCTGGCGGCTTATTTCCTCGATCACGACGCACGCAGTTACGAGCTGATCGCGCGTGTCTTTGCCGGCGGCAGCGAAGGTCTGACGCGCGACGATATCCTCGACAACATCACGATCACCTGGCTGACGAACACAGCGCTTTCCGGCGCACGTCTTTATTGGGAGAACAAACTCGGCTATTTCAACGCCAAGGGCGTCTCCATCCCGGTTGCCGTCAGCGTCTTCCCTGACGAACTTTATCCAGCCCCGCGAAGCTGGGCAGAGCGAGCGTTTCCCAAGCTGATCTATTACAACAAGGTGGCAAAAGGCGGCCACTTTGCGGCCTGGGAACAACCGCAGCTCTTCTCGGAAGAGGTCCGCGCGGGATTCCGATCGCTCCGATAGCTTGCCGGACGGGGGCCGACAGAACTGCGGGCGGCCCCTGAACCTACGCCAACGCTTTCACGTGCGCGGCGGCAGCGGCCTCCAGTCCGCTCAAGTTGTATCCGCCTTCCAGCACGGACACCAGACGCCCGTTGGCATGCGTGCCTGCGATCTCAAGCATGATCTTGGTGAGATCGGTGAAGTCCCCGTCGGCAAGCGTGAACTGCCCCAGCGGATCGCCCCGGCGCGAATCGAACCCGGCCGAGATCATGACTAAATCGGGTTTGAAAGCATCCGCGGCGCTGCGCAAATTTTCGCGGAAAACGCCCAGGATTTCTTCGCGCCCCGATCCCGCCGCAAAGGGAAAATTCATCGTGCAGCCTTTGCCCTTGCCATCGCCGGTTTCATTCGCCGCGCCCGTGCCCGGATACCAGGGCGATTGATGCGTGCTCATAAAGAACACGGATCCGTCGTGATAGAACGTGTCCTGCGTGCCGTTGCCGTGATGCACATCCCAATCGGCGATCATCACTTTCGCCAGACCGTGCTTGCGCTGCGCATACCGGGCGGCGATCGCAATATTATTGAAAATGCAAAAACCCATGCCCTGATTCGGCCGGGCATGGTGTCCGGGAGGCCGCACCGCGCAAAAGGCATTGCTGGCCTTGCCCGATATGACTGCGTCCACCGCGTTCAGAACGCCGCCAACAGCGCGCACCGCAACCTCGAAAGATCGCCGGCCGACGTTCGTGTCGCCGGTGCTGAGTTGGTGGGCGCCAGAACCGATTTCGCGCCGCACCTTTGTGATGTATTCGGGCGCGTGCACCAGCGCGATTTCCTCGTCGGTTGCGACCCGGACATCCACGCGCTGAAAACGGGACTGGAGCCCCGTGTCTTCGATCGCGCGCATCACCGCGTCATAGCGCGCGGGTTGTTCCGGATGGCCAGGGCCAGGGTCGTGCTCCTTGTATATCGGATCGAGCAGCAAGGCCATGGGCTTTCGTTCGGCCGCGTCGATCTGGTCTGCGATCATCATTGTTCCCGTGAGCGTCCCTGACAGCGCGCTCGCCCATTTCATAATGTCGCGGCGGGTGGTCACTTCAGCTCCTCCCTCATTCCACAGCAAATGGATAACACAAAGCCGATAAGCTACGATGATACTTCCTCGCGTTTCGTTAATCTTCCCACTGGAGAAGATATGTCCAACTCAACTCGCAGACAATTCCTGGTCCACACGCCGCTGGCCGCGAGCCTGCTCGCCACGGCTCGCGCGGCGACCAACAAGGGCCCGAACGATTTCATTGTCGTCGAAGGTCACCGCGACATCTGGGAGTTGACGGGACGCACGCAGCTTAAGGAAGACGCTCAGCGGCTTCCGCTGACCAATTTCATCATTCCGCGTTTGATTGAGGGCGGCGTCAGCGTATGCGTCATGCCCGCGGGCGGGGATTCGCTCGAAGAACGCGACGACATCCAGGGCATGCTCGAAGGCGGAATGCGCGTGCTGGATATGATCCTCACCGATATCGAGAAGTCGCGCGGCAAAGCGTCCATCATTCTTACCAAGGCGGACGTCCCGACCAGGCCGAATACCGGCAAGGTTCAGTTCTTCCTGGATATCGAAGGCGGCGGCGCGATCCAGACCGATCAGCCCGAGCCGGTATTCCGTCCCGACCGGAGCATGGCCCTCCTGCGCCAGTTTTTCCGTTTGGGAGTGCGCGGCGTTCAATTAACGCACAACGGGCGCAACATGCTGGCCGACGGGCGCGGGATCGACAAAGCCGGGGGAAGGCTTTCGCCCTTCGGAGTCGCCGTGATCCAGGAGATGAACCGCCTCGGCATGATGGTGGGCGTTTCCCATCTTTCGAGCAACGGGGTGTTCCACGCAGCCGAGGTCTCGACGCAGCCGATTGTGTCCACGCATCAGAACCTCGAACGATTCGTAAAAAGTAAACCGCTGGTGGAGATCACCGACGAAGAAGCGAAAGCGATCGCGAAAACCGGCGGCATCGTCGGCATCCGCTACATCGTGAACGTAACGCCTTACAAGCTCTTGGTGGATGAAGTGGAGTATCTGGCGAAACTGATCGGCCCCGAGCATATCGGCGTCGGCTGGCTGGGTCACGATCGCGCGAATCCGAGCGGCGGCGAAGTAGAAGGCCACCTGACCCGCACTTACACGGGTGTCGAAAACGAAACCATGTACCAGCATTGGAGCAATTTTCTGAAGCTGCTCTCCGATCGCGGGTTCACGGACGACCAGATCGGCATGATGCTCGGTGGAAACTACATGCGTGTCTGGAAGCAGATTCTTCCGGCGTCGTGAGCCTCAGGAAGCCGAAGCGTCCATACCGCGCTTTCGAGCCAGCAGTGCGCCAATACCGATTCCCGCGGCTGCAAGAAAGAACGGAATTTCGGACGGCCGCAGCAGCCACGCCCGCTTGAACAAGCTCTGCTGCTGGCTGGGAGTTTGAATCACGTGCCACGGAAAAGATACACGAGCGCGCGTGAATGGCAGCAGCAGCATAAGCCCGCGCCCGCCCGTCGAGAATGCGTCCAGAAACGGATGCGTCAGCATGCATCCGCCCCACACCAGCCACAACATCCCGAACGCTTTTCGTGAATGCCGTCCGGCGAACATAGCCGCCAGCACACCCGACGCGAAGACGAGAAAAAACGGCGAGTGAAACAGCCCGCGATGTCCCAGAACGCCATCGACTGGAAATCCGAAAATGCGTCGCAGAACGAGATCGAGATCAGGAGTCGTCGCCAACAGTCCGGCGCTGATTGGAATTGTCCACGCCGGCAAGATCGCCGTCAATTCCCGGGATCGAATCGCCGGCAGCGCCAGCGCCGCGCCAACCAGGAAGTGCGCAGTCTCTGAAGACACTAAACGTAGGGCAGGTCCCCGACCTGCCTCCGGAAAGCCGTCCTCATGGCTGCGGACTCACGACGTAATCTTTGAAATAACTGGTGCTGTCCGTCTTCGACCACAACCCGACCCTCCCCGCGACCGGCGGGCGCAGGACTGCATTGTTCGCTGGAAGAAGATCCGGATGCGGCGGCCCTCTTCGTCCCGCTGCCGGCTCACTTCCGAGCGTGTACTCGATTGCCACAGTGCCGTCGAGCCACGCCTTGAAGCTCGCGCCGTCCACCGTCATCTTCAGCTCGTGCCACGCAGCTCGATCCAGCATGAACGGCTTATTCCGATCGCTGAACCGGACGTTGCGCCGGATGCCGTTGTGAAATTCCCACAACCCGACATTGTTTTCCGTATCGTTATAGCGAATCGCCAGCCAGTCGCCATTCGGTTTCACGTTGAACAGAATCCCGGAACAGCGGTCGGCATCGCCGGCGACGGTCTTGAACTTCATACTGATGCTTCCGTTTGAGAAATTGTCGACGCTTTTGAGAATCGCCACCGGATAGTAGGCGAACTGCTTGGCATTATCCATCAGCTCTTCGTTCGATGTGCCGTACAGCTTGCGCGCTGTCTGGAGCAGCAGCTTGGTGGGGTTGTCCTTGCTCGCCACCCATGGCCGCCCGTCAAGCATGATCACCTTCTCCCCGCCGTCCTGCGCCACTACCCAGGTCCCGACAATCGGCTCGAACGTGGCCGGCGGCTTGCCGACCTGTTCGCCCTTCAAATCGATCTTGATATCCGCGGCGGCGGCCGTCGCAATTACAAGAACGCCGGCTAGGAATGCACCTCTGCTCAATGGAATCTCCTTCTGATGAGAAATCCGCCGAGCGCGACGAGGCCCGGCCAGAACCCATAGAATATCGCGCCCGCGCCGTTCGCCGAAACTGCCAGCGGATGTCCGCGAAAGACATCGTCTTCGGATTCCTTCGGCGTCGCAATACCAGCCAAAGAATAGATCGCTTCCAGCGTGCCCTCCTCGGTGGTCGCCCGGCTCATCGTACGGTGGCCGTCGAGTTCGTACCAGATCTCTCCATACCCGGCGCTGGTCTGCTCAAACAGCCCAATCGACGTCGCCGCCGCGTAACGTATTTCGGTCTTCGGTAAAATGCGCCGGAGCTTTCCCAGCGCCCGATGTTCCAGATCCAGCCGCCGGGGATCCTCTGCCGCCAGATGCACTTCGATCCGCAGCGGCGCGCGAATCTGCCGAAGCGCGTGTTCGTCCGCCTCGGAGAACGAATTGCTGCGCGCCTCGGAGGTATCCCAGTTCGCGCGCGCAAAACTGCATCCGAAAATGCAGCACGCGGTGACCATCGCGATTCCCGCCGATTCATACACGCGCCGGTTCACCGCCGCGCCCAGCCGCAGCCACACGGCGCCGATACCGAGCCCCGCCGCGATCAGCGCCAGCGAAACCAGCACCGTATCCATCCGCAACAGCCCATGCTGAAACTCAGCCACCATTGCCGCCGGCGTGTATCCCGCCGCGCGCTCCCACCATCCCCCTTGAATCGCTCCAAAAAAATTGACGATCCACGTGCCGACGGTCACGCTCAACGTCAGGATCGCTGCCGTCGCAGGATGTTCCGCAAAGGACGCGATCGCCGCCGCGAGCCCAATTGTTAATCCTGCATTGAGGACGTGTCCGGCCATTAGCGTCAGCATCTCCGGTGCGTGGACGCTGCCGCCGTAGCTCTTCCACAGGAAAATCGCGCTCAGCGGGATCAGCATCGCCACCATCCATCCGGCGAGCAGCGCCACCGCCTTGGCCGCGATGCGCACAAATGGCCCCATCGGCTGCTGCAACTCCAGTTTCAGCGCGCCGCTTTGCCGGTCTCCCGCAACCACCCGAATCGCGACGAACGGCAGCAGAAACACAGCCGCCAGTTCGCACGCGCTGAACGTGGGAGCCCACACGCCGATCAGCGGCGACAGCGCCTCGCCCACGCCCGCCGAGGTCCCGTTGAGTCCGCTCACCTCCGCATAGGTCCGCACGGAACTGATGAACCCAACCCCCACCAGCGGTCCCATGGCCAACAGCAACACCCACCACGCTCTCGAAACGATCAGCTCACGGCATTCCTTCTCCAGCAGCCACACCGGGGCTGTCTTACGTGAGCGCAAGAAACACCTCTTCGAGGCTCGATCCCGGACTCGATGCATTGCGGTCAGCGGCTACCGCGGCAAGCTCTTCAACGGTGCCTTCGCCGCGTACCCGCCCGCCGCTCAGCAGAACAAACCGGTCACAGAGCCGCGCCGCATCGCCGATCTGGTGAATCGAAAGAAACAAAGTCCGCCCCCGAGCCGCGTGCGCTCGCAGCGCGCCCGCCATGTCCCGTGCCTGCCGCAGATCGAGCCCTTCGAACGGTTCGTCGATGAGCAGCGCCGGCTGCGCCGTCAACAGTCCGATGCCCAGCAGCACCCGCTTCCGTTGCCCTTTCGAGAGCGCGCCCACAGGCTGGTCGAGCAGCGGCCGCAGGTCGAGCTGTTCCATTACCTCTTCGCGCAGGTTTTCTCTCCCCCCCAGAAACCCGATCGTAAAATCGAGCGCCCAACGCACGCGCTGAGACGGCCACGGCGCGATCCCGTCCGGCACATAGAACAGGAGTGAGCGGCGTTCCTTGGCGTCCACCAGCCGGCCGCCCGCGCTCAACGTTCCCGCGTCGCACGGAAGCGTTCCGCCGAGGCACTCGAACAGCGTCGACTTACCCGCCCCATTAGGACCGATCAGCCCCAACACCTCGCCCGCTCTCACATGAAAGCCGACGTCCGCCAGCGCCTGAATTCGCCCGAATCGCTTGGAAATCCCCTGGACTTCGAACAACATCGCGTCCACCAGAATAGCTTGTGTTAGTCTTGTCTCCGTGTCGATTCTGAGGGCGGCGATATTCGCGCTCGCGCCGCTGACCGTTTACGGACAAACCACCCCCGACCCGGCCAAAGTCGCCGCGACCGCGCGATTGCATTCGCTTCTGGATTCAGCGCCCCAGCATATCCTGAAGCCGTCCGATTTCATCATCCACCCGCCGCGCGAAGGATGGGAGCTCGGCATGATTTCCTCGGTCGCCGTCGACCGCAACGGATTGATTTACCTTTTGCAGCGCGGCGAAAAGGCTGACCCGGTCATTGTCCTGGATCACGATGGCCGCGTTGTGCGCTCTTGGGGCAAAGGACTCTACAAAACTCCGCACAGTATCCGCATCGACCCATCCGGTAATGTCTGGACAGTCGACGCCGAAAGCTCGACCGTCCTGAAGTTCACCCGGGAAGGGACGCAGCTCTTGCGAATCGACGTCGGCGAGCAGCCGTCCGGCAGAAACACACGCTTCGTCGGAACCACCGACATCACGTTCGGCCCGCACGGCCGTCTGTTCATCTCCGACGGCTACGGAAACGCGCGTATTCTCGAGTACACCGCCCGGGGAGAGCGCGTTCGTCAATGGGGCACGCCCGGCGCCGGCCCGGGACAATTTCACTTGCCCCACGGAATCACCATCGACAAGGACAACGTCCTGTACGTGGCAGACCGCGAAAATGGCCGGGTGCAGCGCTTCGACCTGAACGGAAAGTGTCTCGGCGAATGGCCTCTCGGCCGGACTTATTCCGTACAAGCCGCCGGAAACGTGATCTGGGCCGCGATGCAGCCGATCGATCTGCCCGTCCCGTCACCCGGCTGGATGGTGAAGCTGGATCGAAAGACCGGCAAGGTGCTCGGGTCCGCCGAGTCGAACGGCCTTCATTCCGTCACGGTCACGCGACACGAAGAGCTGATGACCGCAGTGACTAGCCAGAGCAGAGTCCTCTGGTTTCGGCCGTAATCGCGGGACGGCGAATCTCACGCCTTCGGCTTGTACGCGACGCAGTCGACCTCGATGCGCATATCCGAAACGAACTCGCAGACCACGGTCGTGCGCGCCGGCGCATGTGTCCCAAAGAACTCTTTGTAGACTTCATTCATCAGCGGAAACTCCGCGCCGGATTTGAGGAATACCGAGCATTTGACCACGTCCGCCATGGTCGCGCCGGAAGCGTCCAGAATCCGTTTGATATTGGAAAGCACCAGATGCGTCTGCTGCTTGATATCGCCCGTCGAAAGTTTGTCGGTCACCGGGTCAATCGGACCCTGCCCGCTCACAAAGATGAAGTCGCCGGCACGCACCGCGGGCGAGTAGGGCCCGCGCGGCGTCGGAGCGTTGTGCGGAAAGATTCGTTCGATGCTCATATTTATTAATCCGTTTTCTTCCGTCGTGGACGGCGCTGCGCCCCACCGCCGCCTTGCGGCTTGGGCGGACGCTTGCGCGACGGCGTCTTCTTCGGCTTGGCCGGCGGCGGATTCGGCTCGAAGATGGTCGGCTGCCCCTCGACATAGGGCTGCGGCTCGTCTTCCTCGATCTCTTCCTGCGCGGGCTCGGGTTCAGGCTGCGCCGGCTCGGCGGGCGGATAAAATTCCGCCCCCAGCGAAACCAGCATGCCTTGCTCCTCATGCGGCTCCAGCCGCACGACGGTCTTGTCCTGCGCGTAGTTCAGAAACTCTGCGAACTCCTGGAAACCGTAGGCGCTGGGATCGCGGCTCGGCTGTTCCGCCCGGAACCAGCCTTCCAGATCCTCCACCGGGCATCCATTCTCGATTTCCAGGCGATGATTTTCCAGAACGTCGCGCAGCGCCGGCAGCAGATCTTCCGGCTTGAGTTGCGCGCGTTCCGGCTGCGCCTGGCCTTTGCGTTCGATAATGTACCGCCCGCCCGTCCCGCTGACATTGACCAGATCGCCGCGCTTCAGCTTCTCGACAAAATCGGAAAAGCTCGACGCTCCATAGGCGCGTTCGTTGAACGCCGGATCCAGTTGCAGCATGGTCGACTTGAGCAACCCGAGCTGCGGCTGCACCGCGCGCCGTTCCAGAACCTGCAGCGCGCGTTCCACTAAAGGCATCGCCTGCCCCAGTTCCAGCGGAGCCGGACGCTGCCGTCGATCTCCACGATCCATGCGATCGCCGCGCGGCGGCCGCTGCTGCCCTTGCTGATGCGATTGCTGCTGTGGCCGGGACTCCAGCGGCGAGATCGGCGTGAACGGGCGCTCCGGAGCGTCCGACATCAGCGATTCGAAGCTGATGAACTCGTGACAGTTCTGCTGCAGGATGGTCGAGGTAAAGGCTTTGCCGCCCACCACGAATACGGTCTTGCCGTATTCCTTCAGCTTGTTCACCAGCGGGATGAAGTCGCTGTCGCCGCTGACGATGGCGAACGCGTTCACATGAGTGTGCGTGAAGGCCATCTCCAGCGCGTCCAGCGCCAGGTTGATATCCGCTCCGTTCTTGTCGCCGCGCGGTGACGGGATGCGCTGCACCATCTGGACGGCGTTTTCAGCCATCTGGCGCGTGGCGCCATCCTGGCGTCCCCAGTTTGCGTAGGCGAACTTGGCAACGATGTCGCCGCGTTCTTTCAGAGCGTTTAACGCTAACGAGACATCAAATTCGCGCCGCAGCGTCGATTTGAGTCCGATCTCGATGTTGTCGTAATCGACAAACACCGCGATGTTCAATTTGTCTTGCATGTTATCCTTAGCCGCGTTTTGCGCGGCATATTTTAAGGTGAAGCTCGGGCCCTCAGGCCGCCTGCTTCACCGTGTTTCGGATGAATTCCACAATCTCCTCGAGCGAGGCTCCCGGCTGATACACAGCCGCGACCCCCAGACGTTTCAACTGGGCGGCATCTTCATCCGGAACGATGCCACCTACGATCACGACCACGTCGTGCATCTGTTTTTCTTTAAGCAACTCCATCACGCGAGGTACGATGGCGTTGTGCGCTCCCGAAAGAATGGACAGGCCGATAACCTGAACATCCTCTTGAAGCGCCGCGTTTACGATCATTTCCGGAGTCTGGCGTAGGCCCGTGTAGACTACCTCCATCCCGGCATCCCGCAGCGCCCGAGCAATTACCTTGGCGCCGCGATCATGTCCGTCGAGGCCGGGCTTGGCAACCAGCACCCGGATTTTATGATCCATATTTACTTAGAACGAGAGCGGTTCCAACGGCTTCTATACGTGAAGTCGGCAGAACTCCTCTCTTTGATTATAGATCAGTTGGGCATGGCTCACGTCCTCGTGCCCCGGCGTACATCGACTGGGATCGCCTTATGAAGATGACGTGAAGATGATGTGAAGATGAAATGAACCGGCGCCGCCCGTCACATGTGAATAGAGCCTTTGCCCGCGGTTTCGGGGTTCTTGATTCAAGGAGGGCAGTGTATCCATGCCAAGTTTCACTCGCGTTCCGGGAAATCAGGTCATCTCCAACACCACCATCGTCGTCAATGGCACCAGCGTTCGCGTCCTGTTAAACGGCCTGAAAGATTCCGCCGGCAACGATCTGGTCGTCACCAACGATAGCAACGACTTGTCGATTTTCCCCGAGGACGGGTCAGCCGAAGCAAAGCTATACCTGATCAGCGTCCGCCAGAATGTCGCAGCCACCCAATCGGTCGTCTCCGCCACAATCATGGCCACCGGAGATCTCTCCAGGCCTCCCGCCGCCAGCTTTAAAGTGGAGTTCCGTTTCAAAGTCGAGTCGGCCAGGGACCTCGTCGTCCGCGACGTCACCAAACAGATTTTCGGAGTCGAACAATTCAACTACATTACGCTCGCCGGTCCGCAGGTGAATATCGCGACGTTCCGCCACGGCGACCCCAACAACGTTTTCGATTTCGTCGATACGCCGGGCCGCCTGGTCCATATGCGCGCGTTCGCCGCCAAATTTGGCGACGTGGAGCGCGCCTGCTGGCTTATGCTACCGGGCAACGCCCGGGCAACCAGCGTCATGGTTGTCATTTCGCACGGTTTTGGGCAAAACCACGCGTACTATTCCAACCTCGGCTACAGCAATCCGCTTTCGAAAGCGCTGCTCGAGGACGTCCGAAATCGATTCATCCTGTGCCGCTGGGGGCAGCAGGTAATGGCGGCGAAATCCAACATGGCCCTGATCATGCCGGTCCGCGCCCGCACGGGCGGAGGCGAACTCGGACCGTTCGTCACCCAGCACGGAATCGGCGCGAAGATCGTCGCGGAAATCCTGGTGAACGCCGACGCTGCCGGGGCGCTCGACGACGTGAACGTCGTAACATTCAGCAGCGGCATCTTCGACGCGAACGCCTTCATCGGAATCGGCGGAAAAGGCCTGAAATTCGGTCTGGCGGTGAACCAGGACCCGGCCCTCGGCGCCCAAATCCTGGGCCAAAAACGCCGGCAATATCTAAGCGGCTGGACCGCCAGCGGCCCTCGCGCCGGCTTCGAATTCCTGCCCAAATCCCGCTGGCAAAACGACCCGAAACTCGCCCAAATGACCCGCGACCTCGGAGCCGAGTACCTGCACACGTGGGCACTCCCTAATTACACGCTGGCCATGGCATTACGTTCGTAATGAAGGTAACAAATGGGGCGGCTGGTGGGATTTGAACCCACGACATCCAGAACCACAATCTGGCGCTA
>DATGGL010000182.1:0-2682 GCA_035308605.1 Bryobacteraceae bacterium
TCAGGACAATATCTGGGTGGTGGATGAAGGATCGAACATGATCATCGAATTCAACCAGCAGGGTCGCGTGGTGATGACGATGGGGCGGAAGGCGGAGAATCTGAGGATTCCTGAGGCGGCTCCCGCGATGGCGGCCGCGGCGGCACCCGGGCCTGGTGGTGGGCGCGGAGGACGAGGCGGCGGGGCGGCGCCTGGCGCTCCTGGGAGCGCGCCGGTGGCTCCGGTGGGAGCGGGGGCGCAGACGGATGTTTTTAATCGGCCGACGGATGTCGCCTGGGATGCGGCGGGGAATATTTTTGTGTCCGATGGATACGGGAATTCGCGAGTCGCGAAGTTCGATAAGGAAGGGCGATTTATCAAGTCGTGGGGTTCCAGGGGGACGGCGCCGGGGCAGTTCAACACGCCGCATACGATTGCGACCGATGCGCAGGGGAATGTGTATGTCGGCGATCGCGGGAACAAGCGGATTCAGGTGTTTAATAATGACGGCGAGTTTAAGACGCAGTATCTGAATGTGGGGGCTCCGTGGGCGGTATGCATTTCGCCGGGGCCGCATCAGTATTTGTACAGCTCGAATTCGAACGGGACAGCGGATATGGAGAATGGGGAGATATACCGGATGGAGTTGAACGGGAAGATCCTCGGGAAGTTCGGGACGGCGGGGAAGCTGATGAAGGAGTTCGGGTCAGTGCACGAGATCGATTGCCGGAATCCGAGTGAGATATTGGTCGGTGAGATCACGAATTGGCGGGTGCAGAGGTTGACGCTGCATGTGAATTGAGTGGGACGTGGGGATCCGCTTCCTGACGGTCGCGGTTCGGTGGGGAACGGTACGGACGGGTAGGGACGGTGCGGACGGGTGGGAATGGTGCGGACGGGTAGGGATGGTACGGGATGGGCGGGGAATGGTGCGGATGGGTAGGGATGGTACGGACGGGCGGGAATGGGGGGAGAGAATAATGCAGACTAGGCGGGAGTTTGGGAAGATTGCGCTGGCGGCGCTGCCGATGGGGCGGGTGTTTGGGGCGATTAACTCAAGAGTTAAGGGTGTTCAGCTTGGGGCGATCACTTATAGCTTTGGGCAGATGCCGCTGGATGACATTATGAAGGCGTATGTCGACATTGGGCTCGGCGAGATGGAGTTAATGTCGAATCATCTGGAGACGGCGGCTGGCGCGCCGAGTGGGGCGCCTCCGGGTGGTGGTCGCGGGCGGGGGAATGCGCCGGGGGTTGCACGGCAGGAAGTGCGGCCGGCGATGACGGATGCGCAGATCGCGGAGGCGCGGCAGCAGCCTCGGGCGGTGGAAATGCGGAACTGGCGGCTTGCGGCTTCCATGGACAAGTTCGCGGAGATTCGGAAGAAGATCAACGCGGCGGGGATCGACGTCGCGGTGTTGTGCTTCAACATGGGCGAGGCCATCACGGATGAGGAGATCGAATACGCGTTCAAGATGGCGAAGGCGGTGGGGGCGAAGGCAATCTCCACCAGCACGCGGATGATGGTAGCGAAGCGGGTGGCGCCGATTGCGGAGAGCCACAAGATGATGATCGGATTTCATGGGCACGATAATGTCGCGGATCCGAACGAGACGGGCTCGCTGGAGAGTTATGCGAAGGCGCTGTCTTATGGGAAATACAACGGGATCAATCTGGACATCGGGCACTTCACATCGGCGAACTTCGATGCGATCGCGTTTATCAAAGAACACCACGCGCGGATTACGAATTTGCATCTGAAGGACAAGAACAAAGATCATGGCCCGAACGTAGTTTGGGGGCGGGGGGATACGCCGATTAAAGCGGTGCTGCAATTGATGGAGAAAGAGAAGTATCCGTTCCCGGCGAATATCGAGCTGGAGTATCCGATTCCGGAAGGCTCGGACCGCGTGGCGGAAGTGAAGAAGTGCTTCGCGTTCTGCAAAGCGGCGCTGGCTTAGTACACGCGCTTTTCGGCGGGGAACTGCCGGGCGCTGCGCGGGATTTTCTCTTTGTAATTTCTGACGCCGCGGTAGAACGTCCGGCTGGCGAGCGTCGAATGATTCTTCGCGACCATTTCTGAAAGCTGGCGCGCGCGTTCTTCCGACGGCGGATGGGTCTGGAAGTATGCACCGAGGGCTCCTCCGACGGCCTGGCCGACTTCGCCTAGCGGAGTTTCGGCGGGACGGGCGTGCTGCTCGCCGAAGCGGATTTTCATCCGGTGGAAGACAGCGGAGGCGCCGTCGGGATCGTAACCGGCTTCGACGGCCAGGCGTTCGCCTGAGGCGTCGGCCTCGAGTTCCTGATATTGGGCGTAGCCCAGGGACGCGAACTGGTGGGCGATGCCGACGATGGCCCCAGCATCGCGGGCTCCTACCTTTTTTAAGGCGAGCTCGTACTGGTAACGCTCGATGCAATGGCGCAGGTCGACGTGGGACATTTCGTGTCCGAGGATGGAGGCGAGCTCGGCTTCGGAGTGGAGGAAATCGAGCAGGCCGGTGAGCACGTAGATGTGGCCGCCGGGGATCGCGAATGCGTTGATCTCGGGGGATTGAATCACGTGGAATTGATAGTGGATCGCCTTGCGGTTGAGATTGGGAAGAAGCTGCTCGCCGACCGCGGTTACGTACTTCGACGCTTCGGGATCTTCGGCGCCCCAGGACTTGATTTGGCCGGCGATTTCGGAGCCGAGCTGCATTTCCTTGG
>DATGGL010000183.1:0-3247 GCA_035308605.1 Bryobacteraceae bacterium
TGTGGCGGGGTTGGGGGTCCACCAAGATGGCAGGGTTATTCGATTGGGTGCAGGTCGGCTAGCATGGTGGGGATTAGTTCGGAGACGGTTGGGTGGATGTGGACGGCGCGCTGGATTAGAGTGTAGGGCTGCTTTGCGTACATTACGTCCAGAATGCAGTGGATGGCTTCGTCGCCGCCGGTGCCCAGGATGGAGGCGCCTAGGATGTGGCGGGTTTCGGCGTCTACCAGCACCTTCATGAATCCCTGAGTTTCGCCTTTTTCAATGGCGCGGCCGACGCGGGCCATGGTCCGTTTTCCGATCAACGCTTTTTTGCCGGACTTGCGGACTTCGGATTCGGTCATGCCGACGCGGCCTAGCGGGGGGTCGATGTACAGGGCGTAGCAGGGGATGCGGTCGCTGACGCGGCGAGGGTCGTGGTCGAGAATGTTCGCGGCGGCGATTTCGAAATCGTTGTAGGAGGTGTGGGTGAATCCTCCCTTGCCGTTGCAATCGCCGAGAGCCCAGATTCCGGGGACATTCGTGCGGAGCTGATCGTCGATCTGGATGTTGCCGCGGTGATCGACGGCAACGCCGGCTTTGTCAAGGCCGAGGTCGTCGGTATTGGGGCGGCGGCCGGTGGCGATGAGGACATGGGAGCCGCTGATCTCGGGAAGCTTGCGGGCGCAGGTCACGCCGGCGAGAATTTCGCCGTCGCGTTTTTCAAAAGAAATGCATTCGGCGTCCAGATGAATCTGGATGCCTTCATTCTCCAGGATCGATTTGACGGAATCGGAAACGTCTTCGTCTTCCCGCCCGACGAGCCGGGGACCCATTTCGATGATGGTGACTTCGCTGCCGAAGCGGCGGAACATCTGGCCGAATTCGAGGCCGATATAGCTGCCGCCGACGACAATCAGGTGGCGCGGCAGGACATCGAGCTGCAGAATCGAGCTGTTGTTCAGATACGCGATCTGATCGATGCCGGCGAGGGGAGGTTTGACGGCGCGGCCGCCCACGTTGATGAAGATTTTCGGGGCGGTGAGTGTTTCCCCGTTGACGCGGACCTCATGCGGCGATTCGAAGGCGGCGTGGCCCTGGTAGACCGTGCAATTTTCCATGCCGCGCAGCCAGCGCTCGACGCTGGTGTTGGAGGATCCGGAGATTTTGTCTTTGCGGGCTTTCACGGCGGCCATGTCGACGGCGACGGGTCCGGTGCTGAATCCGAAGTCGGCGGCGCGGCGGGCGAGATGGACGGCGTAGGCGCTGGCGACCATGGCCTTGGTGGGGATGCATCCGGTGTTCACGCAGGTGCCGCCGAAGAGCTTGCGTTCGACGATCGCGGTCTTAAGGCCGGCCGCGGAGAGCCGTCCGGCCAAGGATGGGCCGGCCTGGCCGGTGCCTATGATGATCGCGTCGTAGGTGATGGGCATGAGATCCTTGATTATCGAGTTGGGAAAGAGGCTGGCAGAACGTTGCGAACAACAGCTTCCTTCGGTCGCGGGTCGGTGTCGACGTTATACGGGATTAACGGCTTAGCGAGCCGCGACCAAAGGTGGTGTGGGATCATGACACGGTTTTCTTGAAAGATTATGACTATTATCCGTTGTGCGTGGGCCAAGAAGCCGCTGGATGTCGAGTATCACGACCGGGAGTGGGGCGTGCCGGTGCACGATGACCGGATGCTGTTTGAATTTCTGATTCTGGAGGGGGCGCAGGCGGGGCTTTCCTGGTCGACGATTTTGGCCAAGCGGGACGCGTACCGGAAGGCGTTCGCGAATTTCGATCCGGTGAAGGTTTCGCGATTCAACGCGGCGAAGATCGAGAAACTGCTGGAGAATCCGGGGATCGTCCGGAACCGGCTGAAGGTGGTTTCGGCGGTGGAGAATGCCAAGAAGTTCCGGGCCACACAACAGGAGTTTGGAAGTTTCGACAAGTTCATCTGGCAGTTCGTCGATGGCAAAACAAAAGTGAATACCTGGAATAAACATAGCGGGATTCCGGCTACAACAGTGGAATCCGACGCAATGAGCCGGGAACTCGCGCGGCGGGGGTTCAAGTTCACGGGATCGACGATTTGTTACGCATTTATGCAGGCTACGGGGATGGTTAACGATCATATGGTCGAGTGCTTTCGGTATCGCGAACTCTTGTAGAGTTACCATGGAGTTAAAGTTATGCTGATTCGAAAATCCTCCGGTCTTCGTTACTCGGATGTAACGCCCAAAGAAACTTATCTCAACCGCCGGCGATTTCTGGCTTCCGGGGCGGCGGCGCTTGGGGCGCTGGCGATTCCTCCGCTTGCGCGGGCGGATGCGAAAGCGGCTTTGGTGAAGAGTCCGTTCAGCACGACGGAGAAGCAGACGCCGCTGGAGATCGTCGCCGGCTATAACAATTTCTACGAATTCGGCACGGCGAAGGACGAGCCTAACAAGAACGCCAGGAATTTCAAGACGTCGCCGTGGTCGGTTTCGATCGAAGGGCTGGTGGCCAAGCCGAAGACGCTCGATCTGGACGCGATCATGAAGCTGGCGCCGCTTGAAGAGCGCATTTACCGGCATCGCTGCGTGGAAGGATGGTCGATCGTGGTGCCGTGGATCGGGTTTTCGCTGAGCACGCTGCTCAAGCAAGTGGAGCCGACCGATAAGGCGAAGTTCGTCGCGTTCCAGAGTTATCACGATATGAAGCAGATGCCGCTGGCGACGTCGTTCCGGGCGGGGATTCAATTTCCCTACGTGGAGGGGTTGAGAATCGACGAGGCGATGCATCCGCTGGCGCTGCTGTGCATGGGGCTTTATGGGCAGGCGCTGCCCAATCAGAATGGCGCGCCGATCCGGCTGGTGCTGCCGTGGAAGTACGGGTTCAAGAGCATCAAGTCGATTGTGAAGATCAAGTTTGTCGATAAGATGCCGCCGACGACGTGGAATCTGTTTATCCCGAATGAGTACGGGTTTTATTCGAACGTGAACCCGGAAGTGGACCATCCGCGATGGAGCCAGGCTACGGAGCGAAGGCTCGGCGAGATCGCGCGGCGGAAGACGCTGAAGTTCAACGGGTATGAGGAGCAGGTCGCGAGTCTGTATAGCGGGATGGATTTGCGGAAGAACTACTAGCGTCGGGTTGAGAGACACGCGGGGGATCCGCTTACTGGCGTGCGCGGTTCTGTGTCGAGGGTGTGGGGATGGGGCGGACAGAGTGGGACGCGGGAGGGCTGCTCGCGTCGGGTTGAGAGGCACGCGGGGGACCCGCTTACTGGCGTGCGCGGTTC
>DATGGL010000184.1:0-8566 GCA_035308605.1 Bryobacteraceae bacterium
TTCCCGGTTGATTCTGCGCCACCTGACGAGCCCCAATCTCGCGGCCCACCGGCACACCCGCGATCATCAATTGATCCCGCCGCCCGCAGTTGCACTGAACCAGTACGCCCACTGTGTAATCCCCGTTCTTCCGGGACGACGTGCCGATTCCGCCCTTAAACCCGTAGCAAACCATGCCGGTGCCACCGCCCACGGCGCCCTCCTCGACACGGCCGCCGTGAGCGCTGTCGAGAGCGGCAAAAACGTGCTCAGCCTTAACGTGAAAGCCATTAATGTCGTTCAGGAATCCATCGTAGGTTTCCGCGACCACGGGCAGCGACCAGGCCTGCTGGCGATGATTCGTCACCTCCCATTGAATGAACGCATCGCGGACGACACCGACGCTGTGGGTGTTCGTAATCATGACCGGCCCAAGGATGAACCCGGATTCTTCGATCCAGGTCGTGCCGGTCATTTCGCCGTTGCCGTTTTGGGAGTACCAGCCGGCGAATGCGGAATCCGTGCTCGCTTTGCCGCGAGGCCAGACGACCGTTACTCCGGTGCGAACGCCGGGATCGCGAATCAGCGTGGTATGGCCGACCTCGACACCGGGAATGTCTGTGATCGTGTTCAGCGGCCCCGGGGTGCCGTTGAATGGCACACCGAGATCGCGGGCGCGAGGTTTGTCCTGGGCGATCAGAAGAGCTGGCAACAGAAACAGCGCGAGTTTCATGCGGGTGTGCTCCAATACGGGTCGGGTTCGGGAAGCGCGGCGCCATCTTTTCGAGGCGACGAGGCTCCGTAATTCACCCTGGATTTCGACTCATGCAGGACGGCCTGGCCGCCGCCCATGAAGCCCGAGTAGTCGCCGCGAACAGCCAGGGAATGGCCGAGGCCCTCGAGTTCGGCCAGGGCTGCCGCAGGGACGCGCGATTCGATGCGGACGTCGAGACCACCCAGGCTGATCTTGCTGAAGCGAGGCGCTTCCAGAGCCATCTGGATGTTCATGCCATGGTCGGCGACGTTGGAAACGAACTGAGCCTGCGCCTGGGCCTGATTCATGCCGCGCATGATGCCGAAGGCGACATGCTGATCGCCGCGCGACATGAATCCGGGAATGATGGTGTGATACGGGCGTTTGCCGGGTTCGAGCGCATTGAAATGCTTCGGATCGGAAGAGAACGCAGCGCCGCGGCTGTGGAGATGGAACCCCATGCCGTCCACCACCACGCCCGAGCCCCACAAATCCGAGATGCTCTGAATCCAGGAGACGAGGTTGCCCTCACGATCCACTGCGGAGAGATAAATCGTGTGCGTCGCGGATGCCGGCGCAACCGATTGGAGAGTATCTTTCGCTCTTGCCAGATCGATGAGCGCGGCGCGGTCCTTCGCGTAGTTCTTGGACAGGAATTGCTCCACCGGCACAGGGGCGAAACGTGGATCCGCGATATAGCGGCGCTGGTCCTGGAACGCGAGCTTTTGCGCTTCGATTTTGATGTGGAAAGCTTCCGCGCTAAGCGGATCCATGTCAGCAATTGGGAAACGCTCCATGATATTGAGCATTTCGAGCGTGCCGACGCCCTGGCCGTTGGGCGGGAGCTGATGTACGGTCCAGTCGCGATACGTGATCGAAAGCGGATCGACCCACTCGGACGTGAAGTCGCGCAGATCCTCGGCCGAGAGTTTTCCGCCCATCCGCTGTGACGTTTTCAGAATCGCCGCGCCGATCTCGCCTTCGTAAAAACCGCCGCGGGGGCCAAGCGACGCCAGGATGGAGTAAGCGCCCGCGAGTTGCGGGTTGCGAAATATCTCGCCGACGGCGGGGGCGTGGCCGTTGCGCCGGAACAGGCGCACGCCGTTCGGGTCTTCATGGATGCGATCGCAGTGTTCCCAGTCGTATTGAATGATTTCGGTAAGCGGGAAGCCGCGGTTGGCGTAATAAATCGCAGGCGCGAAGAGATCTGGCCAAGGGAGCTTGCCGAACTTTTCGTGGAGCTTGGCCCAGCCGTCCACCGCTCCGGGAACCGTCGCCGTGTGGATGCCGGAAAGGGGCACGGAGTTGTTGAGCCCGGCGAGCGTCAAAAGTTTTGGCGCGGGCCCGCTGGCGTTGATGCCGGTCAGCTTGCCAGTCTTGCCATCGCGATGGATGGCGAAGAGATCGCCGCCCAATCCGCACATGTAGGGTTCAACGACGCTGAGCACACAATTCGCGGCGATGGCGGCGTCAACGGCGGATCCTCCGCGGGCGAGGACCTGCGCGCCGGCTTGCGACGCCAAGGTCTGGCTGGTGGCTACAATCCCAGCCTCGGTGATCACCATCGAGCGGGCCTGGCTGCGCTCCATGGAGGGAGAATCTTTGACCATATTCTATGTTCCGGGCTTCAGATGCCTGGCCAGGAACTGATAGATCTCCTGGCGCGATTCACGCGCGAGCTTCGTATCCAGCCGGTTGAACGTATGGCCGCCCGGCGCGTCCTGATAAATTTTGTACTCGAATTTCTTACCTTCTGCTTTCAGCGCCGTGATCAGGCGTTCCACTTCCAGAACGTTCACATCTTCATCGTTCGTATTCGTGTGGATCAGCAACGGCGTTTGCAGCTTGGACACGTAGGTGATCGGCGAACGGCGCTCGTACTCTTTGATGTCTTCGCGAACCGTCTTTCCAATGTGATACGGCGCGGAATATTCAGCGCGATAAGCATCGGTCTGATATCCGAGCCGCAGCACCAGATCGCTGACTGGCACACCCGCGTAGGCGACGGCGAAGGAATCCGGGTGCTGGAAGATATTCATCAGCGTGATCAACCCTCCGTGGCTCCATCCGACGATGCCGACGCGTTTTGAGTCCAGAAAACTGTAATGCTCCAGCATCCACTGCATCCCGATGTAGACGTCGTCGACCTCCCGGCCGCCGTAATCGATCTCGCGATAGTATCCCTGGCCGTAGCCGGTAGAGCCGCGATAATCTGTCGAAATGATCGTATAGCCTTGCTCCAGGAGCTCACGCACGATGTGCGCTGATTCCGACGTGAAGTTGGAATGCACGCCGCCGTGAATCAGCACGATTAACGGCTGCTTCTTGCTGCGATCGAGCTTCTTGGGAATGAACGTATAGGCATGGACAATCAGAGGATTGCCCGCGCCCGGACCGGTCGGGTTGGGATTATGTAACGGCGGAAGGCTCGTGTAGACGACCTTGTCGAAATCGGCAACGTCGCTGATCTTCAGGCGCCATTCGAGATCGTCAATCTCTTTGAGAACCTGATCGGTCGACATGCCAGGATTGTTGAATCCACCCGGCGCAGGGGCCGGGGCTGGTGCGGGTACCGGAGCCGCAGCCTGGCCGCCTCCGCGTCCACCCGCGGGCGGGGTCTGCGCGTTTATCGAAGCCGCAATCACCAAAAGCAGAAGAGCCGTTTTCATTTGAGCAGGTATTTGGCGAGAAATTGATAGACTTCCTTGCGCGATTGCTGTGCAAGATCGTTGTCGAGCCGGTTAAACATATGCCCGCCGGGCGCATCTTTGTAGATCTTGTATTCGAACACCTTGCCCTCCGCCTTCAGGGCAGTGATCAAGCGCTCCACTTCGAGGACGTTCACGTCTTCATCGTTGGTGTTGGTATGCAGCAACAGCGGTGTTTGCAGCTTGGAAACCCAGGTGATCGGCGAGCGGCGTTCATATTCCTTTATGTCGTCGCGCACGGTTTTGCCGATGTGATACGGCGCGGAATATAGGGCGCGATACTGATCGCTCTGATAGCCGAGCCGCAGCACCAGATCGCTCACCGGGACCCCGGCATACGCGACGGCGAAAGCATCGGGATGCTGCAGGATATTCATCAGCGTGATGAAGCCGCCGTGGCTCCAGCCAATCATGCCGACGCGCTTGGGATCCAGAAAACCGTACGTATCGAGCATCCATTGCCGCGCCTGGAATACATCGTCCACTTCACGCCCGCCGTAGTCGATTTCGTTATTGAAGCCCTGGCCATAGCCGCTGGAACCGCGATAATCCGGCGCGATGACCGAGTATCCCTGATCGATCAACTCGCGCATGACGTGACCCAGTTCCGCGGAGGAGACGTTCCCGTGAATGCCCTGGTGCGCCAGAACGAGAAGCGGCTGTTTCTTGGTTCGATCGAGTTTCTTGGGGATGAAAGTGTAAGCCCGGATCACCATCGGATTTCCCGCTCCCGGCGCGGTGCGATTGGGAACGTGAGCCGGCGGCAGGCTCGCGTAGACGACTTTGTCGACTTCGGCGATATCGCTCAGCTTCAGTCGCCACTCCAAATCGTCGAGCGCCTTGAGAACCTGATCGTTGGGATTGCCTCCCTGGGGCTGCGCGCACAAGGGAACAAGACACAGGGGAATAAGCAGTAAGAACAGCGGGGAAACACGCATTAGAGATCAGTCTACAACTACTGGATCGCCGAACAGTTCAGGCCGGAAGAAACGCGCGAATGCTCGGATAAAACGCGCGTACGAAGTCGATGGCCGTACGTTCTGCCGCGGCGGAATCCCGGTTTGAGATCGGGACGATCACGCGGACCAGGGCCGTATCGGTGCGGTTCAGCCGGATCGCGTCGGCAACCACCCAGAATTTGGCTTTGTACTCGCTGGCCACCGCCCGCTCCCGGGACTGATACCAGTACAGGACTAAGCTGCGGGATTCGCCGTGCTGAACCACGTAGCGATTGACCGAAATCGGCGCCGCCGCGCCCACGTCGATGTTCTCCTCGTAGGCTTCGAGGGGCGTCCACCCGTTTCCGGGCAGACAATTCTTGGGAGAGTGCGGGGTCTTGCCGTCACGCTGGGACCGGAACGCCGCGATGTACAGATTCGCTCCGCGCCCTGCCGATGGGTCGGCGTACGATCGGATCATCGTGTCATCGGCACGCAGTACAGCTTGCTCTGCCGCGTCGATGACGCCCTCCTGCTGAAACTGCCACGGCCCTACGGTTCGAGGAAACTGCGCCAGCGGCCGTGCGGCCGGAGTCGCTTCCGGGCGGATCGAGCTGTACAGCAGCGCGGCTTGCGCCAGCAGCAGAATAGTTACCAGGCGGGCTGGCGTCGAATTCAGGAACTTAAGCACTGCTTTGCCTGCTTTCAAATTTCCAACGGTAGACGGTCTTTATGGTCCAGTGGAGCGCCAGCAGCATGACGAAAGCGATCAGGAAGATCACCCAACCTTCCAGGCTGTGAAAAAATCCATGCGCCAGCTCGGGATTAATTTCGCTGAGGATCCCGGTGATGGTAACGCGGCCGGCATTCGCCAGAATCGCGATCGGAACCGTGCCGATCAGCAGCGCCCAACGCATCCAGACATGCTTATCAAAAAAGTAAGCGTAGACCAGAGACAGGAATGTCAGCGACAACAGACTGCGGATCCCGCTGCAAGCCTCGGCGACATTCAGGGGCTGGCTGGCAAGCTCCAGCACATTGCCGTCGCGCAGCACGGGAATTCCGAGCATACTCAGCACGGTTTCCGCTGCGCTGCTGGCGAACAGTTGCAGGGGGAAGGTGATCTGGTTATAGATGACGGACGGGATCGGAATCATGAACGGCAGCAGCAGGAGCGGGAATGCCAGAGTCTTGACCAACTCGACTCCGCCGAGCACAAGCAGCAAGCCGACCAGGGTGATCAGGAACGCGGACCGTTGGAGAAATAATTCCGCGCCCAGCGCTCCGACATAGCTTTGCAAAATTCCCCAAAGCATGATCGCGACACCCCACCATGCCGGTTTCCATTCCAGCGCCATAAGCTGATCGCGCCGTTGCCATGCGATGTAACCGGCGACCAGCGGGACGAAGAATCCATGGCCCACATCCTCGTCGCTGGACCATTGCTCTACCAGATGTTTGAGGGTCGGAAAATAGGCGACAACCAACAGCGCGGTGAACCAAACAATCGCCGCGAAGGGAAGAGAACGCTCCTGCGTGGCAGGCACGTGGTCTGGCAAATGGCCGGTAACCGTTGCCATGTCCCTTTCAGTAAATCACAAATATCGCGGCTCGCGGCGTGTGCCTGAGGAAATTGGTCTAAGGTGCTTAATTGGCGAGCGCAGGAGGCGTATCCAGCTTCAAGCGGCTGGTGACGCGGGTGACCAGACGCCGCGGATCGAGCAGATGTTGCGGCCGGAAATGCCGTTGGGACCAGCGGCTGCCCGGTTCGAACTCGATTCCGAGGAAATACCCGATTTCACGAAACACACAATATTTCACGACGCCGGTCAATTCGCCGTTGGGATAGCTGATGCGGAAGTTGGTGCCGAGGGCGACGGGACGATCCACCTGCAAACAGGCTCCGGAAAGTGAGATGTCCTCGAGATTCGCCACTCCACGACGTGTCCGCCCGCTTGGGTCCTTCCACTGGACGTCCACGAGGTCCGCGCAGAGCATCCTTGGTTCAATCCGCCTATCCAACATATTCTATTTGTTCTGATCGGCCGCCGATTCCAATTGATGAACACTCCGGCCCTAGAGAAATTTGCCCTAAGCGCGAGTTAAGGAAACAGATTAGCTAAGGCGTCCCCCTAATCATATTACGTCAACCCGGCTGGTACCATGTGGGTCAAAGCCCGGCTATTTACACGTATTCCGGGTGGGCAATCGATGCAGAGATTTTCTTATCGCCTAAAGCAAGAAGGCATACGTCTTGGCGGGCGTTTGGGATGGGCGGGTTCCGGCCGATACCGCGTCATCCTCGTTCATGTCGCCCTGGTCGCTGTATTCGGCGTGTTTCTGCCGTGGATGAAGGGCATCGATTTCCTGGACTCGGTGATGACAGCGGCGTATGCGTGCCTCGGCGTTCTTTTCGCTGCCCCCGCTGCGGCGCAGGCTTTTTCCGATGAGCGGCCGGGGTCGATCGCGGGCGCCCTGGCGTGCGTCGCGATCGCCGTTGCGTATGGCGAGTTCCTGGCCCTGGTGATTCTGCTGGCCGGATTCATGACTGTCTATCTCAGCCACCCGAGTTTCATGATCCCGCCGGATCTGACGACCTTGACTCGAGCGAGCGCTCTCGGACTTGCGGCGGCCACGGCGCTCGCATCCATCGCAGGTTGGGTAACCCTGCGTTTTTCGGCCGCTGCGGCCCGATTGGCCTTGCGGGCCATTTTTCTGGCGCTGCTGGTCCTCTTTTTCTACCGGTACCGCTGGCTGCCGGACGTGGCAGGTACAGCGGCCATCGTGGCGACCGGCGTCGCCGCAATCGCAATCGTGGCTCTTCGCTGGGAAATCGAGAGGACGAAACACGCATGATCGCCGTCCCCTATCATCTCGGGCGGCGGGATGTGGAAGTGGGACGCGGGCCCATCAGAATTCTCCAAGCTCTTGCTCGGCCCTGCCAAATCGTCGAACGGGCCGGTTCTTCAAGTAACGAACTCGACGCAGTGGTGGACGTAAACACGCAACTGGCTCGCACTGTGGCCCAGCATGAATGTCCAGCCGTGATTCTCGCCGGAAACTGCAACTCCTGCGTGGGAACGCTGGCCGGACTCGCCAGAAAGGATGTCGGGATCGTCTGGTTCGACGCCCACGGCGATTTCAATACTCCGGAGACGACCATCAGTGGAGCCCTCGAAGGAATGTCGCTGGCCATCGCCACCGGTGGTTGCCACGACGATCTGCGCCGCAGGATCGGTTTGGACCATCCGGTGTCCGAACAAAACTGTATTCTCGTCGCGACGCGCAGTTTGGACCCGAAAGAGGCCATCCGGCTGGAAAGGTCGGCGATAACGGTCGTCGGGCTGTCCGCCTTGAACGCTGCTCTCGATGTGCTGTCGAAACGAGTGTCGGTGGTCTACCTGCATCTCGATCTGGATGTCCTCGATCCGGCGCTCTCGCCGGGCGTGAATTTTCAGGCTCCAGGTGGGATCGATCCCGAAGCGCTGTACGAAGCCGTCCGAGGAATTCCCGCGAAAATTCCCATAGCGGCCGCCACCATCGCGAACTTCAATCCCGATCGCGACCACAGCGACCGGACGCTCCGAATCGCCTCCCGCCTGGTGGAGATCCTGCAATAATCACCTGTATGCGTTCCCTGGCCGGATTATTTGCTTTTTCGCTGATTTGCTTCGCCGCGGACTCGCCTGCGCCCGCCGAGGGAGACTTTATCATCCGCGATTTCAAATTCCACAGCGGCGAAACTCTGCCGGAGCTGCGTTTGCACTACTACAGCTTGGGTAAGCCATCCGCGACGAACGCCGTGCTGGTGATGCACGGCACGGGCGGGACAGGCCGCGGCTTCGCATCGCCCGGATTCGGCGGAGAACTCTTTAACGAGGGTCAGCCGATTGACGCGAACAAATATTTCATCATCATGCCGGATGGGATCGGACATGGGAAATCCTCCAAGCCGAGCGACGGTTTGCGCGCGCGCTTTCCGCATTACTGCTACCACGACATGGTCATGGCGGATTACCGGCTGCTGACCGAGCATCTGGGCGTGAAGCACCTGCGGCTGGTGATGGGGACGTCGATGGGAGCGATGCATTCCTGGGTTTGGGGCGAGATGTACCCGGACTTCATGGACGCTCTGATGCCGCTGGCCAGCGCGCCCGTCGAAATCGCAGGTCGCAACCGGCTGTTAC
>DATGGL010000185.1:0-11441 GCA_035308605.1 Bryobacteraceae bacterium
AAGCCGGCTTGTGGGATTCGACGACATTACTACTCACCTCCGATCACGGCCTTCGCCCCAATCTCTGGCGCGGCCACATGGGTTGGACTAACGAACTCGAGCAGCTCACCGGGGGCAAGCAATCTCCGCTGGTCCCGTTTATCGTAAAGCTCGCGGGCCAGGATTCCGGCGCGGTCTTCGATAAACCTTTTTCGAACGCCCTCTGTTCCGGTTTCGTCCTCGCGACGCTGAGCGGTAAGATCTCCACGGCCTCCGACGCCGGAGCCTGGCTGGAGGAACACATTTCCGATCAGCATCTCGATCAGCCGGCTCCGACGCAGCACGTAACCGCCAATATAACAACTGTGCGATAATTTTGCGGATATTATGTCCGATCTGCGGCAGAGTTTTCGGGGCCTGTTCCGTGACCCCGGATTCACTCTGGCTGCGGTAGCGCTTCTGGCGATCGGAATCGGCGCAACCACCGCAATTTTCACCCTTATCCACAGTATTCTCCTCGAACCGCTGCCCTATCCCGATAGCCAGCGTCTGGTCTGGATGTGGAACATGCCGCCCCGCTCCGGGCTGGGTCAAACGGGACTTTTAGGCGGTGATTTCCAGGAAATTCGTGACCGTAATCATTCATTTGACAAAATTGCCGGATTTGTCGAAGGAGCCTGGATCGTCACCGGCCTCGGGAATGCCGAAACTCTTCGTGGCGCGCGCGTCAGCACCGGCTTTTTTGACACGCTCGGCGTTCAACCGATGCTGGGCCGTGCGTTTCTTCCCGAGGAACATCGTACCGGCCGCGAGATGGAAGTCGTCTTCAGCTACGCCTTCTGGCGGCAGCGCTACGGCGGGGATCCGAACGTCATTGGGCGGACGGTCACGCTGGACGGAATTTCGTACATCGTAGTCGGCGTAATGCCCCAGAATTTCCCATTCGGGTCCGAACACGACATGTGGGCGCCTCTACAGGTCGATTCGAGTTATGCCACCGCGCGGCGCAATCGGGTTGTCAGGACCATCGGTCGCCTCAGGAAGGAAATCAGCCTCGAACAGGCCCAGGTTGAGGCCAACGCATTCGCCGGCGATTTTGCCGGCCGGTTTCCGAACGACAGTGGCTATTCCTATCGATTGGAATCCTTCCTCGACCGTGAAGTTGGCGGCGTGCGCCAGTCCTTGTTAATCTTCGGGGCGTCCGTTGGCTGCGTTCTGTTGATCGCCTGCTCTAATGTGGCGAGCCTGCTGCTCGCCCGCGGCGCCGTTCGGGTGCGCGAAATGGCGGTCCGCGCCGCTGTGGGCGCCAGCCGTGGCGTCCTGGTTCGACATCTGTTGATCGAAAGCGCGCTGCTTTCTCTCATCGGCGGAGCGCTGGGATTTCCGCTTGCGGTCCTGGGTGTCCGCCTTCTCCTGGTCCTCAGCCCTCATGCCCTTCCGCGAGCCAACGAAATCCGGGTCGATCCCGGGGTCCTGACTTTCGGGTTGCTCGCGTCGCTTGCCACGGCCATGATCTTCGGCGTTTTCCCGGCCTTGCGCGGCTCTCAAGTCAACCTTGCAAGCGCCCTCAAAGACGGCGGACGCAGCGGCACCGCCGGACGCGATCGCCAGCGATTCCGCCTTGCTTTGGTGGTCGTGGAGGTAGCTCTGGGCGTCGTATTGATGGCGGCCGCCGGTCTGCTGACGCGCAGCCTCTACTCCCTCAACCATCTCGATCCCGGCTACCGCATCCGCAACGTTCTCACGATGCAGATTGCCCTCACGGGAAGCGCCTATCGCGATCGCAATGAGTGCCGCCGCTTTTTCGAGCGCCTTCTGCCCGCGATCGAACAAATCCCTGGCGTCGAAGCCGCCGGAACCACCAATTGGCTGCCGTTGCGTCCCGGCAAAAACACGGTCGGAATATGGCTCGATTCCCAACCCGTGCGCAGCGAGGAAACGAAGATCCGCCTGGACAACCGCGTCGTCACCCCCGGATATTTTCGCGCCATCGGCGTCCCTCTCATTGCCGGACGATTCTTCCAGGTGTCGGACCGTTTCGACACCCCCCAGGTCGTGGTCGTCAACGAAGCCTTCGCGAAGGAGCTTTTTCCGCATGGCGACGGCGTCGGCCAGCGCGTCACTTTAGATCTCGGAACGCCCTGGATTGCCGAAATTGTCGGCGTCGTCGGCAATTTTCGCGAATCGAGCCTGGCCGAGGCTCCCCGGCGCGAACTCTTCACCCCTTACGCCCAGACCACGATTCTCGGCCAGTCGCTGGTCGTCCGGACAACCGGCGATCCCGCCGGCTACGCATCCGCCGTCCGCGCAGCCGTCGCTTCCATCGACAAAGACGTCCCCATCTATGACGCCCGAACCATGCAAGCCCAGGTGGACGAGTCGCTCGCCCAGCCTCGTATGCGCGGGGTTCTGCTCAGCGTATTTTCCATCACTGCTTTGGTTCTCGCGTCGCTCGGTATTTACGGCGTCATCGCGTGCGCCGTCGCGGAACGGCGTCAGGAAATCGGCATCCGGATGGCTCTGGGAGCCGGCCAGAGCCAGGTTCGCTTGATGGTGGTGAACGAAGGCTTGAAGCTCACCGCGATCGGCTTGCTGATCGGATTGGTCGCGGCCGCCGCCACCACCCGCTTGCTCGCGGGTTTTCTATTCGGCGTCACGCCGGGAGATCCGCTCACGTTCCTCGGCACGGCGGCCGTGTTCGTTCTCGTGGCCATCGCCGCCAGCTATCTTCCGGCCCGCCGGGCCACGCGGGTCGATCCCTTAACCGTTTTGCGCCAGGAGTAGTGTTGCAAATCTGGTAATATTTGGTCATGAGCATCTTCTCGCGTCCGGGTCTGCCGCTTCCCACTCGATGATTCCAAGAGGCTATCCACCCCGCCGGCCGAGGATCCGCGAAAACGTCAACGAAGCAATTCGAGCAAGGGAAGTACGCGCCGTCTTCCCTGATGGCACAGTCGAGATCATGCAGACCTCGCTGGCCATCCGCAAAGCCCAGGAATTGGGCCTCGATCTCATCCTGATTGCGCCGACAGCCGAGCCGCCCGTCGCCAAGGCGATGGATTACGGCCAGTGGCAGTACGAGAACAAAAAGAAACAGCACGACGCGAAGCGCAAGCAGCACATCATTCAGGTGAAGGAGCTGAAATTCCGCCCCAACACCGACGATCACGACTACGACTTCAAAAAGAATCACGCGATCCGCTTTCTTAAAGAAGGGAATCGCGTGAAAGCAGTGGTGCAATTTCGCGGGCGTGAAATCGCCCACACCGATCTGGGCCGCAAGCTTCTGATGCGCTTTGCGGAGGATCTTTCTCAATATGGCGTCGCCGAAGGTCTGCCGCGGATGGAGGGCCGCAATGCACACGTGTTGCTGAGCCCCGTGAAGGCGGCCGCCCATCCCGCGCCTGCTAAAGAAAAGAAAGAGCCCGGACCCGGCGCTCCCGCGTAGCGGTTACTTTTCGACCTGGAGTTCGTTCGTCACTTTAAACACCCCGGACACTCCGTTCGCGGTAATGTTGGCGACGTTCTTGTCCATCTCTGTCGAAACCACGCCAACCAGCGTCACATTCCCGTTCTTGACGATGATGTGAATGGAGGGAATTGCCCCCATTGCGTACCGATCCAGCTCCGGCTTCGAAAAAATTGCGCGGTAAACGGCGCGCCGGATGCGATCGTCGTTCGGAGAAACCGGAAGCACCTCAATCTGGTTGTCTACGGCGGTCACGCCTTCCACTCTCTTGACGACGTTTTCCGCGTCGCTCTTTAGCGTTGGCCGTACCACCTGCCCGAAAAGAGTCACTCGTGACCCGTCCACGCGATACGCCAGGTTATCGAACACACTGTAATACGGCAGCATCACCAGTTCGTGCCGTACTTCTTTCATGAGTTTGTCGTCCGCCGCGAATAACGTCACAGCGGCGGCAAGGGGCAACATCAAAATCCACTTTTTCATCGTTTATCCTCCACTTGAATCCTTCTAGCACGTGGGTGCCCAACTAGACGAGTACACTATCAGAATGAAGATTCTGGTCGCCCTGGTCTCTCTCGCCGCCTTCTCCCTAGCCGCCGACACCCGGTTCGACATCTCGTTTCCCGCGTCCACCAGCGCCGGACCCATCACCGGCCGCGTCTACATCATGATTTCCCATAAGGCCGACCCCGAACCACGCCTTCAGATCGGCCGCGTTGGCGTTCCTTTCTTTGGCCGCGACATCGAAAAACTCCCCGCCGGCCAGAGTGCGATCATTGACGCGACCGACCTCGGCAGTCCCGTGATCAGCCTCTCGGAGATTCCCGCCGGCGAATATTACGTACAGGCCTTCGTCAACATTTACTCCGAGTTTCACCGCTCTGATGGCCACGTCATCTGGATGCATGACGATCGTTGGGAGGGCCAGCACTGGCCTCGTTCCCCCGGCAACCTCTATAGCTCTCCGCAGAAAATGACCCTGGACGCGGCCAAAGGCTACCGGATCCCTATCGTCTGCGACAAAGTAATCCCGCCCGTTCAAATTCCCGCCGACACTGCCTTCGTCAAGCGGTTCAAAATCCAAAGCCAGATCCTGACGCGCTTCTGGGGCCGTCCCATTTACCTCGGCGCTACTGTCCTGCTCCCCCGCGATTACGACAAAACCAACATCTCGTATCCCGTCCTTTACGAACAAGGCCACTTCTCCCTCGCCGCGCCGATGCGCTTCGACGCTCCCGACAAGGACTTCTACAACCAGTGGATGCGCGACGACTTCCCGCGGATGCTGGTCGTCACCATGCAGCATCCGAATCCCTATTTCGACGATTCCTACGCGGTCAACTCCGTCAACGTCGGCCCCTACGGCGACGCCTTCATGCAGGAGTTGATTCCTGAAATCGAAAAACGTTTCCGTATCATTCGCCAGCCCTGGGCTCGTCTCCTCTCGGGCGGTTCCACCGGTGGCTGGGAATCGCTGGCCCTTCAGATCTTCCATCCCGATTTCTTCGGAGGCACCTGGTCTTATTGCCCCGATTCCGTCGATTTCTCCGACGTCGAAGGCGTCGATGTCTATCACGACAAGAACGCGTATTACAAGGAATTCGAGTGGCGCAAAGTCCCCACCATCAATAGCCGCGAGATCAACGGCCAAATCCGCCAGACCGCGGAGGAGCGCAATCGTTACGAACTGGTGAACGGCACCAATGGCAGATCCGGCGAGCAGTTAGACATCTGGTCCGCCGTATTCGGCCCCCTTGGTGAGAACGGCTTCTTCGATCCTCTATGGGACAAGAAAACCGGCACGATGAACCCGCGCGTCGCGGAATATTGGAAAGAAAACTTCGATCTCCGCAATCACCTGGAAAAGAACTGGTCGACGCTCGCCCCCAAACTGGTCGACAAAGTCCACGTATATGTCGGCGATGCCGACAACTTCTTCCTGAACAATGGCACCCGCAAGCTTCAGGAGTGGATGAAGAAGACGGAAAGTCCCCACTACGAAGGTTTATTCACGTACGGAGCCGCGAAAGGCCACTGCTACATCGGCCCCGTGAGCAGCGCGGACCGTCTGAAAGAAATGGCCCAGCACGTCCTCGCAAAAATGCCCCCGGACACAATCGCCGGCTGGTGGACGAACTGATCTGCGTGAATCGGCGTTGATCTGCGGCCGGTCGTTATTGTCCGCTCGACCCGGCGTAATACCCCTGCCGATGATGCGTGCGCAGCGGCGGCATCTCCGGCGGCGGCACGACGGTTACTTTGACATGCCGGTACCGTCCGTCGTCCGCCCCATTGGTCGGCGCATATCCGATCAGATACTGATTGCGCAATTCATTCCCGATCCGCGCGCATAATTCTGGAAGCCGGTTGATATCTTCCACCGGATAATGCCGCCCGCCTGTCTCGTCCGCCAGTTCGCCCAGCAGCCGCGGACCGTCTTTCTCTTCCCGCGTCCGCTTCGGCTGATCTTCGGGGTCGAAAATCCCCAATGCATACACCTGTACATCCGCCTCGCGCATGGACGCCTTGATCTCGCTCTCTGTGTACCGGCTGCGATTATCGCCGCCATCGGAAACAATGACGATCGCCTTGCGCAGATTCCTGGCCGTCTTCATTTGCTGCAACGACATGTGGATTGCGTCCAGCAGGGAGGTCCGTCCAATCGCCCGTGTATGCGCGACGTGCTTATAAATCGCGTCCGAATCCTGCGTGAACGGCACCGCCAGCCTGGGCCTCTCGTTGAACTCGATCAGGAAGAACTCATCCTCCGCGTTCGAGGTTTTGAAAAACGCGGACACCGCTTCTGCCGATTTCGCGATCTTGTTCTTCATGCTGCCGCTCGCGTCGAATAAGACGCCAATGGATAGCGGCGCATCTTCGCTGGCGAAGTGCGTGATCTGCTGCTCGGCGCCATCCTCGAAGATCCGGAAATCCCTTTTGTTCAAATCCGTGACCGAAACCCCCAGCGGCGTGGTCACGTGGACGGGAATCAGGACTAGTGGAACATCGACGCGTAGATCCGCGCGCGGAAGAGCCTCGGCGGCGACCCGGGCGTTAATGCGCGGACTCAGTCGAGGCGTAATCGGCCCGTCATATTGGGCCATTCCCAACGACGTCCCTAGCGTCACCAGCAGCGCAGCGCGAATCGAGGTCACGGGCAATCAAACCTCTCTCAAGTTTGGTTGCCCAGTATATCACCGAACTTTCGCCGGATTCACCAAGTTTTCGCGAATTACTTTCTCCCTCGGATCAAGTACTTACCAGTACCGTCCGACCGCTCGCGCGCATCACACCGCGTACAGTGCAAGCGTGAGAGGTTGACGCTCCTGTCGGCGTTCAATCCACCGCGTAGCGATGTCCTAGGTCACTTCGCTGCCGTTGTAATAACGATGGGCGCGGGCCGCCAGCGCAAGTGTGGTCCCAAGTTGCTTGGGTAACAGGAAGCCGCTTGTCTTTCTGCGTTATCGAAAGATATTGGAGCGCGCTTCAAATTTCAGTGTTTGGGCTCTGGCTCGGGAAAGCTGTGCTGCTTCACCGGTAATTTATCGGCCCGCGGCCTGCGCCGCTTGCGTTGTGCCTTCCGGACGGGCAATATCTATGCCGCCCCGGAAGTACGCTCCGTCCTCGATCACGATGCCGGCGGTTTTCACATCGCCTACCAGGTTCGCGCCCTTGCGCAGCACAATCCGCTGGTTCGCCTCGACATTCCCTTTTACGGTTCCGGCGATGATGACTTCGGTGGCCTTGATGCTGGCATCCGCCTTTCCCTTCGGGCCGATGGTGAGGCGATTCTGCGATTCCAGCTTGCCTTCCACTTCGCCTTCCAGGCGAAGCTCGTCTTTGCTGAAAACCTCGCCCTTGATCCGCATGGTTTCCCCAATCAAGGCGCCGTCGCCTACCGATCCCGAATCGCCCGTCGTGGCAGCACGGGTCGCGGGAGCACTGGGAGCCTGTGGAGTTGGACTGGACGCACTTTGATCTTTATTCCACATATGAGCCCATTGTATGCACGCCGCGGGCCAGAAAAGGGACGCTGATTCTTCGGCTCCTTTCCACGCACCCCGATCCGCCTGCGTCGCACTTTCTACCGGAGCTTCGAATTTCTTTCCTTGTGAATATCCTGTGGACGAAAAACCTGCGTGGGCGAACGTGTCAGAATGCCTGTGTATCAATTACTTGCCGCACGGAAGCCAGCTTGCAAGACGGGACCAGGTGACCTCGGCCACCGACGCTGCTATTGTGCCTGAAAGCCTGAAGCAAATCGCGGGGCGAAATCGGGTGGTGATCGAAGGCGTTCATCCCGAGATCGACTGTGGCCGTTTTCCCATCAAGCGCGTCGTTGGAGAGACCGTTACTGTCGAAGCCGACATCTTCGCCGACGGCCATGATCTGCTGAACTGCCGGCTGCTGTACCGGAGCATCGAAGGCGAATGGACCGAAGTTCCCTTCGAGGCTCTTGGAAACGACCGCTGGCGCGCCGAATTCCCCGTGTCTCAACTGGGCGAGTATCGTTACACGATCGAAGGCTGGGTCGACCACGTCGCCACCTGGAACGCCGATCTTCAAAAACGCATCGCCGCCGGCCAGGACGTTACCGTTGACTTACAGATCGGAGCCGGCTGGATCGAAGACGCGGCGGAGCGGCCGCCGGAACCCATCGCCCGCCGCCTTCTCGACGGCGCCGCGCTCCTCCGCACCGGCTCCACCGCGATCGACGATGCCTTGATCGAGCTGGCCCGTAAATATCCCGATCCCCGCTTCATCACTCGCTACGAAAAAGAGCTGGCAGTGGTTGTAGACCGTGAAAAAGCGCGCTTTTCGACCTGGTATGAGCTATTCCCCCGCTCCTGCGCGCCCGATCCCGGCCGTCACGGAACCTTTCGCGATTGCGAGGCTTGGCTTCCCTATGTCGCGTCCATGGGTTTCGACGTTCTCTACATCCCGCCCATTCACCCGATCGGCGAAGTCTTTCGCAAAGGCAAGAACAATTCGGAACAGGCCGCGCCAGACGACGTCGGAAGCCCGTGGGCCATCGGCGGTATCTCGGAAAAAGGCCCGGGAGGCCATCAGTCCATTCATCCCGATCTCGGCACGCTCTCGGATTTTCAGCGCCTCATCTCCAGCGCGAAGGCCCTCGGCCTGGAGATCGCGCTCGACATCGCGTTCCAGTGTTCCCCCGACCACCCTTATGTAACTGACCATCCCGAGTGGTTTCGTGCGCGCCCCGATGGCGCCATCCAATACGCCGAGAATCCCCCCAAGAAGTATCAGGACATCTATCCTTTCGATTTCGACACGGTCCACTGGCGCGAGCTGTGGCAGGAACTGAGAAACGTGATGGTTTTCTGGGTCGAGCAAGGCGTCCACATCTTCCGCGTCGATAATCCGCATACCAAGGCGCTCGCGTTCTGGGAATGGGCCATCGCGGATATCAAATCGAACTACCCGGACGTTCTGTTTCTCGCCGAAGCCTTCACCCGCCCGCGCATCATGTACCGTCTGGCGAAGCTCGGCTTCTCCCAGTCGTACACCTATTTCGCGTGGCGAAACTCGAAGCAGGAACTGACCGAATACTTCGAAGAACTCACCGACACCGGCGTCGCCGAATTCTTTCGCCCGAACCTGTGGCCGAATACTCCCGACATCCTGACCGATTTCCTCCAGACCGGCGGACCTCCGGCCTTCATGATCCGCCTGGTGCTGGCGGCGACGCTCGGCGCAAGCTACGGCATCTACGGACCCGCGTTCGAGCTTTGTGAACACGTTCCGCGCGAGCCCGGCAGCGAGGAATATCTCAACTCCGAAAAGTACGAGCTGAAGCATTGGAACACCAACACGCCCGGCAGTCTGAAGGACTTCATTACCCGCCTCAATCACATCCGCCGCGAAAACGCAGCCCTTCAACGCGACCGGCCGCTTCGCTTCCACCCCACGGACAACCCGAATCTGATCTGCTATAGCAAGGACCGGATCGTGATGGTCGTGAATCTCGATCCGTTTCAGAGACAGTGGGGTTTCGTGAATCTCGATTTAGAATCGCTCGACCTCGATGCGGCCAGGTCATTTCAAGCCGCCGATCTGCTAACCGGCGAGACCTACACCTGGCAAGGTCCTAGAAACTACGTCGAACTGACCCCCGGCAGCCGTCCTGCCCACGTACTTCGCCTCGGCGCATAAGATGAAACAACCTGGCAGCGCATCCGACCCGCTGTGGTACAAAGACGCGCTGATCTATGAGCTTCACGTGCGCGCGTTCGCGGACGGGAACAACGATGGCGTCGGCGACTTCCCCGGCCTGATTCAAAAACTCGACTATCTTCAGGATCTCGGTGTCACCTGCCTGTGGCTGCTGCCGTTCTTCCCCTCGCCCCTGCGCGACGACGGCTACGACATCGCGGATTACATGAATGTACATCCGCACTACGGCACCATCGACGATTTCAAGACGTTTCTCGCCGCCGCGCATGACCGCGGCCTGCAAGTGATGATCGAGATGGTGATGAACCACACCTCCGATCAGCACCCCTGGTTTCAGGCCGCCCGCAACGCGCCTCCTGGCTCCCACGAAAGAAATTTCTACGTCTGGAACGACAACGACCAGAAATACAGCGACGCCCGTATCATTTTCACCGACACCGAAAAATCGAACTGGACCTGGGACCCGGTCGCCAAGGCCTACTTCTGGCATCGCTTCTTCTCGCATCAGCCGGACCTCAACTACGACAATCCGCATGTTCTCGAAGAAGTTTTGAAGGTCCTCCGCTTCTGGCTCGACATGGGCGTCGACGGCGTTCGCGTGGATGCGATTCCATACCTGGTGGAACGCGACGGCACCAACTGCGAGAATCTTCCCGAAACGCACGTCGTGGTGAAGCGGGTCCGTGCCGAAATCGAACAAAACTACGCCAATCGCATGATTCTGTGCGAAGCCAATCAATGGCCCAGCGACGTCCGCCCTTACTTCGGCGACGGCGACGAGTGCCATATGGCCTTTCATTTCCCCCTGATGCCGCGGATCTACATGGCGCTGCGCCAGGAGGATCGCCTCCCTATTACCGACATCATGGCGCAGACCCCGGCAATTCCCGAAAACTGCCAGTGGGGATTATTTCTGCGCAACCACGACGAGCTGACGCTCGAAATGGTCACCACCGACGAGCGCGATTACATGTATCTCGCCTATAGCGCCGATCCGCGCATGCGGATTAATCTCGGCATCCGCCGCCGGCTGGCGCCTTTGGTCGACAACAACCGCCGCCGGATCGAGCTCCTCAACAGCCTGCTGCTTTCCTTCCCCGGCACGCCCATCATTTATTACGGTGATGAAATCGGCATGGGCGACAACATTTATCTGGGCGACCGCAACGGCGTCCGCACGCCCATGCAATGGAACAGCGACCGCAACGCCGGATTCTCGCGCGCCGTGCCCGCCAAACTGTACAGCCCCGTGATCATGGATCCGGTTTGGGGATACCAGTCCGTGAACGTCGAAGCGGAACAGAGCGATCCCTCTTCGCTCCTGAACTGGATGCGCAACATGATCGCCCTGCGCAAGCTCTTTCAGGTGTTCGGTCGCGGCACGCTGGAGTTTCTGAATCCCGAGAATCGCAAGGTCCTCGCCTATCTGCGCCGCTATCAAGGGGAACAGGTGCTGTGCATCGCGAATCTGTCTCGCTTCGCCCAGCCGGTCGACCTCGATCTTTCGGAGCTCGAAGGAATGGTTCCCGTCGAGATGCTCGGCTACGTGGAATTTCCCGCTATCGGCCGCCAGCCCTATCGCTTCACGCTTGGCGCCTATGGATTCCTCTGGCTGGAGCTGCATGGAACTCCGGAGCGCACCGCGGAGCGGGAACCCGAGAGCTCGGTCCTGACCGTCGGCGCCGGTTGGGCCAGCCTGTTTGAAGGCGCCGCGCGCCATCGTCTGGAAACCGTGGCGCTGCCCGAATATCTTCCCAAGCAGCGCTGGTTCGGATCGAAATCCCGAAAAATCCGT
>DATGGL010000186.1:0-6073 GCA_035308605.1 Bryobacteraceae bacterium
TTTTGTTATTTCTCTCGGCCACCAGTCGCGCCGCCACATATTACATCGATTATGCTTCGGGCTCCGATGCCAGTGCCGGCACGAGCACATCGGCTCCCTGGCAGCGCGTCCCCGGCATGCAGGGTTTCACCGGATCGTATACCCATCACGCCGGAGACATGTTCATCTTTAAAGGCGGCGTCCGCTGGCCCTCCAACGTTTACCCGTGGAGCGTTAAAAATAGCGGCGCAAGCGGTTCCCCCGACACCTATACAACCAATTCGAGCTGGTTCACCGGCTCCAGTTTCTCTCCGCCGATTTTCGATGACGGGAGCTCGCACCCCGGTGGCACTGGAATGCTCAACGCGACCAGCGTCGGTTATTTAACCTTCAACGGCCTCTCTTTCACAAGCTGCGGCGCATCGCAAGTCGCCGATAGCGACAAGTGCCTCGTCTTTCAGGACACGCACGACGTCACGCTGACCAATAACATCTTTACAACTTATAGCTGGATCGCGGTCTACTTCGTCTTCACCGACGGCGCCAGCCATTCGAATTTCGTCTTCACAGGGAACGACTGGTCGCACACCTCCGGCGCGATTTGGTTTGCCTCCGGCGCCTCCAACACGACGATGCACAACATCACGTACAACAACAACACGTTTCACGACTACGCTTCCCAGATCGGCGGCGGCGTACACGGAGACGGGGCGCTGCATTTCTTCGTGATTCCCGGAAGCGACAGCACTCAATACGCCGACAACTTTACGTTCTGCAATAACCGCTTCTACGGCGACTTCCGCAATTCCTTTGCCGGGGGCGGCGCGATGACCGGCTTATTCTTCGTCGAGGCAGCCCTCACCGGCATCGTCTGCAACAACGATTTCAGCTTCTCTCCCGTCCAGGCAAATATGTTCCAGGGACTGATCGTCCTCGCCGGCTACTCCAATCCCCATTCCAGCGGCATTCAGATCTACAACAATTCCCTCGCCAATATCGGCCCCAATTCGATGTCCGCGGGCATCGATATTTTTGACAATTACAAGAACGTTGTCGTCAAGAATAATATCGTCTCGGGAATGCAATACCCTGTCTACATCGAAGACGCGACGGGCAGCGGAGCCACCTTCGTCAGCGACTACAACCTGTGGAACGGCACCTCGGGAGAATTGGTCTGGGGCTCGAGTTTCCAGAGTTACTCAGCCTGGCAAGGCGCCGGACGAGACACCCACAGCATTCTCGGCCTCGATCCTAAATGGGTGGCAGCGCCAGGAAACGAACAATTAACGTCCAGCTCTCCTGCGATCGGCACGGGCGTCAATCTGACGGGCCTCGGGAACACAACCCTGGATTCCGACCTGGTCGGCAACGCACGTTCGTCTTCCGGAGCATGGGACATGGGCGCATATTCATCCGGATCGACTGGAACACCAACACCCACCCCCACGCCGACGCCCACACCAACTCCAACTCCAACTCCGACGCCGACGCCAACGCCGACGCCAACCCCAACGCCCACGCCTACTCCGAAACCCACGCCCACACCCACTGCCGTGACCATCAGCGTGGGTCCGACCGCAGTGATATTAGCCCAAGGCGCAAAGCAGCAATTCACGGCAACAGTCACGGGCTCGACCAATACCGGCGTCGCGTGGTCCTTGAGCCCCGCGATCGGCAAAATCAGCGTGGCCGGCGTCTACACCGCACCCGCCACCATCACCACACAACAGACGATTCGCGTAACGGCGACCGCGAAAGCCAACAGAACTCAAACGGCCACAGCCGCCGTAACTCTCACGCCGCCCGCACCGGTTCCGACGCCGACACCAACTCCAACTCCGACTCCGACACCAACCCCGACACCTACTCCAACACCAACACCAACTCCGACTCCGACTCCGACTCCGACTCCAACCCCCACTCCCACGCCGACCCCGACGCCCACGCCGACCCCGACGCCCACGCCGACACCTACGCCAACTCCGACCCCAACTCCAACACCCACTCCGTCGGCATGTTCGATCGGTGTGGCAGGCTTGGCCACGACCTTCAATGGGCCCGGCGGTATCACGATGAGCGCCGCAGTGAGTCCCGCGAGCACCACGGTGACGCTAACCTGGACCGCGACCTCCTGCACCTTGACATCGGCAGCTCCTGCGGTCACATCGTGCGCCGTCGCGTTGGCCGGAGCCTCCGGCACTCTGACCGGGCCGGGCGGCGTTCCCATGAACTTTACATCGCCGGTAGCGGCGAAGTTGTCTCTCAAATGGCAAAGCCCCACGGGTCAGTGCCCCTAGGCTGATATACAACTCGCGCGGAACCGCACCACGGCCGAGAACGGCGTTCGGATTGCATCGCCTGACAGTGGCGATGTCAAATTATCATAGAGTGATCCAGAAAGATCGGCGGCTCCGCGAACCGGAGTCCAATACCGGACGCGAGACGCCGCCGGCCTATTCATATGATCGAATCCGCTGATTTTCGGACGGCCAGAATTCCGCTGAATTACGGAGCCGGCCATATGCCCGTACTCGGCTTTGGCACGCTGATTCCCGATCCAGCCGTGACGAAAAGCGCCACCATGGACGCGCTGACGGCTGGATTTCGACACTTTGATTGCGCGGAACGATACCGGAATGAGCGGGAGGTCGGCGAAGCCTTGCATGCTGGACTCGCCGCAGTCGGTCTTGCCCGCGAAGACATCTTCATTACGACGAAGCTGTGGAACACGAATCATCGGCCCGGGCGCGTCGCACCGGCTTTCGATGCCAGCCTCGACAGACTCGGGCTCAATTCTCTGGATCTCTATCTGATTCACACGCCGTACGCCTTCGAGCCGGGCGACAATCAGGACCCGCGAGACTCAAACGGAAATATCGTTTACGACCGCGGCGTGACTTTGCTCGACACCTGGCGCGCGATGGAGAGTCTCGTGGACCGTGGCAGATGCCGGGCCATCGGACTCTCTGACATCAGCTTGAACGGATTGTTGCCCATCTACGAAGCTGCGCGAATCAAGCCCGCCGTCGTTCAAGTGGAGGCACATCCGTATCTGCCGGAAACGGAGCTCCTGGAATTCTGCAGGGAAAAAGGAATTGTATTCTTGGCTTTCGCGCCCTTGGGTCACGGAATCAGGCCGGGGCCGCTCGAAGACCCGGTCATTTCAGCCATTGCCGTGCGAGTGGGAAAGACGCCGGCGCAGGTGCTGCTCGCTTGGGCGGTGCAGCGCGGCACGGCTTTGCTTACCACGCCCAAGACGGCCGCCCGCGCGCGTGAGAATCTCGACGTCTCCGCCCTGCCGCAAGACGCGTTTGACGAAATCAATCGAATTCAGACCCGGCAGAGATTTAATGAAGTGGTGAAGACCGGCAGCCCGGGTTTCATTCCCCAAGGTAGATGATGCCGCACCGCTGGTCAGGCCGTTGCGCGCAGCGGCCGGCCGGTGACGGCGTTCATGCCTTTGCGCTTGGCAAGCGCCCATCGCTTCTTCGCGGCGAGCGAAAGCTTCTTTCTGCCCTCCGCGGTAAGACCGCCTCTTCTGGACTTGTCGGCCTTGGCTGGCGGCTTCTTCCCCGCTTTGGCTGACGCGGCCGTCGAATCCACCGCGGCCTTGGCTCGCGCCACGGTAGCTTTCGCGGTGCCGAGCAGCTCGCGGACGCTCGTTTGCCCGGCGTACTGGTCGATCACGTTCGAAAGGATCGCCTCTGCCTTACCCAATCTTTTTAGGGCCTTCTTTGCCTTCATGCCAGCTCCTTGGAGTTAAAACAACCGCAGCGTCACGGCGCTTCGATGGACGCCCACGTTATGTGCAGGGTTGATTATATTACAGAAACGTGACGGAACGCACGCTCCGGTCCCTCTATTCTAGGACACTCTGGCCGCTGGACTGCGGCGATGCGCTATTCGATTGCGGACTGGCTCGAAACGCCTGCCGGCGCGCCTTGCTCCGATGGCTGACCGTCCCCGCTGTCGAGCGCAAGTTGAAACCGGTTCGCGAGGTTCCACAGGTAGCTGGCCGCGAAAGGATCCGTCGTCTGTCTCGCCTCTACTTTCAGCTTCGTGACCGCGTCGCTGACCACTTGTTGAAACTCGCTGGGATTGCTCCCCTTCAGCGCCTCTACCCGCGACAAGACCGGAATCGTGGATGTCGCCGTAGGATCCACATCGACGGCGGAAGTGGGATTGGCGCCGTCATTGCCGGCAGCCGGAGTTGACCGCACGGACGGCGTGTCGTTTGTCCACGACTCGCCCAGATTAGCTATGCCACCGAGGCTGTAAACGGAACCCATTTTTGCCTCCAAGGTCGCGACTCCTCCGAGTACGACTTATGTGCTATCGGCAGGTACCCGTAGTTACTTTAGAGAGGATTCTTCTTATTTCCTCGCTGAGGCCGCCCCGCCCGCCGAACCAACCACAAAGAACACCTAACCCTATGATTCTGAAACTATTAGGCGTGATTCGAGTGGTCCTCTGGAGACTCCAGTCTGCCGTTGCTTGTCTACCGCCATCCGCCTCATATCATGTGGGTATAAAGCTGCCGGACGGATGCGTCGATCACTGAATCAGGTGTTTCACTTACGGGAACCATGGACTTCTCTGCAATTCTCGTACTAGCCTTGGTCGGTATCGCCGCTCCCGTCGGCTACTACTTCGGCCGGCGTTCGGCCGAGTCTGCCGCGCTACGCGCCCAGGAAAAGAACCGTCCCGAGCCTTCCCTCGAAAGCTTGTTTTCCGAATCCCCCATCGGCTACCTGGACCTGGACCCCGAAGGCATCGTCAGGAAAGTCAATCGCCAGGAATGCATCCAACGCGGTCTCACCGAAGACCAGATCATTGGAAAGCCTCTCTGGAGTCTGAATAACACCGACGGCCCGATCTCGGCCGAAGCAGGGTTACGAGAGCTGAACGCGATGGGCTCGGACCCGGTGTGCGCCCGCTACGCCCGGCCCAACGGCGAAGTCGTCATGGTCGAGATTCATAAGCGGTCTCTGCGCGATCGCAGCGGCCGCGTCGCCGGAACGCGTCTGGCGTCCCTGGACATCACCGCGCAGGCCCGCGCGGAACAGGAAGTCCTGAAGACCAGTCAGGAGTTGAAAGCCATCTTCGACGCTTTTCCCGATGCGTTCCTTCGCATCGACGAAAAGCACATCATCCTGGATTATCAGGGTCCCCGAACCGCGGACCTGAATCTGAACGCGCCCGGAAAGAGCGTTCTCGACGTTTTAAAAGGCGAGCCCGGCGAGCTGCTCGCCAAAGCCGTCGACACCGTGATGCGCACCCACGCACCGGCATCCGTGGAATTCACCCTGACGGTCAAGGAAAAACCCAAGGTCTTTGAAGCGCGCGTTGCGTCCATCCATTGGACCGAAGTCATCGCGCTGATCCGCAACATCACCGATCAGAGACACGCCGTTGACGCGCTCCAGCAATTCACTAAGGAACTGCAGGAGAAAAACGACCAACTGGCCGACGCTCTGATCACCGCGCGCGAAGCCACCCGCTTCAAATCGCGATTCCTGGCCAACATGAGCCATGAAATCCGGACGCCCATGAACGGAATCCAGGGCATGACGGAACTAATGCTCGAAACGCCGCTCAATCCCGAGCAATGCGATTACGCCCGCTCCATCCGCAGTTCCTGCGATTCCCTCATCCGGCTGGTGGATAGCGTACTCGATCTCTCGAAGATGGAGTCCGGAAAATTCACCATCGAGAACACGACTTTCGATCTGCGCAAGACCATCAATACCGTCGTGCAATCGGTGGAAGGCCCCGCCCGCGCGAAGGGCATCGTGCTCACCGCCGAAGTCGCGCCGAACGTCCCGCCGTCCCTCCGCGGAGATCTCGTGCGCTTTCGCCAGGTCCTCGGCAACCTTCTGGATAATTCCCTCAAGTTCACCGACCACGGAAAAATTTCCCTGCGGGCCGAGCTTGCCGGCGAAATGGAAGGCGCCTACTCGCTCTTATTCGTGATTCGCGACACCGGAATCGGCGTCCCTGCGGAAAAAGTACCGCATTTGTTCGACAGCTTCGTGCAGGGCGACGATTCAAGCACGCGCAGCTATGGAGGCACCGGCCTCGGCCTCGCCATCGC
>DATGGL010000187.1:0-24551 GCA_035308605.1 Bryobacteraceae bacterium
TGCTATGAAATTGGCCCACTCGAGATTGTCGAAGGCACGCCGGATGTAAAGATCGAAGGAAATTCCGGACGCTGCGAGTTCCGACAGGTAGCCGCCGAGCAGGCCCGCGAAATCCATAAACAACGTCAACAATGGCAATGCTATGACGCACGCGATCACTCTCGGGACCACAAGAAGCTTGAAGGAGTCGATCGACAGGGACTCGATAGCATCGATCTGTTCGGCCACCCGCATATTGGCGAGCACGGCGCCGATCCCTGCGCCGACGCGGCCGGCCAGCAGAAGGCCGGCGACCAGCGGACCGATCTCGACAAAGAAGGCGAGCGCCTGGACGGTGGGAATCATGGCGCTAGCGCCGAACATGACGAGGGTGCTGCGCGTGTGAAAGGTCATCACCATGCCGAGCGCGAAACCTGCCGGCGCCACGAGCGGCAAAGACTTGTACCCGACTTCGGCGATATGGGTCAGGATTGCGCTCGCTTCGAACGGCGTGCGCAGCCCGTCGAGGATGATTCGGGCGCCGAAGGAGCTGACTTTGCCGACAAAGTCGATCAAGTTGAACAATTGCTACACCTTTCCTTGTCGCCGGCCGCCGGTTCAACCAGTCACTCGTCCAAGAGCCATCGGGCGCCAAGAGGTTCTTCTGCTCCGAAACGACTACAGACGGCCGCGTACTCGAAGTATGGCGATGGTGGTGGGCGCTCGTCCATACCAGCTTTATGTAGTATCCCGTCGTCCTTTAACGGCTCGGAAGGCGATCAGGCTGGTACCAGAAACATGTAATGGACCCAATCAACCGGCGTTAGTAACATCAACCAGGAACTCCGCGCGGAAGATCAACAGAGGGACGCGATGGTTAAGCGTGGAGCGGGGTGCGTTTCAACCGCAGGCCTGCGAAAGGACCTCTTAATCGCGATGGACACAATGCCGAGTGCCCTTGATATGGCCTTTCGCACGGCTCTGCTTCTCACCGGCGACACTACAACAGCCGAGGCGGCCGTGACGCATGGCATTACCGCTTGCGAAGACTTGTCGCCCAGGGGCCTCCTGATTGAGGCACTCAGATCCGCAGTTCAGAGGCGAACGAAATCATCGGACGGTCCCTATGAAGTCGACGGCCTCCCTACTGAACTTCGGCGCCTCTTTATGCTTCGGCCGCTACTGCGGTACTGCTTCGTTCTTCGAATCCTGGCGGGCCTCTCTCCCGAGGTCTGTGGGGAACTTCTCGATATTTCCTTCACCGAGTTGGAGGACGCGGTGTACGCAGCGTTGACAGAGCTCACGCCGCTACGTTCTCCTAAAACTCAACCGATCCGATACTGACCGCCATCGACCACGATTGGCGGCAGGGACGTTCGGGGCGAGATGCGCGGTCGAGGATTACGGAGCGGCTGCTCTCGCGGGGGCGTCTCAAGATCGCCTGCGCCTGCGCGGAAGATTTGCTGCGGCAACTCATGGAGGTCGCCCATCCGCGGCGACGTGATCAGGCCGAGCTTCGATTTCGGCAGATTTGATGTCGCTGTTTTCCGTCTGGCATGTTCACATTCCAGGCGCCTCCACTGCGGCAACCCAAGAGCCCTATGGGCACCCCGACGAGTCGCGCGTCTTACGTCCGAGTGGATTTTTCGGATTTAGCATTCGATCCAGCAGCGGAACAGGTCACATTCCGGTGAGGGCGCCTCGCAAGCGTGCCTTCCAGATTATCTACAGTCGAGTCTTTGTCCAGTAGCTGCTTGGTCGGCGCCCATCCGCGCAACGTAATTCCTCCTGCCTGCCGATCCGCGGCTGACAGGCTCGGATCACGCCCTATTTCTAGGGTTCAAGCATCGTTAGACAGCTACGATGCCGTCGTCGACCGGCAGATCGACGCCCGTGACAGCAGTTTTCCCGAGCGCTGTTTATTTTGATGGCGGTGGTCGGAGTCGTACTTCTGATCGCCTGTGCCAACACCGCGAACCTCCTCTTGGCACGGGCGGCGTCACGCGAGCCGGAGTTTGCGATGCGACTGGCGCTCGGGGCGAAGCCTGGGTGAGTGACCCGTCAATTGCTGGTGGAAAGTCTTGTGCTCGCAGGGATGGGAGGGGCCTGTGGAATCCTCCTGGCGCGATGGGCGACCAGGCTATAGGTCATGTTTCTCTCTGCGGGTCAAAACGCCGTCACACTGGATCTTCATCCTGATCTTCGTGTCCTGTCTTTCACCGCGGCGGTCGCCGCCCTTACAGGACTCCTGGTCGGGCTCGCACCGGCATTACGCAGCAGGCATCTAGATCTGCTTCCGGCGCTGAGGGGCGCGGAGACGACGGCGAGCGCCCCGGGCCTCCTGCGCCCTGGCAAGATTCTGGCTGTCCTTCAAGTTGCGCTCTCAGTTGTGTTGCTCATCGGCGCCGGCCTGTTCGTTCGAGGGTTCCAAAACCTGAACGGGCGCGAATCACGCGCTTCGCGCGAAAGTGTTCTGATTATCCGCGTGGGCGGCAGACTCGTGGGCTTGAGCGAAATGACGGAGATTCATAGGCTCGACAATATCTACCAGGATCTCCTTCGGACCGTGGAACAGGTTCCCGGAGTGCGCTCGGTAAGCTCGATCGTGAATTGGTTCACCTGGCCGAGCCGCTTCTGGGCGGTGGGCCCCACGATGCTGGAAACCATCTTTGACGGCGGCCGGCGCCGCGCCACATCGGAAGACGCGCGGGCGAATTACGACGCCACCGTCGCCAACTATCGCCAGATCACCCTGGTCGCGTTTCAGGAGGTGGAAGACAATCTAGCCGCGCTCCGCATACTGGAGCATGAAGCGGCACAGCAGAAGGAGGCCGTGGCCGAGGCCGCGCGCGGCGTTGAGATCTTTACGAATCGCTACCAGCTCGGCGCCGACCCGTACCTTCAGGTCGTCTCCGCTGAGACGATCGAGCTACAAAACCAGCGGAACGACGTTGACATCCTTCGCCGCCGCATGGATGCGAGCGTTCTCTTGATCAAGGCGCTGGGCGGCGGTTGGGATGTAGCCCAGCTACCGCAGGTCAGCTCGATGCGCTGATGACGGTCGTGCCGTCTAGCGGCCGTCCGGTCCGAACCGGCCCGCCCGGTAATCGATATACGCTTGGCGGATCTGCTCTTCGGTATTCATGACGAAGGGACCGCGTGCCACCACGGGCTCGCGAAGAGGTCGCCCCGCATAGAGCAGGGCGCGCAAGGGCGAAATGCCACCGGCCATCTTCACTTCCGATATGTTCACTTCCGAAAGCCCGTCGTCCTCTGTTCGAGTCAACCAGACCACATCGCCGGCGTGTACCGGAGATCGCTCCCCGCCGATCGAACCATCGCCTTCCAGCACCACCAGGAATGCGTTGTAATCGGCAGGCAGTTGCTGCCGAACACGCGCCCCGGCTTCCAGCCGCACTTCGAGCATGGTCACTGGCGAATAGTTCTCCGTCGGGGCGATCAAGTCTCCTGACTTTCCTGAGAAAACGCGGATTTCAGCGCCCTGCTCGCGCCGCAGTGGAAGATCGGCAGCAACCAAGTTTTGAGTTCGTGGTTCGACCATTTTATCGGCCGCGGGAAGATTGACCCAGAGCTGCATCGAATGCACCATTACTCCCACAGGCGGGTTTTCGTTGTGAATGATGCCGCGCCCCGCCGTCATCCATTGCGCATTCCCCGGCAACAGCGAGCCCTGGTTGCCGTACTTGTCGTAGTGATCGAGCTGCCCCTCGATCACATAAGTGACAGTCTCCATGCCTCTATGCGGGTGCCTGTCAAAGACGCCGCGCGGAAACCAATCCTCCATCAGCAGAAGAAAAGGATCCGTGGCCTTGGGATCGCCTGGCGGAATGAGCTGACGCACACGATGTTCTGGAGTCATGCCCCTTTGCACTATTGAGCGGTCGATCCGCGCAACGTTGCGTTGAAGGATACTGACGTTCATAGTGTTGACTTCGCTCAGTGGTTCAGAGACGTTTGACGGCCCCGCTCATCGCGTGCCTTCCTTGAGGCTGAGCAGGTCCCACTCCCACAGCAGGCCCTGGCCAAAGGCGCCGCCCCGCTCTGCGAACAATTCCAGCTCAATGTGTCCTTGAGTTTGATCGTCGCCAGCGACAGATAATCCGCAGACCCGGATACGTATGCCTGTACCGTAACTGTATCCACCGTCTCCGTGGCCTGCGTACTAATCGTGCTGCTCGATATGTTGTATGTGTAGGTTGGCACTGAATCGCTTTGCGCATAGGGCGGCTCATACGGGAACGTGGTGTTTATTGGCACAAACCGAGCAGACGCGGCCGGCGAAGAACCGGTCGCCAGTGGATCTCGCGCCAGCAGTTCCGGATAGATCTGCGGCGTTATACCGGCCCCCGCGAGTGCTGTAGCGACCCCGGCTGGCATGGCTTGATGGCCATTGAGCCATCCGACGTGAACATATTGAATCGGATTTTGCGTTCCTGCCAGCATCCACTCCGCGATAGCGTCAGACAGCGCGAGGTTGACTGTCGGCTTCAGTAAAAGCCATATTTCATCTTCGTCGTGATTTATCCCGTCTTGCGCCGACCCGACCTGCGTGAGGGTGGAGGTGGTCGACTTCCTGATGTCAACTGACTGGCTGTCAGTATTCGATTGCGAAGACCCAAAAGATACGCCTGCCCCACCCCCGTTGCCCAGGATTCCGCCTGACGCTTCGACGGAGATAGAAACGCCGGTCTTGAAAGATTGACTGGACGACGTTGTTGTCCCTGCGGTGCTTCCGGCTTGATAGCTGACAGAGCTGGTGCTGTGACCACCGTTGGTCCCGGGTGGCGCATAGATTATGGTCAGAACTAGGTAATTGGGAACAACAGTTCCTGCTAAAAGCTTGAGCCCCGTCGCCGTCCACGTGGCCTTCGGGTTGAAGCAGCCGGAGACGACGGCACGGAATCCCTTATTTGTGACATTCGTGGCTGTCATCGTCCCCGCTTGGTAAAGATATTCATGCAGCGCGTCGCTGGTAGTACTTCAGCAGGCCGCCGAGACGCTGACGAAATACGACGGGACGGTCCGGAGGATGCAGCTTTCTGGTTGAACTCGGAAAGAGCAATTGGTTGTCTTTGCCCTGGTGGTTCCTCTCGTAATGATAATGGCGATCATACTCAACCAGTACCCTTGAAAGTGATGCCTCACCAACGAGGATCAATTTAGACAGGCATTCCTGTTTGACCGAGCGTACCCAGCGTTCCGCGAAGGCGTTCAGGTTGGGGCTCTGGGCCGGCAGTTGAATCGTCTTCACACCGCCCTCAGCTAGGGTCGATCGAAACGGAGCGCAGAACTTGGTGTCCCGGTCGTGCAACACGTACCGGCATGAATGCAGATAACCCCAGTCCTGCTGAGTGGCACTCCGCGCGATCTGTTCCATCCACTCCTGGTCAGGATGCTTGGTGATTCCGGCGATGTAAACACGTCGACTCTCCAGATGGAGAAAGAACAGTACATAATAGGTCACTAGACCGCGCCAGCTAAGCACCTCTACCGTGAAGAAGTCGCACCCCGCCAGCACGTTCATGTGAGCCGCAAGGAAGTCCTTCCAGGTTGTGACTTGGCTCCGCTTTGGAGCCGGAGTGATGCCATGCCGCCGGAGGATGTTCTTCACCGTCTGATCCGACAGCTTGTGTCCCACGTTGGCGAGCGCGCCGACGATCCGGTCGTAGCCCCAACCGGAGTTCTCGCGCGCCATCCGGACGACCAATTCCTCAACTTTCGCTGGGATTGAGGGACGCCCAGGATACTGCCGGTGTTTGGAGCCGTCGAACTTCTGCGCTACCAGTCTGCGATACCATCCTAAGATTGTGTCCGGCTTGGCAACGCAGGCGACTTCAGCCAGCGCTTTGCGCCCCAGCCGCTTTGCGATTTCAGAGAGTGTGATTCGCTCTTGATTTGAAAGACGCAATCGAGCTGGCAACTTGGTCCGCAGAACCCGATTTTCAGCTGCGAGGTACTCGTTGCGCAACAGGAGCTCCTGATTGACCGAGCCCGTCACGTAGGCCAGGAGTCGTAGCCATCGGCTGTTTCTCATGCCGCTTTATCTTACTGCCCAGCCGATGGTTTGGTTTTTTTACCATACGGGGACAATCGTCGCCTTCCTCAGCGTCTCTCTCTTATGTCTTTACTCGGAATCTCCAGACCGGCATGACGGGAGACGACGTGAAGCAGCTCCAGCAATTTCTGATCTCCCAGAATGCCGGTCCCGCCGCGCGAGCGCTTACAACGCACGGTACGACGAAGAATTTCGGAGCATTAACCCGCAACGCTCTCATTGAATTCCAAAAGAAGGCAGGCATCAAGCCCGCGAGCGGATATTTCGGACCCATCTCGCGGACGTATGTGAATTCGATCGAGAGCCAAAGCAGGACTTCGAATTGATTGAGAGCACGCGTAGTGCGCTATGGAATACCCGCCATTGAGAATTCCGCATCCTCAATTTCATCTACAGCCAGTTCAGCGGCCGATTCAAAATCGGCCGTACATGGTTGATTCCATTGGTCGGGGCGGGGCGATTTGAACGCCCGACCCCCTGCGCCCAAGGCAGGTGCGCTACCAGGCTGCGCTACGCCCCGACAGGTACTGCTCCCCTGATTCTAAAACACTTTCGAATCAAGCATCCGAATTCATCACGCGCCGGTTGATCTTTTCCAAAAGCTGTCGTCTCCCAAACTGTTGGGCAGCGGTTGACCGTCACTAAGCCGGGTCCCACGCTTAAGATATAAGAAGATGCTCAAATGGCCCGATGTTTTGAATTTAGCGAAGAGCGGCAACCCTGCGCCCGACCGCAAGGTGGTCAAAACGGACGCCGAGTGGCGACAGTTGCTGAACGACGAGCAATACCGTGTCACCCGGCAGGCGGGGACGGAGCGTGCCTTCAGCTCCCAAATGTGCAGCCTGTTCGAGCCGGGAATCTATTCCTGCCTCTGCTGCGAAACTGTTCTCTTCGATGCGTCGGAGAAATTCGAATCTGGCACGGGCTGGCCTTCCTTCACTCAGCCTGTCAAAGAAAATGCAATTGCGTACCGTTTTGACGGACCTGCATTCCTGCAAAGAGTTGAAACGGTCTGCAACACCTGCGACGCCCATCTGGGCCACGTATTCCCCGACGGTCCCGCTCCCAGTGGCCTGCGGTACTGTATGAACGCGGTGGCACTGAAAAAGGTTGCCAAGGCCTGAGGCAGACAATCGTGACCTGGGATGTTCTCGGATGCGCGTGAACTCCCGCGCGGCCAAAATCGTTTGCATGAGACTACCTTGGTGCCGGGTCGCGCTTCACCAATTCGATGCGATGGTGCCCGTTCGCCGCAGGTTGCACATCGCCCAACCCGAAGGATTCCAGCCTCTCCCGCGGGACCTGATGCTGTACTAGCCATGACACCACGGCCGCGGAACGCCGCTGCGCAAGCGACGAGCTGTCGGTATGCCCTTCGACCCGGATTCGCCATTTCGGGTTGTCCTCCAGCATCGCCTCGATTTCCTGCAGCGCCGGGATCGATTCCGGCGTCATGTCCGCTGTCCCAGGAGTGAACGACAGTGAGGGTATCGCGATGCGACCATGGCGCTCGATTGCGTCAGCCATCTCCGCGGCGTCCATCTCGCTTTCTTCGGAAACTTTGGTCTTCAGTTCCGTGAGCGTGTAGTAGCGGGATGCTGCGTCGAGCAAGACCCAAAGATCGCCTTTTCGCGCCGTGACGGTTCCCTCCTGATCGGTGAACTGGTACGGGATGTCGAACTGGGCGGCCTTTAGAGCGTCGACTGCCTGCGGGACGATATCGGCGGGCGTGGTTTTCTCCGCGCACTCGTACATCACGGACCGGCTCTCAGCTTCGACGACAGACGTCACCGGCTCGCCCTTTTCGTTCTCGCGCAGTGTGACTTCGCGACGATCCGAATCCTTGTGCTCGCAGTTGTCGATTCGGCAACCGAGAAGCCTCGGAACGATTCGCGAATCGAGGCAACCGGCGGCGTCAGATTCGGGCTTCTGAGCAGAAACGTTCTGAGAACACACCAGGGCTGACGAGATAAGCACCCAATGGAGGAGTTTCAAAGCTTAAGCGCTCCCGGAAAGCTAGCGATATCGTACGGAATATCGGCACAACCCGGGCGGTTCTTTAGCCGGTCTATCCGCCGATCGAATACATCGGGCGGGGCGGAGGAACAAAGCGCGCGGAGTTGATCTCGTGGCCGATCCACTTCGCGTGCACCGATTCGCGCACCGCGTTACGGATATCGTCGTCACTGCCGCCGCTTCGCAATATTCCCTTTACGTCCGTCTCTTCGATTGCGAACAGGCAGTAGCGGAATTTTCCATCGGACGTAAGCCGGATGCGGTTGCAGTTCAGACAGAACGGTCGAGTCACGGACGCGATAAAACCGACTCTTCCAATTCCGTCGGCAAAACGATATTCGGTAGCAGGAGCACGCTCATCGCGATCGGGGATCGCTTCCAAAGGCCCGATCTCCTGTTCCAGCATGCCGATCATCTGATCCGCGCTGAGCACGCGGTCGCGGCCCCACAATCCCTGCGAATCAAGCGGCATGAACTCGATATAGCGGATTTCGATGTCGCGCTCGCGGCCGTAACGGGCCAGGGGAACAATATCGGCCTCAACCAGGTTCTTCACCGCGACTGCATTGATCTTGATGGGCCCATAACCAATTTTCCGGCAAAGCTCGATCGCGTCCAGAACTTTTCCCAGGTCGTCACGCCGCGTGATTTGCTTAAAGCGCTCACGGTCCAAGGTATCGAGATGGACGTTGATCCGCCGGAGGCCCGCATCGTACAAAGCCTGCGCCTGCGCGCCCAGCAGAACGCCGTTGGTAGTCAAGGCCAGATCTTCGACGCCCTCGATGGAGGCAAGCTTCGCCACCAGCTTCGGAAGATCCTTGCGAACCAACGGTTCGCCTCCCGTAATCCGCAGCTTTCGCACCCCGAGCGTCACAGCCACGCGCACGAACCGCTCGATTTCCTCGAAAGTAAGAAGCTGCTCCCGCGGTTGAAACTTTACTTCCGTCTCCGGCATGCAGTAGAAGCACCGGATGTTACAGCGATCCGTGACGCTCAGGCGTAGATTGTCGTGCGACCGTCCGAATGTGTCGACCAGTGGCGTCATCGGACGGCCAGCATTCTCTCGATGGGCAGACGCGCGCGTGCCATCAGCTCGGGCGACAGGTCTACGCGAGGGCTAAGATTGCGGAGCGCGTCGCGAAGTTTTTCAAGCGTGTTCCGCCGCATGTACGGGCATTCGCTGCAGTTGCACTGTTCGTTCGGAATGAAATGGAATTTCTTCGCTGGGGCCAGTTTTTCGAGAGTGTGGCGCACACCGCTCTCGGTCATCACGATGAATTCAGGAGCGTCCTGCGCGGCGCACCAATCGACGATTGCCGATGTGGAACCGATAAAATCGGCCATGGCCAGCACATCGCGGGTACACTCGGGATGCGCTGCGACCAAAGCAGAGGGATGCTCGGCGCGCGCCGCTGACAGCTTTCGAGCTGCGAACGTCGCGTGGACAATACAAGCTCCCTGCCAGATCTTCATGTTCGTGCGCCCGGTCTGCTCGCGAACGTAGTTTCCCAGATTAATGTCCGGCAGGAACAGAACTGGCCGGTCAGCCGGGATGGAATTCACAATCTTGACGGCGTTACGGGAAGTACAAAGGATATCGCTTTCGGCTTTCACTTCCACCGAAGTGTTTATATAAGAAACCACGGTGTGGCCGGGGTTCGCTTTCCGCCACGCGCGAAGTTGATCAACCGGGCAGCTATCCACCAGGCTGCACCCGGCATCGCGAGCTGGAACAACCACGATCCGCTCTGGATTCAGCACCTTAGCGGTTTCCGCCATGAACCAGACGCCGCAAAAGGCGATCACATCGCCATCAAAATCCCGAGCTTTGCGGGCCAGTTCCAGGCTATCGCCAACCGCGTCGGCAAGCTCTTGAATTTCGGCCTCTTGATAGTGATGCGCCAGGATAACAGCCCGCCGGGACTGCTTAAGCTCCGAGATTTCATCGGTTATGGAAGGAACTGCAATCATCGCGTCCTGCTGGTACCCCTATTCTATCCGATGGTTCCGGCAGTTTTTCGATCTGAGAATCTGACCATCGCATATAGGAGCACGAATAGTACCACTGCGAAAGCTGCCAGGTGCCAGGTGTGGCCCTTCAACCAGGCGAGCGAATTCTCGCCCAGCTGAGCTCCCAGGTACGCCAGTCCCAAGTAGCGTGGGACGCGAGCGGCCAGCAAGACCAGCAGAAATCGCGTCCGGGTGACGCCCATGGCTCCCGCACAGGCCGCAAAGAACTTGAACGGCAGAAACGGGATCGGTAACAGCCCTGGAATGAACACGGTGAGCAGGCCATAGCGTTGAAACCATGCCTTGAATCGGGCACCGCGCCCCGATGTTGTCCGCTGCGCGAGGAATTTTTCGCCGCCGCGGCGCGTTACTTCGAAGAAAACAGCGGTGCCGATCAGCGACCCAAGCACTGCGAGCAGGGCGCACCATATCCACAATGTCGGCCGCGCAATTGTCACCGCGACGAGTAATACATCCGTTCCACCGGGGTTGGGAATGCCGAGCGATTCGATTGCCGCCGCCGCAAAAACACCAGCGGGGCCCCAGGAAGCGACCAGGTTCCAGAAATGGCGCATCCGCTATCCGATCATTTCCGTCAACTGGTCCTCATCGATCACCTTGACGCCGAGTTCCCGCGCCTTTTCCAGTTTCGATCCAGCTTCCTCGCCCGCGACCAGGTAGTCGGTCTTTTTGCTGACTGATCCCGTGACCTTGCCGCCGGCGGTTTCGATCCTGGACTTGGCATCCTCGCGCGACAAATTAGGCAGCGTGCCCGTAAGCACGAATACCATCCCTTTCAACGGCCCACCGGTCTTCGGTTTCACCGCGTACTTGAAGGAAAAGCCTTCCTCGCGTAAACGCTCGATCAGTTCGCGGTTGCGGTCCTGATCGAAGAAGCGCCGGATGCTCTGCGCGATTTTCGGGCCAACTTCGCCGGCCTTTTGCAGCTCTTCTTCGCTGGCTCCGGCGATCTTGTCCAAGTCGCCAAATTCGTCTGCCAGAAACTGCGCGGTGCGCTCCCCGACAAATGGAATTCCCAGTCCATTGATGATTCTCGGCAGCGGCGCGCTCTTTGATTCACCGATGTTCTTAAGAATTTTCTCGGCGGATTTCTTGCCCATGCGCTCGAGTTCCATCAATTGTTCGAGCGTCAAGCGATAGATGTCGGCGACATTCCTGACCAGCTTTTTGTCGACGAGCTTATCCACCAGCGCGTCCCCCATGCCGTCTATGTCCATCACGCCGCGGGCCGCGAAATGTAGGATCGATTCTTTCAGCCGCGCCGGGCAGTTTGTGTTCATGCACCGGCTGGCTGCTTCGCCTTCGGCGCGCACCACCTCGGTTCCACAGATCGGACACGTCCGCGGCATTCTGAACGCGCGCCGATGTTCACCTTCCTTCACGACGCGAACGACTTTCGGAATCACGTCGCCTGACCGCTCGACGAGTACCGAATCGCCGATTTTCAAGCCCAGGCGCGCGATCTCGTCTTCATTGTGGAGAGTCGCGCGCGAGACCATGACGCCACTCACATTCACCGGGCGCAGATGCGCTACCGGGGTCAGGGCGCCCGTCCGGCCCACCTGGACTTCGATGTTCTCTACAACCGTCTCGGCCTGTCGTGCAGCGAATTTATATGCGATCGCCCAGCGAGGAGCCTTGGCCGTCCATCCCAGCCGGTTTTGCTGCTCGACCGAATCGACTTTGGCGACCACGCCGTCGATCTCGTACGGCAATGACTCGCGCTTCGATTCCCATTCATTGCAAAAAGCGACCAGGGATTCGATATCCGGGCACAACTTGCGCCGCGGATTCACCTTGAACCCCATCGCCTGAAGTTTTTCAAGCGAACCCCATTGGGTGGCCTCCGCGGTCACGCCGTTGCGGAGGAGAAAATAGGTGAAATAGTCGAGCCGTCGCGCGGCGGTAATCGCCGGATCCAGCACTCGCAACGATCCGGCGGCGGCGTTACGCGGATTCGCGAAAGGAGACTGCCCGGCTGCGATCTTCTCGGCGTTGGCTTTTTCAAACGAGCGCTGAGTCAGGACCACTTCGCCGCGAACCTCCAACGATTCCCGGCTGCCTTTCAGACTCAAGGGAATCGACCGGATGGTTCTCGCATTCTCCGTTACGTCCTCGCCGACCACGCCATCGCCCCGCGTCACCGCCCGGGCCATGTGGCCATCGTGATAATGCACGGCGAGCGACAGCCCGTCCATCTTCAACTCGGCGACATAGGCGAAACTCTCTTCCTTCAACAGCCCGCGGACACGCCGGTCGAACTCGCGCAATTCAGCCTCGCCCAGAGCATTGTCGAGGCTCAGCATCGGGCTTGAGTGCGCCACCTTCGCGAACCCCTCGCGTGGTTTGCCGCCGACACGTTGCGTCGGCGAATCGGGCGTGACCAGCTCGGGATGAGCCTGCTCCAGCGATTGCAGCTCGCGCATCATCGCGTCATATTCGGCGTCGCTGATCTCCGGCGCATCCAGCACGTAATATGAGTGCTCGTGATGGCGCAGTTTTTCGCGCAAATCTTCGATTTTCTTGGAGATGGCTGACACGTAGCGTTATACTTGAGAGATCGTACCGTACCAGCAGCCGGTCCTGATTTATAATCCCGCCGCCGGCAAGCTTCGACGCAATCCCGAGCGCATTCTACAACGTACCATTGAAGCGCTTGGCCGCGCGAGCTTGAAGCCGGCGCTTGCCCCGACGTCCGCCCCTGGGGACGCCACCGCGATCGCGCGCGATTCCGTGGCCAATGGCGCGGATCTCATTCTGGTCCTCGGCGGCGATGGGACGATCAACGAAGCCGTCAACGGCATGGTTCATTCGAAGGCCGCGCTGGGCATTATCCCCGCGGGCACGGCGAATGTTCTGGCGATGGAACTGGGGCTCGGATCGGGATTGGATCGTGCGGTGCAAAGGCTGTCCCAATCGGTGGAGCGTCGCGTTTCCGTCGGCAAAATCGTCAATTCACATGACGCTCCTCGTTATTTCCTCGCCATGGCGGGAGCCGGACTCGACGCCAAGATTGTTTACGACCTCAATCCGGCTCTAAAAGCCCGCGCCGGTAAGCTGGCCTACTGGCTCTCCGGATTTGGACACATCGCGGAACAGGTCGGGAATTTCGATGCGCGCATTAATGGCGACGTTTACCGGTGCGGATTCGCCCTGGCGAGCCGCGTTCGTAACTATGGCGGCGACCTTGAAATCGCCAGCGGCGCTTCGTTGATCCGCGACGACTTCGAGATCGTTTTGTTCGAAGGATCGAATCCACTGCGTTACATGTGGTACATGATGGGCGTCGGAATGCGCCGCGTGCAGGGCATGCATGGAGTTCACACGGTGCGAGCCAAGCAGGTGGACATGACGGGCGATGTCCATCTACAGGTGGATGGGGAATACGCCGGCCGTCTGCCGGCGCGTTTCGAAATCGTCCCCGGCGCACTTACGCTTTTAATTCCACCCTCGTACAAGTAACGGATCTCCGTGGACAACATCACCCACACGCTGGTCGGCCTGATGATGTCGCGGAGCGGGATCGACAGGAAAGTCGCGCACGCTGCGCCGCTCATGATGATCGCAGCCAACATTCCCGACGTGGATGTGATCTCGCTGCTGGGGGGCCCGGTCACATATCTTGAATGGCATCGCGGGTACACACACGCCCTGGCGTCCGCGCCCCTGATGGCCCTGATCCCGCCGCTGCTTCTTCTCCGCCGCGGCAGGCTTACGCCATGGGCTTATGGATTTTCCCTGCTTGGTGTGCTGAGTCACCTGGTTCTGGATTGGACCAATATTTACGGAATCCGGATGCTGCTGCCTTTTTCGGATGCGTGGCCTCGCTTGGATATGACCGATGTTGTCGATCCGTGGATTCTCGCGGTCTTGATCCTGGCGGTGGTGGCGCCGGCGTTCGTGAAGATGGTCAGTTCGGAAATCTCGTCCAAGAAGGCCGCTGGACCGACGCGAGGCTGGGCCTGGTTCGCCTTGATCGCAATTCTCGGATACGAAGGGCTGCGCTTCACCGCGCACGAACGAGCCTTGGCCGTGATGGGCGCGCATCTTTATAACAGCTCGATCGATAACGGCTCGATCGCGCGGCGGATCACGGCGCTCCCCAGCCGCGGCAGTCCCTTGCGATGGAACGGTGTCGTGGAGGGCGACGGTTTCGTCAGCATCGTGCATGTGGACTTAACAGGGGAATTCGACCCCCGGTCCGGCCGGATCGACTACGGGGCTTCCGGATCTCCCGCGATCGAAACGGCCAAGGGGGCTCGGGCTTTCCGCGTATTTGGAAAATTCTGCCAATTGCCGTTCTGGAAAACCTCGCCGCTGGCAGATGGCACCTTGGTGGAATTGATCGACTTGCGTTTTGGAACACCGCAGAATCCTGGGTTCGAGGCAAGAGCGGTAATTGGACCCGCTGGAGAACTTCGCGAGTCCTCCATCACCTTCGGCAATCCTATAAAACGATCCGACTAGCGTCGTAGGGAAACGGTTAGGGTGGCGCCGGCATATTTTTCTGCCTCGCCCACGCAGCTTGTGCCGATGCTACCTAGCTCACCAGAAAATCGAACAGAGTCGTACGCGGGATCCGGCCCTCGGCGGCGAGCGCGGCCTGCTCCTGTGTCTGGGTCTGCGTCATGTCCGTGATCGCGCTGGTCATGTCGGTATCCTGCAAAGTGCTGATCTGGCTCTGGAGCTGAGTTTGCTGGGTCTGAGCGAAATTCGTCGCGGCGGTGAGGCTATCCTGCGTGGTTCCGTAAAATGCAAGCTGGGTGTTCAGATAGACCGCGACATTCGCCAGGCCGTTGACCTGCGCAGCCGTCGCGGTCTGATCGTTGTTGTTCAGCGCCGTAATCAAATTGTTGATCGCCGTGAAGACATTGGTGGTTGGATCGCTCGAATCGAAGATCTGCTGCGCGGTAAGCGCGATGGGGAAGGTGCCTCCCTCGGCATCCTGAGTGATGCGGGTGGAAGGGCTGCCCTGGTAGGCGCTGACCGGATTGGCCTGCGTCGGGTCGTAAATGTAGGGCGCAGTCTGATCCTGGTCGCCCGCAAAGATGTACCGGCCGCCAATGTTGGTATTCGCAAGGCCCACGAACTGCTGTTCGATCGTCTGTAGCTGCAGCGCGAGCGCAGCCCGGGAGGACGCGGTCTGCGTACCGGTTGCGCCTTGGGCTCCCAGGGTCTGCACCAGATCGAACTGCTGCACGGCGGTCTGCAGGGCTTGCTCTCCGGTATTCACCTCGGTCGTGACGCTGCTCAGATTTGTCGAAATCTGCTGCGAGGTCGCAAGCGCCGCGCGCGCTTGCAATAGTTCCGAGACCTGGTCCGGGTTGTCCGAGACTTCCCGCATTTCGACACCGCTCGATATGGCAAGTGCGTCGTCGTTCAGTTCGCCGGTGATCTGTTGAAGATTATTGATGAACTGCTGGTTGCTTGCGCTGAGGCTCGAAATCATTCGTGGACCATCTCTATTACGGTTTCGGTGAGCGATTGCAGCACGCTGACCATTTTTCCGACGGCCTGATAGGCCTGTTGGAACTGCAGCAGTTGCGTCGCCTGTTCGTTGAGCGAAACTCCGCTCTGGGTTGAGCGCTGGGTTTGTGCCTGCGTCAACTGATCTTGCCCCTGGCTCTGATTCTGCTGGGCGGTGGCGATATCGTTACCGACCTGCGCGCCCAGATTTCCGTAGAACGACGTGAACGTGACACCGTTGATGGCCGCCGCGGTAGCCAACTGCGCGACGGCGACTGCGTTTCCATTTCCACCCGGCGAACCCGCCGTCGCCGCGGCGATCTGGCTTGGAGTGATGTCCGTCGCGGCGATGCTCGATGCGGCATCGGCCGCGCTGTCGTAGCTGAACAGGGGCGCGCCCGCCACCGAATTCTGGTCGATGCCCTGCGCCAGTTGACCGTTGACCGTATCGGCCAGCGATTGCGCCAGGGTGTTCAGGCTGGTTACATAGCCGGGCAGCGTCGTGTTTTCTTCCTGGATCATCGCCCCCAGTTGTCCTTGATCGATTAAGCCCGTGATGTCATTCCCCTGCGAATCGAGAATCTCCGTTTGATTCGATAGGGAATTCACGGAGATCGGAAACGCGGTCCCGCCGATCACTAAAGGGGTCTGGCCTCCCAGCGCGACATTGAAGCCTCCATCGCCCGTCTTGATCACCGTGAAATTGGCGATCTGCGACAGATTTTCCAGGTCCGCGTGCATCTGCGCGTCCAGTCCCGCATCCTGGCCGGCCCCCGCGCCGGATTGATATTGCAGATTGAGGCTGGCGATCTGAGATGCGAGCTGGTTGATCTGCGCCACCGCTTGCCCGGTTTGTCCATTGACATTCGCAAGCGTCTGACTGATCCCGGCGGCACTGTGTTGGATGCTCCCGGCCAGCGTTTGAGCCTCATTGATCACAGTCTGCCGGGCGAGCGAATCGTTGGGATTCACGCTGAGCTGCGAAAAGCTGTTAAAGAAATTGTTTATCGCGCTGGCGATTCCCGAGGTCGACGTGAGATCGAACAGCGGTTCAATCTGGCTCAGATCCGAAGCGGTCTGTTGCGCGCTTCCCAGTTGCGACTGCAGGCCGCGAACGGCTTGCTCCAGAAACTCCGATCGGGAACTGATCAAGGGTCCCGGGTCGACGCCGCCGGCCAAGCCCCCAGACGGATCGAATGGGAGCGGCTGCAAATTAATATCCTGCCTCGCATACCCCGCGGTATTGGCGTTGGTGATGTTGTTCTCGATGACGTTGAAGGTTTGCGAAAACGTGTTCAACGCATTCGCCGAGCTGAGTAAGGCCGATGTCAGGCTCGCCATATCAACCTTGTATTGAAATCGTTCCCGCCGCTGCAACCGGCCGGGCTTCGCCAGAAGGCGTGTAGCCGCTCAGCGAGCCAAGCAGCTTCGCCCACTGATTCCAGAATGCAACGCCGTGTTCGATCAACTTGTGGACGGCCGCAAGGTCCTGCTTCAAGGCCTTTAACTCGCGACCCAATTCAGGATCGCCGCCGGACCGTCCGAGTTCGCGCTGGATACTGATAAGAGATCCTGCCGCATCCGCAAGCACGGGCAGGCACTGTTCCATCCCCTCGGGCGAGGGAGCCAGCAGCGCGAGGCGAAGCGCCTCTATGTGTTTTCGTATCGTCTCAACGCTTGACCGCATCGTCGATGATTCTCGACGCCGTACCCCCGGTATCCACTTGATACGTACCGCTGGCGTACGACCTCGCCATCTGCTCGAGACGCGCCTGCCGCTCTGGCGAATCCGCCGCAAGCGACCGCAAACTGCGTACTAATTCCGAAAGATGAACATCGTCCTGGGAGACCGCATTCGTACCCGACGCGCTGTTGGAGCGCGTAGCTTGCCCCGGTCTATCCGTCTCCTGAGACTTCGTCGCGCCCGTCGATGCAGCTGAACCCGAAACAGAACCAAGTGATTGGAGATTGGAATCGTTTACCTTCATGTTCAATTCAAGGAGCTTTTGCTCCCAATTGCAGTATCGACGATCAACCCGAGTTTGTTACTAGAATCAGGTGCAAGACCGGCTAAGTATTTCCTGCTTTCCTTATCCTTGCGTACGGACTACTCCCGAGTACACGTCCCAATCATGACATGTTTTCTCGCGTAAGGAAATGTGGATCTCGTGATCCTAGGCTAGCGCCGGCCGGGCTTGAACGTCTTGGAGCTCTTCCGCTTGGGGTTACGGGAAGAAAAAGAGCGGGACTTGCCTGAGCGGCTTTTGGACCGGGAAATCTTTGATCCTGTGCGTTTTGACCGGTAGTGGGTATACGGGGTCTTCGCAGAAGCCGTGAGGGAAACGAACGTCATCGCCAGTAAGATCGCCACCAATCGCTTCATTGCGTTTCTCCTACCCCACTCTATCGACAGGGTCCTTCGACAAGGTTAGCACTCATCGCGCCGCCAATTGACGAGGGCCGGCCCCCGACACCGGCCCCTCGCCAAGGAGACAAGCGGTATTACCCGGTTCGGTCTCCTCCTATTACTTCGGGAGAGCTGGCATATGCCTTTAGTATTTCGCGGATACAATCGTCAACCTTATTAGTTTCTATCTTAGTTTCAATGAGATGCGCATCCGCTAACCCTCGGCGGTCCGCCACTACGTAATTTCGTTAGGCGTTGAAACGGCGCGCTTCTCAGCGAATCACCCAATAGTACCGCTGATACCTGGGATCTATAGTGTCTCAAGCGCCTATGAACAAAACCGTTTTCTTATTCCTTAGCGTTTTTTGCGCCGGATCGGTCTGCTTCGCGCAAGGTCCGACCATCGGGAACTGTCCGACGTTTCCGGCGGACAATATCTGGAATACGCCAGTCGACCAGCTTCCGGTTTCCCCCAACTCGTCGACATACATAAATACAATTGGAGCGACCAAGACGGTTCATCCGGATTTTGGGACCGTCTACAATGGCGCACCCAACGGGATTCCGTTCATCACCGTTCCCGGCAGCCAGACCAAGTATCCTGTGACATTTCAGTACGCCAGCGAAAGTGATCCGGGACCGTATGCGATTCCCCTCACCGCGCCCATAGAGGGTGGAAGCCAGAGCACCGGTGACCGGCACGCCATTGCCATCGATACCGACAACTGCATTCTTTACGAGCTCTACGCCGCGTATCCTCAAACATCAAGCTGGCAGGCTGGATCGGGCGTAATCTTCAATCTGAAATCCGACAATCTACGAACCGCGACCTGGACCTCGGCGGATGCGGCGGGATTGCCCATCTTCCCCGGGCTGGTTCGATACGACGAGGTGCTGGCGGGTGCGATTCACCACGCTCTTCGATTCACCGTTCCGCAGACGCAGAAAGCATACGTGTGGCCGGCGCGTCACTATGCTTCGAGCCTTACCGGCACACAATATCCGCCAATGGGAGTGCGCTTCCGCTTGAAGGCCAGCTTCGATATTTCCGGCTTCTCTGCCGCCAATCAGGTTATTCTGCAGGCCCTGAAGAAGTACGGGATGATGATCGCCGATAACGGATCGGCCTGGTATCTCTCGGGTGCTCCGGATTCAAGGTGGAGCGATGACGATCTTCACAACCTCTCGAAACTCGTGGGCTCGGACTTTGAGGTTGTGGATGTGACGCCGCTCATGGTCAATCCGAACTCGGCGCAGGCCATGCAATCGAATGTGACTGTCAGCGTTACGCCCGCGACCGCCAGCGTCCAGGTAAACGCAACCAGGCAATTCACATCGACCGTGACCAATACTTCGAATCCTGCCGTGAACTGGAACGTCAACGGCGCCATCGGCGGCAATTCCGCGGTTGGATGGATCTCTCTCGCCGGACTCTACACGGCCCCTGCGGTGGTTCCAAGCCCCGCCACGGTGACCATAGAAGCGGCCAGCCAGTCCAACCCGGCGGCCTTCGCGACCGCCTCTCTCACGATTACTCCCGCTCCTGCGCCGCCGCCTCCGCCGGCTGTAACTGTCACCATCTCGCCCACGGCGGTCACGATTCGAACTACGCACTTGAAGCAATTTTCCGCTTCGGTTCATGGATCGACCAACAAATCGATCATCTGGAAGGTGAATGGAATTACCGGCGGGAATGGAACTGTTGGGACGATCAGCACACAAGGGTTGTATAAGGCTCCGGCAACCGTGCCGTCCTCCCCTGTGGTGACTGTTTCCGCCGTTGCAGCCACCGATGGGAAGACCAGCGCAAGCGCGGCAGTAACCATTTCCGCCAGCGCGCCGATTCAACACGCCGGACGCCGGTGACGCGCCTCTTTCTCGCTGTTGTGACCTTTCTATCTGTTGTATCTTTAAGGGCGGATGTCCCTTCAGATCGGCGATAACGTTGGAGATTATGAAGTTCTAGGTGTCCTGGGACAAGGCGGGATGGGCGCCGTGTACCGGGTCCGCAATCTGCTTTCGGACCGGGAAGAAGCCCTGAAGCTGGTCCTGCCGCATATTGCATCGAATCCGGAAGCGGCGGATCGGTTCCTGCGCGAGATCAAGATTCAAGCCAGCCTCCAGCACCCCAATATCGCTGGCTTGCGTACGGCGGTTCGCGTGGAACAGGGCATCCTGATGATCATGGAGTTGATCGACGGCCCCAGCCTGGAGGCCAAGCTGCGCGAAGGCCCCATGCCGCTAGGAAATTCGATCCGAATCCTGGACGACGTGCTGGGAGCTCTGGCCTACGCCCACGGCCGCGGCGTGATCCATCGCGACATCAAGCCGCCCAACATTCTGCTGACGTCGCGCGGAATGCCCAAGCTGACCGACTTCGGAATCGCGCGCGCTACTGGCAGCAATAACCTCACCCGGACGGGGAATGCGCTGGGATCGGTGAACTATATGTCGCCGGAGCAGATCATGTCGAAACCCGCGGACGAGCGTTCTGATCTGTACTCGCTCGGCGTGACGTTTTATGAAATGCTGACCGGCAGGCGGCCCATTGACGGCGACAGCGAGTATGCCGTTATGAATGCCCACATGATGCAGACCCCGATTGCGCCGAGCCGGCTGGTGGGGTCAATTTCATCTGAGATCTCAGACGTGGCATTGAAAGCGCTCGCGAAATCTCCAGCCGACCGCTATCAATCCGCGATGGAGTTCCAATCCGCGCTGCGCGACGCCCTGCTCGGGATCGGACCCGCGCCGCCCGTGGCGGTCGAGACCAAGACTGTCCCGCTTCCGGTAATCCCGCCGGCGGACTTGCTGAAAGTTGAGGCGCAGCTCGTCGCGGTTCTTGGACCGATAGGAAAGAGCCTGGTGGCCAAGTCCGCCGCGAAACACGCGACTGTGAATTCTTTGTGCGAGGACCTGGCCCAGCAGATTCCCGATGCCAACGCGCGATCGGCTTTCTTGCGAGCCGTGGGTGGATCGGGATCGCGCCCGTCCCCTCCCCCGGCCAGTTCGTCGACCGGGCCGCACGCGGCCATCGACGAGAAAATTCTGACGGCTGCGCGTAAATCGCTCGCGATGTACGTCGGGCCGATGGCGACCGTGATGGTTAATAAGACAGCCAAGCGCGTCGGCTCGGTCGAAGAGTTTAAGACGGCGCTGGCGTCCGAAATCGCCGACGAGAAAAACCGGCGGGCGTTTCTGGATTCCTTCTGATTAGGAGATGAAAATGTTGCCAAGAATACTTGGGTGGATTGCGTTGGGGGCAGGGATCGTCAGCGCGCAGAATAATCCGCTGCTGCCGGAAAACTCGGTGACTCACGTCTCCGACCACGTTTACGTGATTCAAGGCTGGCCGAACGTAGGGATCATTGTCGGAGATCGGGCGACGCTGGTGGTCGATACCGGGCTGGGACCGCGCAACGGCGCGACCATCATGCGTGAAGTGCAGAAACTCGCCAAGGGACAAAAACTCTACCTGACTACGACGCATTTTCATCCAGAACACGCTGCCGGCGATGCAGGGTTCCCGCCGAATACTCTCCTGGTCCGCCCGGTGGTGCAGCAGGAGGAGATGGACGCGAACGGAAAACAATTCATCGAAACGTTCAGCAGCCGCTCGGCCCAGTTCAAAGAGCTGTTGCAGGACGTGAGACTGCGCCAGCCGGACATTCTGTTCGACCGCGAGCTGAAGCTCGATCTGGGTGGTGTCACAGCCCGTCTGATGTGGCTCGGCGGGGGCCATACGCGCGGCGATGAACTGACACTCGTCGAACCGGACAGCGTTCTCTTGCCGGGCGACATCGTGGAAAGCAAGCTGGTGCCGGGCATGCCGAACGCGGATTCGAGCGTGAAGGGCTGGCTCGCGACCCTGGACAAGCTAGAGCCGCTAAAGCCGCGTCTGATCGTCCCGGACCACGGGGCGCTGGGCGACGGATCGCTGATCGCGAAAGAGCGCGCATTCCTCAGCGAGCTGCAAACGCGCGCGATCGCACTGAAGCGTCAGGGGACCAGCGTCGACGAAGCCGGGAAATTGCTCAGCGTTGAACTCAAGACAAAGTATCCGGATTGGGAGACCATGGGACCGGTTCCGAACGTCGTGAAGCGCGTCTATGCGGAATCGCAATAATGGAGCGATGAAAGCTTAGGGGAGGACGATCATCCCGGCGCCGGTGACGTCGTTGTTCAGGTCCCAGGTGCGTTCGTATTTCAGCGTAGCTGCGTCGTAAACTTCAATTTCGAAGCCCGCGCCGTAGATGTATAGTTTCTTGCCGTCGCCCGACATGCCGAAGCTGAAGCGGGACCGGCAGGGGAGTTCGGCCGTCTGCGCCAGGCGGTTGCTTCCCAGATCGAAAGTCCAGAACTCGCAGCGTTTGTTCCCGAGCACACCGGTTCCCACCACCGTGAAGGCCTTCTGTTTGTCCGGCGTGATCTGCAAACCGGCCATGCCGCTGGGAGCCGGACCAATAGGAGTAAAGTTCACTTGCCGGGTGCCCAGATCGAAACGGGCAATGCCAAATACGCGGTTGTGTACGATGGGGTCGGCTGAATTGAACAGCGACACGTGCTTGCCGGGCTCGCGAATCGAGTCCAGCGAACCACCGAAGCCGATGTCTGCCATGCCGGGAAGATCGGGTTTCGACAATTCAATCCGGTCCACCACTTTGAAATCGTCGGTGTTCAGGATCACCACGCTGTCGCGGAATTGGTACAGGAACTTGCCATCCGGCGATATTTCAAATCCGCCGCGCCCGTAGCCGCCCGAGTTGGCATTCTCGTCCTGCTGAGGGATATCGACAGTCTTCGAAATCTTCTGCTGCGCGAGATCGATCACCGTGTACTTCGGCTTTCCGATCTCGTAGCGATCCACTTTCTTATCGATTTCCGTTGTGACCGCGTAGAGCACCTTGCCATCAGGATCGGGCGTCCCGCCGTTGAACCGATAGAATGTGGTCGGCGTGCTCAGCACGAAATGATTGGTAACCTTGCGTGTCGCGACGTCGATAACTTCCACGCCGCCGTGGTCGTTGGTGGTAACGAACAGTTTCTTTCGATCCTGCGACAGGCGCATGCTGGTGGGCAGCCCGGTAACCAGCGGGATCTTGTCCACCACTTGCCCCTTCGATTCGTCGAAGACCAGAATCGCACTCGGATAGCCGCCTAGAAATATCGTCGCGGCTTGGGCAGCCGGGCTCGCGAGGACGCCGGCGACGGCGAGCATTGAAAATATCGTCTTCATGGTTTCCTTTTGCTGCGTTCTCTCGATCGCAAGGGCCTATGGGAAAACGAGATCGAGATTGCGCCAGTCTTTAGTCGCCGCCGCGCACTTGCTGGTCCAGTTCGGAGTGTTATTCATGTGGTCCGGAACTTGCGCGGGCCAGTAGCAGGTAACCCAGCAGTCGTAAATATCGCGCTCCACCGGCTGACATAGACCCGCCGTACCGCCGGCCGAGTCCACTTCCCAGCCCGGCGAGAACATCAGCGAGCATCCCATGGGGATGTGCGGACGCTGCTGGGCAGTGGGGCCCTGCAAGGCGACCACGTCGTCTTTTTGCCCGTCGTTTTTCAGGGCAACGATATGATCATCGATGCGCTTGGCCTTCTGGTTCGCTGGTCGAAGATGCTTCATTCTGCTACCTTCCTTTCGGCAAAGTGCTGAAGAAAACCCGGATTCTGCGCGCTGAGCGCGCCGTAAATATGCAAACAGGTATCGGTCCAATCCCGAATCCAGTCACAGTAGTGTAGATTCGGATGCCCGGTGTCACCATAACGTACGAACGCTTCGTGATGGCACCCGCCGGCGCACAGCGGACGAGCCCAACAGGTCTGACAGTCGTACTTTGAATCGATATGGCCGCGGTTCAGAAACTGGCTCTGCTTTTCACGATCGAGGCCGGTCGAAATATGCCCCAGCGCGTGCTGGTCGGAATCAACGAACCGATGGCACGGTGCGATATCGCCCGATGGTCCCACGCCCACCAACCCGAGGCCCGCGCCGCACGGATGCGATTTATTCACACCCTGGCACAGTTCGGACAATGTGTCGCTGACGTTGGAAAATCCGTGCATCTCGTTCCGTAGCGCATGTTCGAGATATTCGCCGGCCAGAATTTTGAACTGGTCGAGCACACTGTTCATGCCGCCGGTGTTGATCGCGTAAAGCTGATTCGTTGACGTAGTTACCGGCGCGAAGCCGACTTCGTGGAATCCGAGATCCTGTTTCAGGTGGCGGAAGATCCGGATGACGTCCGTGACGCCGGCCGTGAGGGTCACGCGCGCCGTAATCGGCCGCGTGCGATGATTTTCGATCAGCGCGCGGACCTTCGGTTCGATGATGTCGTAACTACCCCGTCCGTTCGCGAAAACGCGGAGCTTGTCGTGCAGCTCGGCCGGTCCGTCCATGCTTACGGTGACACCAATCCGATTTTCGGACAGGAACTGGATAATCGCGGGCGTCAGGAGTGTGGCATTCGTCGTCAGGCTGAAATCGATGTGCCGGCCTTGCGCAGCGGCTTTTTCGTTAGCATAGCCGACCACCTGCTTCAGCAGCGGGAAGTTCATCAGCGTTTCGCCGCCGAA
>DATGGL010000188.1:0-6800 GCA_035308605.1 Bryobacteraceae bacterium
TCGTGCCGTCACGCTCCTGCGCAACGAGCGCGGCCTGCTGCCGCTCACCCCGAATCAGGCATGTATGGTCGTCGCCGTGGAACGGAGACTTTCGCAATATGGCCAGCGCATGTCGGCCGAGTTCCGGCAGCGCGCTCCCGGTGCGAAAATCACGATCGTCGATTCGTCCATGCCGCTCCGCGCGTTGATGGACGATGTCGGAGACACCGGCGCGTGCTCCTCGCTAACGATCGCTGTTTTCCTCGCCGGCGGGTCCCTGAGCGGCGACGTGATGACGTTCATCGAAGGACTCACAAACGCTCCCGTGCCCACGGCGCTTGTCGCGATGGGCAGCCCGTACATCGTGACGAAATTCCCGAAGGTGACGGCGTACCTGTCCACGTTCAGCCCCACACAGCCGTCCGAAGTTTCGGCGGTGAAGGCTTTATTCGGGGAGATTCCGATAACCGGGCATTCGCCGGTGACGATTCCCGGGTTCGGGCAAATTGGCGACGGGCTCCAACTTTCCGCCCGGTCGCGCTAAAGCCCTGGGGCGCCTGCCCCATGTTCTAGAATCAAATCGCCTGCCCCACGTTCTAGAATCAAATCTATGATTGAAATCACCTGGCTCGGCCATGGAACCTATCAAATGAAGCTCGAAACTGGCGAGGTGATCCTGGTGGATCCTTGGATCGAGGGCAATCCTTCCTACCCGGCCAAATTTACGATCGAGCGCGTGGACGTCATGTTGATTACACACGGCCATTTCGATCACATCCACGACGCCCTGCCGCTGGCCAAGAAATTTTCGCCGCAAGTGGTCGCGATTTACGAAACCGGTCATTGGCTGGAGAAGAAAGGCGTCAAGAATGTCACGGGAATGAACAAGGGAGGCACCGTTACCGTCGGACCCATTTCCGCGACGATGACGACTGCCGTTCACAGTTGCGGCATTCTCGACGATGGAAAAATCATCTATGGAGGCGAGGCCGCCGGTTACGTCGTCCGCTTCCCGGATCGCCGCGCCGTTTATTGCGCCGGCGACACGAACGTCTTCTCCGACATGCAGCTTATCGAACGCCTGTATCATCCCGAGCTGGCGTTCCTTCCTATCGGCGATTTGTACACCATGAGCCCGCGCGAAGCTGCTCTCGCGTGCCGCATGCTCAATGCGCGTAAAGTAATCCCCCTGCATTTCGGCACGTTTCCGCCACTCACTGGACGCCCCGAAGTCCTGGCTGAACTGATCCGCGATATCCCCGACACCGAAGTCTGGGCTCTTCAGCCCGGCGTTCCGGTCCAGTGGTAATTTTCACTAGCCACGAATGTACCCGGATGAACACAAATTAGTGTCCGTTCGTGTCCAATCGTGGCTTATTATTCTTTTTGTCCTGGCCCTGCGTCTTCCATTCTTAAACCAGGCGATCCAGGGCGACGATCCGTATTATCTATACGGCGCCGAACACGCCCAGATCGACCCTTTGCACCCGCATGGAGCCCGCTATCTGTTTCAGGGCGATCTGGTCGACATGCGGGGCTTCCCGCACCCTCCGTTGAACGCGTGGATCCTCGCCGGCGCCCTCGCCGCGTTCAGGGATATCCGCGAAGTTCCATTTCATCTGCTGTACACAGTTTTCTCTCTGATCGCGGCGCTCTCGATGCTGTCTCTCGCCAGACGCTTCTGCGAACAGCCGTTGCTCGCGACGCTTCTATTCCTCGCGGTCCCCGCTTTCGTCATCAATGGGAATTCGCTGGAGACCGATCTCCCGTTTCTCGCATTTTGGACGATGTCCATCGCGCTGTTTGTGACTGCGGTCGATACCGGGTCAATCTTGTTGCTCGCGGGAGCAGCCGTCGCCTCGATCCTGGCCGGCTTGACGTCGTATCAGTCTGTGCTCCTGGTTCCCATCCTCGGGCTGTATTTGTTTGAGCGGCGTAAAACGTGGATTTCAGCCTGGTGCGTGATTTTCGCGGCTCCCGCGGCGATCGCCGGGTGGCAGGTGTTCGAGCTCGCCACGCGCGGCGCGCTGCCGGCGGCGATGCTGGCCGGCTACATGAGTAGCTACCATTTCCAATCGACGCCCAACAAATTCCGAAGCGCGCTCGCACTATTCGTTCACGCCGGGTGGATCGTCTCCCCGCTGATCATCTTCGCCGGGTTCATCAAGTCGAGGAAGTGGCTATGGCTCGCTCTTGCAGCCGCTGCACTCGCCGCAATTTACGATCCCAATCCGCTCTTCTGGATCTCAATCGCCAGCGCGGCGCTGCTCCTCGGGTTCTGTTTGCGGCAGGGATTTCTGGAAACCTACGTTGTCATCTTTTTTCTGGGATCGCTGCTGGTCTTCTTTGCCGGATCGGCGCGCTATCTTCTTCCCATCGCGGCTCCGGTGGCGATTCTCGCCGTACGCGCATGTTCGCCGCGCATCGTGGCCTTAGGATTCGCCTTGCAAATGGCGCTCTCCGTCGGCCTGGCCATCGTGAACTACCAGCATTGGGACGCGTATCGCCAATTCGCGGCATCACTGGCGCGGCAGGTTGCCGATCACCGGGTGTGGGTTAACGCGGAATGGGGGCTGCGCTACTATTTCGAATCCGAAGGAGCGTTGCCGATGGCCCGCGATCAACTGGTGCAGCCGGGGGAAATCGTCGTTTCGAGCGCCCTGGCCCTCCCGCTCCCCGTGCATGCTCCCCTGGCTCCGCTGGCCGAAGCCACCATCCGGCCCGCGATCCCGCTGCGTCTTATTTCGCTCGACGGGCGATCGGCCTATTCGGTCGCATCCCCGCGCGGATTGCTTCCTTTCGAGATCTCGACTTCACCGATCGACCGCGTCCGCGCCGAAGTGGTCCTGGAGCGGAAGCCCGAGTTAACCTCGATTGATCCACACGATCAGAAGGCTGCGGGTCAGATCGTCAGCGGCCTGTTTCCGGACGGCTGGATGTCGGAAACCGCGGTCGTTTTACTGAAGCGGCCGGCGCAGGGCGGAACCCTCTCGGCTTCGATCTACATTCCCGATCAAGCCCCGGCGCGGCGGGTAAGCATGACGATCAATGGCCGGAGCGCGGCCGAGGAGACATTTCCCGGTCCGGGACTTCGAACGCTTTCCGCGGTCGTGCCACCCGGATCGGAGGACTTGACTGTGACGCTAAAGGTCGACAAAACGTTTTCGACGGCGACCGATCAGAGGAAACTAGGCGCGGTCCTGACGCGGCTGGGATTCTAGAGACACGCCAGAACCCGCTCGCTGGCGCGCGCGGTTCCGTGGTTTACTGACCCGCGAGCGATAGAGTAGTTTGACGGGGATCCACCGCTCCCGCTGCATCCCGACACCGAGCCACGAACGCCAGTGAGTGGGTCCCCGAAGCGTTGAAATTATCCCCGATGGCGCGCGCGATCCCGACGTTGTCAAGAATACCCCTAGTTCTTCAGGAGGTTTTCGATGGTGTCTGCCAGCATTTTCGGGACGTAGGGCTTCTGCAGGAAAACGACTTTCTTCCCGGTCGGCTCGTACGGATAACCGCTCGAGACGATCGCGGCCAGCGCCGGGTTTAAGGCGCGCATCCGCGCAATCATCTGTTCACCGTTGATGCCGGGAAGCGTCAAGTCCGTCAGGACCAGGGCGTAGCGCTTCGGGTCAGCTTCGAACAAGGACAGAGCCGTCTGCGCATCCGGGCTGCCATCGACCCGATAGCCGAGGCGTTCCAGATAGGTCTTCAGCAGCTCGAGGAGAGCAGGTTCGTCGTCGACCAGAAGCAAATGCGCCGATGGCATTTACCAGAGGGACAACGGCACGTTACCCGGGCTGAAAGCCAGACCGATGGTCGCGCGCGATCCTGTCTCGCGCAGACCGACAAGCGAAATGTCCTGATGGCGGACGTCATATCTGGCAACGATGTGAAGGCTTCGCGTCAGGCCGTAGGTGATTCCGGCTCCGCCGGTGAACTGGCCATACGTCGGAATTGCCTGCCCGATCGAGGAAATCCTGTAATAGCCGCCGTTCAGACCAAAGTTCCATTTCTTGATGCCCGTGTAACTAATGCCTGCGCTGGCCGAATCCTGGCGCGAGGTGAGATACACGCCGTTTCCGGGGATGACGGTGCGGGCATAGGTCGCCTGCACGGAGGTGGTCCTAAACCGGCCCATCAGCAATGCCGTGCCGCTCGGATACATGTCGGTCCGGTTGAACGCCTGCACGCCGAAGCTCTGCCCCAACAGCGCGGCGATCACGGGATTCAGCTGAACGATTGAGAGACCCTGCACGTCCGTCCGAAATCCTCCACCGTGAACATTGAAGGTCCAGCGGCGGCCCAAGGTGGTGCTGAAGAAAGCCTCAATCATGTCGGTATCCGACTGCCCGAACGCCGGCGGAAAGTTGTAGAACATGTGCTGGTAAACGAGGCCGATCGTCTTCTGCCGCGATAGCCGGTGCTGAACGCTTGCGCGCGCGTTCCATCCGTTGAGTCCTGCCAGCCCCGACGCTTCACGCCGCACAGCGAAGACATCGCCGCCGATCGTATAACTCGTCCGCGCGGAGGCGATAAAGTTGACGTCCGCTGTCCCTTGTCCGTAGTAGGTGCGGTTGTCGAATAGCAGCGACGTGGGCTGATTGACGATGTCCGTCGGAATGGACGCCACCCCGAAGGAACCGGAGCCGTACCCGAGCGTCGTCGTTCCGGCCAAAGCTCTCAGATCGAAAGCGATCCGGCGGGATTTTTGATACGTGTAGCCCAGGGCCAGGTTGTGCGTTGTCCCATCGTAAAACTGATTGTCCGGGTAGTGATAAAAGTTGCCCTTGTAATCCAAGCCGACAACCGACTGTTTTCCCTGGTATTGCCCGTACGCGCCGAAATCGAGCTGGACTCCATAGAGCCCGTTGACCGTGACCAGAGTTCCATTGGGATTCACGGAAAACGGCTGTATACCGTTGTCATACACTCCGGTGACGTCGGCAAAGAAACGAACGCTGACGGGTTGCCCGCTACGCTCTCCGATGTCTCCGGCGCCCCGGCTCATGATTCCCGGTCCCATGTAGCCGCCGACTGGCCCTTGCGCGATCGCGTTGGACGCAAACAGGCACGCGAACGCTGCGAATGTTTTCTTCAAGCCTATCACTCCGATCCGCTAGACTAAAAACGTTAAGAAGAGTTCTATCCGAGTCTGACGGTTGGTCCGCGCCCGTGTCAAGCGTACCTAGAGTACTAATAGGACTATTAGAGCGAAGTCGTAAGAATACTTAGGACCGCAAGGATCTGACACCTTAGAGGCATTCCGAATCGAGGGTCATGACATGTTTAAAAGAACATTTTGGCTGGTTCCCGTCGCGGCGTTTTCCTACGCGGCTGACTTGCCGATCCGCGAGGTTATTCTCTACAAACACGGGGTCGGCTATTTCGAACGTTCCGGGCCACTGAATCCCGGAGAAACGGCGCGGCTGGATTTCAAGGCCGACGACATGAACGACGTCCTGAAATCGCTGACGCTGACGGATCAGAGCGGCGGAAAGGTCGCGGGCGTTCGCTACGACGCCAGCGAACCTTTGGATAAGCGTCTGGAGAACTTTCCGTTCGCCCTGGGAACCGAATCGACGATGGCAACCTTTCTCGATCATATGAAGGGCGCGCGCATCGAGCTGAAATTGGGCGCCGAGACGGTGGCGGGCGCGGTTGTCGGCGCGCGCTCGGGTAAAGGATCGGACAAAGACAAGGTCCTGGAGCGGGAGACTGTAACCCTGCTCACCGATGCCGGCGACATGCGCATATTCGATCTCGCATCAGCTAGTTCTATCAGATTTTCAGATCCTCAACTTCAACAGTTACTTAAAGATTACCTGGCTGTTCTGAGCCACGCCCAAGATAAAGACCGGCGGAGCCTTTACATCGACGCGGCGAATACGGCCCGGCATGAGGTTGTGGCTCGTTACACGATGCCATCGCCCATGTGGAAGTCAAGTTACCGGCTGATTTTCAAGCCAGATTCTCAACCGACGCTTGAAGGATGGGCGATCGTCGACAATACTACCGGGGACGATTGGACCGGAGTGCATCTTTCAGTAGTCTCCGGCAAGCCGATCTCTTTTATCAGCAAATTGTACGAGCCTCAATATGTAGTAAGGCCTGAGGCGGAGCTGGCGGAGAATAAGCCGGCGGCTCCGGTCGTTTTTAGCGGGGCTTTGGGAGCAGACGCCTTTGCGAATCGGGCTATGGCCAAGGCGGCCGCACCCGCACCGATGGCTGCGCCTCCCGGTTCTGGAGCCGGGTTCGGCAGCGGCACTTACCGAATTGCGCAGGAATCAACCGTTGCCACGGCGGACGGGCGCGATGCCGGGGAGCTATTCGAATACAGTTTCGCTGGACCCGTAACCGTAAAAAAGGGCGAATCCGCGATGCTTCCATTCCTTCAGCAAAAGGTGGATACTCGCAAATTGCTCATTTACTCCGAGAAGTTCGGTCTGCATCCGATGAACGCTGCGGAGGTTACGAATACTACCGGAAAGACGCTCGACGGAGGGCCGATCACGGTTTACGACGCGGAGACTTACGCCGGGGAGGCGCTGGTGGAAACAGTGAAGACGGGCGACAAGCGGCTGATTAGCTACGGAGTCGACCTGGGGACCAGGATTTCGACGGCGTGGGACTCCAGCCGCGATGTGGTCCGCGAAATTCACTTGCGCCGTGGAGTTCTCACCGCCCGCACTGCTGTCGAGGAAGTGAAGACGTACACGATCAGGAACGTAGACGCCAAGGGAAAGACGCTGATTATAGAGCACCCCGAGCGTTCCGGGTACAAGCTATTGAATCAGAAGCCGGCCGAAACGACAGTGAAC
>DATGGL010000189.1:0-24697 GCA_035308605.1 Bryobacteraceae bacterium
GATGATCCACCGCAGTGGCGCCGGCGCGCCTGCCGGAAGCGGTTCGGCATCCTCCCGGATGATCGCTGTCATTACTTCTGCCGCGCTGTCCCGCCGGAATGCCCGATTCCCGCTCGCCAGCTCATATAACACCAGCCCGAACGAAAACTGGTCCGACTGCGGTTTAAGTTCCGCCTCGCCTCGCGCCTGTTCCGGGCTCATATACGCGATGGTGCCGATCGTTGAGCCCGCTCCGGTCACCGTCACCGTGCGCGTCGCATCGGGAAGCGTTTTTTCCGATGCCACTGCCTTCGCCAACCCGAAATCCAGAATCTTCACTCGTCCCTCGCGCGTGATGAATATGTTGTCCGGTTTCAGGTCGCGATGAATAATGCCGGCCCCGTGCGCCGCAGCCAGGCCATCGGCGATTTGAATGGCAATGTCCAGGAGTTTGCGAGCCGAATCTACGGCCCCGATCGGCGTCCCCTCGACGAATTCCATCACCAGGTAATCCGCACCCACGTCATACAGTTGGCAGATGTTGGGATGGTTCAACGCCGCGATCATTCGGGCTTCGCGCTCGAACCGCTCTGAAAATGCCTCTTTGGAAACCTTGATCGCAACGGTTCGATCGAGCCGTGTATCGCGGGCCTTGTAGACTTCGCCCATGCCGCCGGCCCCGATCGGGGCCAGAATCTCGTACGGACCGAGGCGCGCCCCGGGAACAAATGGCATAGATCTCGAATTCTACTCTAAACGCCAGAACGGACTGAATACCCGGATGCCGGAAACATCACCAGTGCCGGAACACCGATTTCTCCCATCGGTTCGCCGGCTTACCGTCTCAGCGGGCCATCGCCGCTTTCCATCTCGTCGTACCTTGTGCCCGAGGAGATTGTGCGCTTTTCCATCAAAGGGCCGATTCGACCGCGCCGGTGTACTAGTCACCACCGTGCAACGTCTGCGTGTGATGGATGTCCGCCGAGCATTACCCGGCCCCTAGCCGTTGCGGGAAATAAACGGTCTCTCGCCGAGAGGGTGAATTATCGGATCGGAAGGCCTTCTTAAATATTTCTGAATGGGAGAAACGAAACGATCGTAGCGAAACTGTAACCGTCATGATTCCGTAGCCCTCCGCCAGCCTGCTAACTTCAAAGAGGACAGTTCGTCGGAGGATTCCTTCTCGCCGCCGCGGGGACTGGCGAGCATTCATAGAATGTCGAGAGCGATTTTACCGGGCAAGCCATATCCTCAGGGGGCGACCTGGGACGGCACCGGAGTCAACTTTTCCATTTATTCCGAAGGCGCGACCGCGATAGAGCTGTGCCTGTTCGACGAGGCCGCGGCCGCGCCGAAAATCGTTATCCCGATCCGCGAGTCGACCGGCCACGTGTGGCACTGCTACGTCCCCGGAATCCGTCTGGGACAGCTCTACGGGTATCGTATTCATGGCCCCTATGAGCCCGAGCGCGGCCTGCGTTTCAATCCCGCCAAACTCCTGATCGATCCGTACGCCAAGGCGCTGGTCGGCCAGGTCGACTGGAATGCGCCTGTGTTCGCCTACGCCCTCGGGAATCCCGACGGCGATTTGCAGATCGATACCGTGGACGACGCAGCCGCCGTGCCGAAAGGCGTCGTCACCATGTCCCCCTTCGACTGGGAGAACGACCGCCCTCCCCTGACGCCGCTGCATAATTCCGTAATTTACGAAGTCCACGTGAAAGGCCTTACCGCGGCGCATCCGGGCGTGCCCGAAGAGATTCGGGGCACCTACGCGGCAGTGGCCCATCCTGTTGTGATCGATCATCTGAAGAAACTCGGCGTCACTGCCGTGGAACTGATGCCCGTCCACGCGTTCCTCGACGACAAACTTCTCATCGAGAAAGGCCTGCGGAATTATTGGGGCTACAACACCATCAATTTCTTCGCCCCCGACGCCCGCTACTCCAGCTCCGGTGACGACGGCCAGCAGATCGGCGAATTCAAGGCCATGGTGAAAGCGCTTCACCGCGCCGGCATCGAAGTCATCATCGACGTCGTCTATAACCACACGGCGGAAGGCAATCATCTCGGCCCCACCCTGAGCTTCCGCGGCGTCGACAACGCCACCTACTATCGCCTGGTGACCGATCAGCCGCGCCATTACGTGGATTACACCGGGACCGGCAACACGCTCAACGTCCGTCATCCCCAGGTTCTGAAGCTGATCATGGACAGCCTGCGCTACTGGGTGACCGAGATGCACGTCGACGGTTTCCGCTTCGATCTCGCAGCCGCCCTGGCCCGCGAACTGCACGAAGTCGACCGCCTGTCGGCCTTCTTCGACATCATCAACCAGGATCCCGTCGTGTCCCAGGTCAAATTGATTGCCGAGCCCTGGGACGTAGGCGAAGGCGGCTATCAGGTCGGCAAGTTCCCGACCCTGTGGGCGGAGTGGAACGGCCGCTATCGCGATGTCGTGCGTTCCTATTGGAAAGGCGAGGACGGGCAGCTCGCCGAGCTCGGCTATCGTCTGACAGGCAGCAGCGACCTGTACCAGCAGGACAGCCGCCATCCCACCGCCAGCATCAACTTCGTCACCGCGCACGACGGATTCACTCTCGAAGACCTGGTCAGCTACGACCACAAGCACAACGAAGCCAATCAGGAGGACAATCGTGACGGAACCGACGACAACCGTTCCTGGAATCACGGCGTCGAGGGCGAAACCAGCGATCCGGCCATCCTCGAATTACGCGAGCGCCAGAAGCGCAATATCCTCGCGAGTCTGATTTTTTCGCAGGGTGTCCCGATGATCTGCGGCGGCGACGAGATCGGACGCACGCAGCACGGCAACAACAACGCCTACGCCCAGGACAACGCCGTGAGCTGGTTCGATTGGACCTTCCAAGGAGACAGGAAGGACCGCCGCTCGAAGCTCCTCGAATTCACCCGGACGTTGATCGAATTTCGCAAAGCTCATCCCAATCTGCATCGCCGCAAGTTTTTTCAAGACCGGCGCATCGACCCCGATGCTCCGGATTGGCAGGTGAACGGCGGCCGCGAGCAGGACATTCTCTGGCTCCGCCCCGACGGCCGTGAAATGACGCAGGAGGAATGGCACGCCGGCTGGGTCCGCTGCATCGGATTAGTGCTGAGCGGAAGAACTCTCGACGACGTCAATGCCGTTGGCGAGCCGATCACGGACGACACGTTCCTGATCCTCTTCAATCCGCATCACGAACCGGTTCGTTTCACGCTGCCGCAAATCCATCCCGGAACCACCTGGGAACTTTGCCTCGATACCCGCTACCAGGAAATCTCCAAACCCCGCAGCATGCGTCCGCGCCGTTCCTATCAACTGATCCCGCGCTCCCTGGCTCTATTCCGCGAAATCGCCCTTTCCTGACCCGCGCGCGCCAGCAAGCGGGTCCCGACGTGTCCGAACAGCAACCCGAAATCCCCCGTTCCCGACGGAGCACCGAGCCGCGCGCGCCAGCAAGCGGGTCCCGACCTGTCCGAACAGCAACCCGAAATCGCCCCTTCCCGACGGAAGAGCACCGAGCCGCGCGCGCCAGCAAGCGGGTCTCGACGTGTCTGAACAGCAACCCGAAATCGCCCCTTCCCGACGGAGCACCGAGCCGCGCGCGCCAGCAAGCGGGTCCTGACGTGTCCGAACAGCAACGCGAAATCGCCCCTTCCCGACGGAGCACCGAGCCGCGCGCGCCAGCAAGCGGGTCCCGACGTGTCCCAACAGCAACCCGAAATCGCCCCTTCCCGACGGAGCACCGAACCGCGCGCGCCAGCAAGCGGGCCCTGACGTGTCCGAACAGCAACGCGAAATCGCCCCCTCCCCGACGGAGCACCGAACCGCGCGCGCCAGCAAGCGGGCCCTGACGTGTCCGAAACAGCGGTAAATCGCCCCTAATTAGCCGTCTTCCGGGTCCACTCGCCGACCCAATCCAGAAACTGCCCGTACCACAGCACGCTATTCTGCGGCTTCTGAACCCAGTGCCCTTCATCCGGAAACACCATGAGCTTCGACGGCACTTTTTCCAATTGCAGCGCCGTGAAAAGCTGCAGTCCTTGGCCGACCGGCACGCGATAATCCAGCTCGCCATGAATCACCAGTGTCGGAGTCTTGAAATCCTTCACGAAGTAACTCGGCGACCACTTCGCGTACATCTCCGGATTGTCCCAGGGCATCCCGTGAAACTCCCATTGCGGAAACCAAAGCTCTTCGGTAGCGCCGGCCATGCTCCGCAAATCGAAGACCCCCGCATGCGAAACCATCGCCTTGAAACGCGTGGTATGGCCCAGCATCCAGTCGATCATGTAGCCGCCGTATGAGCCGCCGGCCGCCGCCATCCGATCGGAATCCGCGTACGGCAGCGCGGCTACATGATCGACCACAGCCATAATGTCGTCATATACCTTGCCGCCCCAATCGCCATTGATATCGTCGATGAATTTCTGGCCATAGCCAGTCGATCCGCGCGGATTCGGCATCACCACCAGATATCCCGCCGCCGCGAACACCTGCGGGTTCCATCGATAGCTCCACGTTTCGCCCCACGCCCCCTGCGGACCGCCGTGAATCAGAAACAGCACCGGATACTTCCGCGACTCCGAAAAATCCGGCGGCTTCACGACAAACGCGTGGACGCGTGTTTTGTCCGAACTTTCCACCGACAACTCGTCCAGCGGCCGCAGCGCGGAATTCCCCAGCAAAATGTCATTCAGATGCGTGAGTGGAACGCCCGTGCCTCCCGTCGACGACGCCCGATACAACTCCGTAGGCCGCGAGCCGCTCTGCTCGCTGTAGATCATGAAACTGCCGTCGGAGTTGAACTGAACGTCATCCAGCGTGGACGCGCCGAAAATAATGTTGCGCACACCGCCGCCCGTTACCGCGATCATTTGCAGCCCGGTCCGCCCGCGATCTTCCACCGTGAAAAATAATCGCGTCGAATCCGGCGACCACGTCATGCTCTCCACCCAGCGATCGAGCCCCTCGGAAAGATTAATCGTCTTGCCCGTCGCACGCTCCAGAACCATCAACCGCCAGCGATCGGCCTCATATCCTGCCCGCTCCTGCGAACGAAACGCCAGATAGCGCCCGTCCGGGGAATAGAGCGGCGCATTATCCGCGCCGGGGCTCAGAGTGATCTTCTTCGGCTCGCCGCCCGCCAGCGGCACGGTATAGATGTCCGAGTTCGTACTGAGAGCCGGATTCGCGTCGACGTTCATCGTGAATGCCAGTTCCGTCGAATCGGGCGAAATTGCATAATCGTCCGGACCGCCGAGCGAGAACGGAGGAACGTCGTGAGAACCCGGCGTCAGATCCTTGACTTCGGAGCCGTCGGCGTTCATCACCAGAATGTGTTGCCGCCGCTTGGTCTGCCATTCCGTCCAATGCCGGTACAGCAGCGACGTATAGATATGGGCTTTGACTTTGTTCTTGGCCTCCGTCTCGATCTTGTCTTTGTTGCAGCGGTCATCCGATCCACATTCCGGATAAACGCTGGACGAAAACACGATCTTCTTGCCGTCGGCCGAAACCAGAATCCCGCCCGCTTCCGTCGAAACGTGGCTCACCTGGCGGGCGTTCGCGCCATCCGGCCCCATGCTCCAAATCTGCGAGGACCCGTCGCGATTCGAGACGAAATAAATCTGCTTCGAATCGGGCGACCAGCGCGGACGCTCGTTATCGGTTCCTTCCCGCGTGATCTGATGCGGGAACCCGCCGCTCAGCCCGACCACATAAATCTGTTTCGGCTTCGCGTTCTGGTCGAGATCCACCGTCTGTACCGTGAACGCAACCAATTTTCCGTCCGGCGACAACACCGGCTCGCTGATGCGCGCCAGCCGGAGCATCGCCGCAACATCGAACGGCTGCTGACCGAACAAACCCGCGGCGAATGCGAGAGCCACGAAGAATCGCATATACGCCCATTCTATCGGGTCAAGTATGCTCAAGCATGATGGATAAAGCCCAAACACTACGGCGCCTGCATCAGGGCCCTCCTATATTGGTGCTTCCCAACGCTTGGGACGTCTCCAGCGCCCGCATTTTTGAACGAGCCGGATTCCCGGCCCTCGCCACAACCAGCGCCGGCGTGGCCTTCGCGCTCGGCTATCCCGACGGCGAATTGATTCCCGCCGCGGAGATGCTGGCCTTGGTCGAACGGATTGCCCGGGCCGTCAAAATCCCGGTTACCGCCGACGTCGAAGCCGGCTACGGTGATCCCGTCGCCACTGCGCGCGGCGTTTGGACCGCCGGAGCCGTCGGAATGAATCTCGAAGATTTCGTTGGAGACAAGCTGGTCAACCTAGCCGCCCAGGTCAGCCTGATTCAGGCCGTCCGCGCCGCGACGCCCGGGATGGTGATCAACGCGCGCACCGACATCTTCCTCAACTCCATCGGCGACGAGTCCACGCGCTTCAATCGCGCCGTCGAACGGCTGAACGCTTATGGCGAAGCCGGCGCCGATTGCGTCTTCGCTCCCGGCGTTCGCGATCGCGAAACCATCGCACGCCTGGTCAAGGCTGTCGGAAAACCTCTGAACATTCTCGCAACCGCCGGCGCTCCATCGGCGGGCGAAATGGAATCCATGGGAGTTCGTAGAATCAGCGTTGGCTCCGGCCCGATGCGCGCCACGCTCGGCCTTATCGACCGGATCGCCCGCGAGCTGCGGGAGCAGGGCACATATTCCGCCATGACCGACGGCGCGATCCCCTACGCCGACGTAAACAAGCTCCTGTCCTGACGGATTTCGTACTACCTCGCCACCGAACCGCGACCAAAGGAAGCGGATCCCCCGCCTTCAGACAGCCGTCCGCTCAACGTATTCCGCCAGCCACTTCAGCGCTTCTTCTTCGTTCGAAAAAGCCCCATCCGCCTGAGCTTCATACGCCGCCCGAGTCACTCGCCCGATGTGTTTCCCCGGCTGGTCTTTGAAATACGGCAGCACATGCCGCCCCAGGATCAACGGCGCCTGCGGCCGTTCATGCACCGACTGCGCCGCGGCGACATCGCGCAATCGCGCCGCGGCATCCGGTAATCCCGGCGGACGCGGCGGACGTCCGGAAGCATCCGCCTCGATCAGCCGGACCAGTTGCGTGATACTGGCCGGCGCGAGCCTCATCGCCAGCCGCCGCACCGCGCGCGGCGTCACCTCCATCCCGATACTCGAGTGCGCCAGATGGTGCTCCACCAAGGGAACCACCTGATCGATAATGGCCGCCTTAATCCCGATCCGTTCCAGGAATCGCCGCGCCAGCGGACCCGAGGCCGCTTCATGCCCGTAAGCGGTCCAACGCAGCCGCCCCTCTTTTTCTCGAAGCTGTGTCGTATCCGCTTTCGCGAAATCGTGCGTCAAAGCCGAAAACAGCAGCACCGCGCGATCGTCACCCTCGCACCGATCGCGTTCGGCAATACCCGCGGCTTGATCGACTACGTACATCGTGTGAATCCCGACGTCGCCCTCCGGATGCCATTCCGGATCCTGCGGCACACCGGCGATCATCTGCAATTCCGGAAAGTGCCCCATCCAGCCCGTGGCATCCAGATATTCCGCGATTCGCCCGGGATGCGAAGCCTTGGTGGCCCATTTCATGAACTCTTCGGCAACGCGTTCCCGCGCCAGCGTCGAATATTCGTGTGCAATCGACCGCGACATTTCCGCCGTTCCCGGTTCGACGGTTAAATCGAAGCGGCAGGCTAACTGCATTCCTCGCAGAACGCGCAGCGGATCTTCCGAGAACGCGACGCTGGTGGCTCGCAGGATGCGGCCGTTCAAATCGTCGCGGCCTCCAAAGAAATCCAGGACCTCATGTGTAATCGGATCGAACGCGATCGCATTGATGGTGAAATCGCGCCGGCTGGCGGCCTCCCGCGGCGTAATCGACGGATCGAACGTCATCCGAAAATCGCGATGATGCAGTCCGATCTTGTTGTCCCGCCTGGGAACGCTGAAATCGCAAGCATCGCCCGAAGAAGCCGTGAGCTTCACCACGCCAAACGATTTGCCCACCAGATCCACGCGGCCGTGAACCGATAACAACTCGGCCAGCCGGTCGTAGGTGATGCCGTAGACCTCGACATCGATATCCTTCGGATGCACCTTCTCGGAATGCAGCGCATCGCGAACCGCGCCGCCGACAATCAGCGGACGAAATCCAAGTTGATGGAGCTCGCGGACAATTCTCTCCAGAGCGGGCGCAAGCGCGAGCATTCGTCTCTATTGTCGCGTGGGACTAGTTCGGGAAAAAGTCGTGATCCACGATCTCGGCGATCGTAAAAGGACAGTCCGCAGGAAACACATCGGGTGCCAGCTTGGTTTCCGCGATCGCTCTGTCGACTGCCGATCTATAGACCACCTCAAGTTCGTTTGCGGGAATCCGGCGCAAGCTGGGTGAGTCATCCAAGACCAGCGCCAGTTGCGCGCGTTGTTCGAGAATGGTCGCCTTCCAGGAGGAAGTCCTTTGTAAGGGTTGAAGCTGCCACTTTAGCAAGTGCACCAGCAGCACCCTGAGCCGTGAACGAACTTCCCGCCGGTCGCGCTTCCCCATATCGGCGATCTCCTCGGCGACATGCTCCAGGTCGGCTTCGGTCAGACGGCCCTGCCTGATCAACTCCGCCGTCTGCTGCGTCCACTCGAAAAAATCTGAGTCGTATGTGGCAACGGCGTCAGTCACCTGCTCTGCCACGCGCTGCTTGCTCATAACTCCATTATCCCCGCATCAGCATTGGAAGGGCTGCCACAGACTGCTGGACCCTTTTAGTCCGTCGGACGCTTTGCGTTTTCGTTGCCGCCGAGGAATCGATCGAACCAGTAGCACTGCCAGTTCAGGCTCTCGACCAGATGCTTCGGTTCCCCCGTACGTGTCAGATTGTGATTTTCGCGCGGGAACAACACGAATTCCGAAGTCACGTGATAGCGCTGTAGTGCGCGGAACCACTGCTCGCCCTGTTCGATCGGCACCCGATAGTCGTTGTCGGAATGCAATACCAGAGTCGGCGTCTTCACATTCGCGACGTAGTGCAGCGGCGAGTACTTCCAATACTCCTCGTAATTATGAAAAATGTCGCCGCCGAAATCGCGTTCGTGTCCGTACGCGCCGTCGCGGGTGCCGTCGTCGCTGATGAAATTCGAAATGCTCCGCAGCGTAACCGCGGCCTTGAAAATATTGGTCTGCGTGACGATCCAGTTGGTCATGAACCCGCCATAGGAACCGCCGGTAACACCAAGCCGATCGCGGTCAATCCACGGATTCTTCTTCAGCGCTTCTTCGACGCCGGTCATGATATCCGCGTACGCCTTGCCGCCCCATTCGCGCGCCACCGCGCGCTGGAATTTGTGGCCGTATCCCGTCGAACCCCGCGGATTGCAGAAGAAGACGGCCCATCCGCGCCCCGCGTAAACCTGAAACTCGTGATACCAGTCGACCCCGTACATCCCAGCCGGACCGCCGTGAATGCTCACTACCATCGGGTACTTCTTCCCTGGATCGAATCCCACCGGCTTTACGATGAACCCGTCGACCTCAAGCCCATCGGCAGCTTTATAAGGAAGCCGTTCGACCTTCGCCATCTCCAGCTTGCTCGATAGATCCGCATTGAGATGCGTGACCTGCCGTTCCGGCGCCGCGATGCTGTCGCGCGTATAAACGTCGTCGAGATGCTCGAAATCGTTGGCGAGATAAACGACCTTCCCGGTCTTGTCGAGCGTGAAACCGTGAATATTCCGCGGGCCGGAGGTCAGTGCCTTCACGGACCCATTCGCCGTGTCCATGCGGTAGATGTGCGTTTCGCCTTTGACGGCCGAGCCAAAGTAGATCGCCTTGCCGTCCTCGGCCCACGTCACTTCTCCGACGAGTTGATCGAAATTCTTGCTCAGAGCGGTCGATTTTCCGCCTTCCGCGGACGCCACATAAATTTGCGGACCGTCTTCTTCGTCTTCCGAGCCCAGAAAAGCGATCCGCCGTCCGTCAGGAGACCAGCGCGGGCTGCGGTCCGGACCGTCGTGGTCCGAAATCTTCGTAAGCGCGCCGCCCGTGGCTGGAATCACCCACACGTCCTGATTGCGATCGTTATCGTATTCGTGCCCGGTCCGATTCGAGACGAATGCAATGCGGGTCGAATCGGGGGACCAGTGCGGATCGGTGTCATTCCAGTCGTTGCCGTCGGTGATCTGCTTCGCGGCTCCGGTCTTCACGTCGACCACCGCAACGTGCGAGCGCTTTTCGTCGAACCAGCCCGTATCGTTGAACTTGTAATTGATATGGGTGTAGTGCCGGACGTCGCTGTTCTTACTGGCCGGCGGACCCGTCCGCGTCAGGCACACAAAATGGGTTGAATCGGGCGACCATTCGAAATTCGATGCTCCATTCTCGAGATTCGTCACGCGCCGCCCCTCGCCGCCGTTGCGCGACAGCAGCCAGATCTGCGGACGCCCCTGATCGCGGGCCGAAAGGAACGCCATGAAGCGCCCATCCGGGGACCAGCGCGGTGACGTCGACGAATTCGCCTCGGCCGTGAACGGAACCGCTGGATGGCTGCCGTCAAGCGCCGCAATCCAGATTCGCGACATCCGCCGGTTAGTCTTCTGATCGACGGTGGTGACGGTATACGCGACCCATTTTCCGTCCGGCGAGATTTGCGGATCGTTCGCGGTTTCAAAGGCGAAGTAATCTTCCGCGGTTACGCCGCGGCGCTGGGCGAAGGTCAAACTGGCGAGAGCATTGAAGAGAACCAGGAGCAGTAGGAGTCGTCGCATAGAAAAGAGTGTAACCCCGGACGATCCACTTTGGGCAGCTTGGGCTACCGTTCCCAGCCGCGTTTTGCCGCTTTACTGAAATACCCGACCATTCCAGTCCTAGTTGTAGTATCCTGTGGGTGAAGCCAGTGGGCAGTTGGTATTAGTTCCCCAGATGCAATTGGCTTGTCGGGTATAGGACTAAGTGGATCTTGACTTAGATGGCCTCCTACAGGACACTGGATTCGAGCTGCAAATGAGTTTCAACAACGGGACCGTGGCGCCGAAGAACGTGCCCAGAAATTTAACCGAACTGAAACGCGGGGAATCCGGGATTCTCGAAAGACTGGACCTGCCGGAAGATGACGCCCGCAGGCTCATGGAATTGGGCTTCCTTCCCGGCCATGCGGTGACGCCGGCGCATTCCGCTCCGGGCGGAGATCCCAGGGTGTTTCGGGTCGACGGGTCGGAAGTCGCTCTGCGGCGCGAAACAGCGATCCGGTTGATTCTCCGCTGAAGGTAGCAGAATGGGCGACTGCCACGGCTGTCCTGCGGCGACGATCACGCTGCCGCCGGTCCAGACCAGACGCCAGATTGTAGCGATCGTCGGTCCGCCGAATTCCGGGAAATCGACTTTATTCAACCGGCTCACCGGGCTCCGGCAAAAGGTCGCCAATTTCCCCGGGGTGACAGTGGAGCACCGGATGGGCCGCGCGAAACTCGACGCGGATCGTGAAGTGTTCCTGGTGGATCTTCCCGGAATTTACAGCATGAATCCGCGCTCCGAAGACGAGCGCGTTACGCACGACGTCCTCTCCGGCACCATGAAAGACATGCCGCGGCCGGACGCGGTGCTGTTGATTCTGGATTCGACCAACCTAAGCCGGCATCTGGTGTTAGCCGCGCCGGTCCTCAGTCTGAATCTGCCGACCCTGGTGATCCTTAATATGGCCGACGATCTGGGCCGCCGGGGCGGTGAAATCGATTCAGCCGAGCTCGCCATGCAGCTCGGCGCTCCGGTGGCATTGGTGAGCGCATCGCGAGGCGACGGCGTCGACAAAGTTTTCCAGTTCCTGGCCGGCACGACCCTCGGCGCGGCCCCTCCGAAGCGTTTAATGGAACTGCCGGTCATTCAAGATGTCCCCAAGTGCCGCGCGTGGGCTGCGAATATCGGGGATAAGACCAAGTACCACGCTCCCGCTCCTCCTTTGTGGACCCGGCGGCTGGATTCCGTCTTTCTGCATCCGATCATCGGCCCGCTGGTGTTTGTACTGGTCGTGATCGGCGTATTCGAAACGATTTTCAGCGGCGCGCGACCGATTATGGACGCGGTCGACGCCTTCCGCATTTCTTCCGGCAATTGGATCGGCACGCTTTTGCCGAACGCCGCGCTGCGCTCTCTGGTGGTCGACGGAGTTTGGAAGGGCGTCGGCTCGGTGATTCAGTTTCTGCCTCAGATCCTGCTGCTGTTCCTGTTCATCGGGATTCTGGAAGACTCCGGATATCTGGCGCGGGCCGCCCTGATCGCCGATCGCACCATGTCGCGATTCGGCCTGCAAGGCAAGAGCTTCATTCCGCTCTTGTCCGCCTACGCCTGCGCGGTTCCGGCCATCATGGCGACGCGCACCATCGAAAACAAGCGGGACCGTATCGCCACCATACTGATCGCGCCGTTCATGACTTGTTCGGCCCGGCTGCCGGTGTACACGCTGGTGATCGCCGCGTTTATTCCCAACCGCCGCTTTGCCTGGATCCTGAGCACGCAGGTGGCGGCGATGCTGGGCCTATATATCATTGGATTCCTGGCCGCGATCACCACTGCCAGGCTGCTGAAATCCACCGTCCTGAAGAGCACGCGATCCTCATTCATGCTCGAGATGCCGCCGTATCGCTGGCCTACATTTCAGTCGCTGGGCCTGCGCCTCGTCGATCGTTCCAAAGTCTTCTTGCGGCGGGCGGGCACGGTGATTCTAGTGGTCGCCGTCGTGATCTGGGTGCTCTCCTACTTCCCGTTGAATGGCGGGAAACAGCCGCCGATCGAACAAAGCTTTGCCGGCATGATCGGACACGCCGTCGAGCCTGCCATCAAGCCGCTCGGCTTCAATTGGAAGATCGGCATCGGCTTAATCACTTCTCTGGCAGCGCGGGAGGTGATTGTCGCGACGCTCGGCACCATTTACGGCGTTGAGGAACAAGGCCAGAAATCGGAGGGATTGCAAGACGCCCTGCGCCACGATCTGACTCCGGGAGGCGCGGCCGCCTTGCTCGTGTTCTTCGCCTTTGCCATGCAATGTATGTCGACCATCGCCGTCGTACGCCGTGAAACCGGCGGGTGGACATGGCCTGCCGTGCAGTTCGCCTACATGACCGTTTTCGCCTACGTGGGAGCGCTGGTGGCGAATCGCGTCGTTACTTTCTGGCTCTAGGCGGAACGCAAATCGGTCCTGGTACGAAGCCGTACCCGGGACCTATTTTCATCTCCCGAAGCGAATGCGATCCTCAACCTACAACACCGTTAGACTGCCTTTAAAGCGGCTCGCGTTCTGCGACACGAGCCGCTTCTTTTTTTTTCTAGCCGATCGACTTCAGAATGAAATCCGTCTCCGGACCCGGCGTCTGGCTGCTCGGCCCGAAATTGAAATTCTGATTGCTGAGTAAGCGGACGTGGAAGGCATGCAGGCTCTTGCCCTGCGCGCTCAGGATTCTCCCGAACACGCGATTCTTCTTGGCTTCCTTGATGGGCGCGGGCGGGAAGCTGTGCACCGTATCGTCGGCCTTGAACGATACTTTGCCTTTGGACACGGTAAGCCAGCCGGAGCAGTAGCTCATGAACTCGCCGTTCTGATGATCGTGATAGACGTAGAAGGTCGCGCTGCCGCCGCGCGCAAGCGACGCCGTGTAGTGCTGGAACGCGGCCGGATCGTGCAGGAAATAGAGCTCGTCCTTGGCCAGCGTATTGTAGGCCTGCGGCCGGTTCGGATTCGCGGCGATCGCCTGTTTCAGGACCGCGGCGGCTTCGGCGTACTGGCTGTTGTTAATCATATCTTCGGCACTGGCGACCATCCGGTCATATCCAGGCGCGGCCGGCACGGCAGCAACGGGGGCTGCGGGAACCGGTGCCGGAACGACAGCTACTGCTCTGCGCGGAGCCGGTTCGGTCGCAGGCATGGGCGCCAGCGGGGGAATCGGAGCCGGCTCGGCTGGCTGTTCCGCCGGCGGAGGCGCCTGCTCTTGCGCCGCCGGCTGCGCTGGTTGCCCGGCGGCCTGCTGCTGCGCCTGTTCGAGCTGCTTCTGGCGATCGTCGTCGCTTTGCGGCGCGCCGCCGCCGTTTTGCTGATCCGGCGGTGGCGGCTGCTGTCCGGGAGGTTGTTTTCCGGCATCCTGTTTATTCGTGATTTTGGAGATGAGATCCGGCCCATACTTCATCGCGACCGTCGCACCGCCGGCGAGCACCAACAGCGCGAGAACGGCCACCGGAATCAGCCACTTCGGTAACGAGCTTTTCTGCTGCTGCGGCGGCGGAGCAACCGGCGGCGCCGCATAGTTTTGTTGGGGCGCGTAATTTTGCGGCGGATAATTCGGGGGCGGAGGCGGGTAGCTCGCTTGTTGCGGCGGATAATTCGGCTGCGGCGGCGGAGGGTTGTAGCTCGCCGGCGGCGAATAGGTGGGAGGAGCCGGCGGCGTATAGCTCTGCTGCGCCATCACCGGGGCCGTCGGCGGAATCTGCGACACCGGCACGGTCGGCGGGATCTGAGATGCCTGCACCGGAGGCGTCGGAGGAACCGGCGCCATCTGCGCCACGACCGGAACAGGCTTCGCCGGAGCTTCCCCCGTCAGCGCGGCTTTGAAATCTTCCATCGACTGGAACCGGTCGGACGCGCGCACCGCGAGAGCCCGCATCAGCGCGGTTTCGGCCGCGGCGGAAATCGCGACGCCGAGCTGCGATGGGGTCTCCATCCGGTCCTCCGCGGCGCGATCGAGCGATGGCGGCGGAATCTTTCCAGTGATCGCGTGATACAGCGTGGCCGCCGTTCCGTAGACATCGGTCCAGGGGCCTTGAATGCCGCTGGATCGATATTGCTCCTCCGGCGCGTAGCCTTCTTTCAGGATCACGGAAAGATTCCGGCTCTTCTGGCTGAGCGCATTGCGCGCCGCGCCGAAATCCATCAGCTTCACCTTGCCGGTCTTGGCGAGATGGATATTATCCGGGCTGATGTCGCGGTGCAGAATCCCTTCGGCGTGCAGCGACGCCAGTGCGTCCATGATCGGGACCATGATCCGCAGGCCGGTCTCGAACGTGATCTTGCCGCCGCGCCGCGCGAGGAATTCCTCGAAGGTCATGCCTTCCAGGTACTCCATCACCATGTATGCTGTGCCGTTGTCTTTGAAGATGGTGTCGACGGAAACGATATTGGGATGGTTGCTGAACTTTTTCAACACGCGCGCTTCTTCCAGGAAGCGCTCCAGGCCCCATTCGTACTCTTCCTGCATCCGTTCCGAGAACGCATGAACCAGCGTGCTGGGCGTGCTTCTGCCGGCGACGCCGCTCGGCATGTATTCCTTCACGGCGAGCCGCGCTTGCAGGCCGATATCCCACGCCAAATACGTAATGCCGAACCCTCCGTGGCCGAGCGCGCGCCCGATCAGATATTGCTGGCGCAGAATCGTGCGGGGGGCGAGCTGGATCGTGTTGGTGTGCGAAAGTTGAGCCGGCGCTCCGCACCTGGGGCATATCGGACTGCCCGTATCGTCTTCCATGCAACTGACGCAGAGAGTTTCGAGGTTCATGGCGGTTTCTCCTATTAATGTTAGTCGGGTAAGAAAGAGCCGGCTGCCGCGCGCCCGCAATCCGGGACTTGATGCGCAGCAGCCGGCCGAGGTCAACTACTTATGCTTCGGTGCAGCGGCCGGAGCGGACGGATGTCCACCGCCCGACGGCGCCCCACCCGGGCGACCACCACCTCCGGGCGCTCCACCCGGACGGCCACCCGCCGCTCCACCACCAGGCGCTCCACCCGGACGGCCGCCCATCGCTCCTCCACCAGGCGCTCCACCCGGACGTCCACCGGCCGTTGGCGCTCCACCGGGACGCCCACCTGCTGTCGGCGTTCCACCGGGACGGCCACCTGCTGCCGGCGCTCCGCCGGGACGACCACCTGCTGCCGGCGCTCCGCCGGGACGACCACCAGCGCTCGGCGAGGAAGGACCACGGCTTGCACCTGCGCTCGGACCACGGCTTGCGCCTGCACTCGGACCACGGCTTGCACCTGCACTCGGACCACGGCTTGCGCCGGCGCTCGGACCACGGCTTGCGCCTGCACTTGGACCACGGCTTGCGCCCGCACTTGGACCACGGCTTGCACCCGCACTTGGACCACGGCTGGCGCCGGCGCTCGGACCCCGGCTCCCACCGGCGTTTGGACCACGGCTCCCGCCGGCCGGACCATGATTGGCTGCGCTCGGACCTCGGCTTCCAGCGCTCGGACCGCGGCTGCCGCCGGCCGGACCATGATTCCCCGCCATCGAATTACCGCGAGCTCCGCCAGCGCCGTGCACGTTCGAGTTCGGACGGCCCATGCTGGCCCGCTCACTGCCGCGCATTGCCTGACCAGGATGCGCTGCCCGCGCAGAAGCTCCGCGATCGAACGACGCCGGGCGATTGGGAACGCCGCGATGCGCCTGGATGCCACGCTCGCCAACGCCGCGCGGCGGAATGCCGCGAGCCGCCCCGCGATGCCCCATCACGGCATCCCGGTGTGGATTGATTCCGGCATGATCGCCGAAGCGGCCCCGGGCCATATGTTCGCGGCCGACGCGCAGATGATCGCCGTGCAACGCTCGTCCATGTTCAAAATCGCCATGGCGCATTGCCGTCATATAACCGTCGCGATGCATGTAGTGATATCCGCCGACGCTGAAGCCGGCTCCGATGACGATGCCGACGTTGAAGGACGCGAGATAAGCGGGGGCGACAGCGAATGGCGGCACGTAGACTTCACCGAAGCCCAGCGGGAACCAGCCGACCACCGGTTCGGCCACAACCACGCCGACCGGAAAGTCTCCGAAGGCCACCAGCGCCGGAGCAAACACCGGACGAACCACGATGGTGCCCGGAACCCAGCCCCACGCGCCGTCGACCACGACCCAGCGTCCAAAATGAAAGGGAGCCCAACCCCACGGAGCGTCGTCAATCCAGGTCCAGCCATACGGCTCGAGCCAGCCGAAATGCCCGAAGCGGTAGGGCGCCCATCCGGCCACCAGGCCCGAGGGGAACCAGACATTGCCGTACGCCGGGTGGACGCGCCAGCCGCCAAACCCGTCCAGATCCGCATATCCGGGAACGTCGCGCGAAACATAACGCGCCGCGACAACGGCTTCCTCGCGACGATCGCGATCCATGCAGAACGCATCGAAACGATCCGCCGGTCCCAGCGGGTGCGGAGCTTCCAGAACCGCATTCGCCTCCGTGCCGGTCGCCCGCGCCATCATCCCCAGGTGAATGGCCGTGGCCTTGTCGCCCATGTTGATTTCGGCGTCGCCCGCGCGCACCGTGGTGATGGTGGCGTCGCCGGCCTCGGTGACATCGATGCGATAATCGCCATTCCGCAGCAGGGTGAAGGAAAGCTGCGGCGTGTCGATCTCGAACCCTTCGTTCGGAGCCAGGGTGTGCAGCCGGACATTGAGAGTCCCGGTGGTGATCTCAATCTGGGTCACCGTGTCGCTCAGGTTCAGAAACGAAAAATTGGTGCGCCCGGCCAGGCGAACCGACGCATTGTTGGTCTGCAATTCCACCAGACCATCGGCCTCGGTCCAGATGTGATCGCCCAGCACGACCGGATGATTCAGTTCGGCGGGGGTCCAATCTTCGACGCTGGCGGGTTGAAAAGAAACAGTTCCGGCAAGATAACCAAGGCGCGCGACCCGGCCGGGAGGAGGGTCGTCCTGCGAGAACGCAGGAAAGGCTAAAACGGCACCGAGGGTTGTGAGAATCGCAAGTCTACTGAGCATGGGGGCTCTCCGTTTCGAAATACTGTATCACTTACCATGTAGCCTCGGCGTTGATTCGGCAAGAGTATTACCTGCATTCAGTTGAATAATTGCGAGGCCGCAGTCATGGGCCGATTTAGCGGTTCGTACCAGCGAAGTTTGTGGTACCAGAGTGACTGCGAGCCCATCGTTGGAAGCCCTGTTGGGAGCGACTCTAGACGCATGAAGAGAGCTCCCGTCGCCGGTCTGCTCTGGCTCTGAGGACAGGTCTTCAGAACAGCTCGGAGAACAGCTCGGAGAACAGCTCGGAGAACGCCTCGGAGAATAGCGCGAACCGCTTGCCAGCACTGCTAACATAGGGCGTGCGCAACGTCATTATCATCGGCTCCGGCTGCGCCGGGAACACCGCCGCGATCTATACGGCCCGAGCCAACCTCAAGCCCCTGGTCGTGATTGGGCACGAACCGGGAGGCCAGCTTTCGATTACCTCCGAAGTTGAAAACTTTCCTGGATTCCCGCAGGGCATCGACGGGCCGGAACTGGTCGAGAACATGAAAAAGCAGGCCGAGAGGTTCGGCGCCGAATATATTTACGGCACCGTCACCGAGGCCGACCTTTCCAATCGCCCGTTCCGCATCAATGTCGAAGGCGAGTGGCATGAAGCCCGCACCGTGATTATCGCTTCGGGCGCCTCGGCGCGGTGGCTGGGGTTACCGAACGAGCAGAAGCTGATCGGAAAAGGCGTCAGTTCCTGCGCCACCTGCGACGGCGCTTTTTATCGCGAACGGAAGGTCATGGTCATCGGCGGCGGTGACTCGGCCATGGAAGAAGCAAATTTTCTCACGCGCTTCGCCTCCGAAGTGACGCTGGTCCATCGCCGCGAGCATTTCCGTGCATCGAAGATCATGCTGGACCGGGCGCGCGCGAACCCGAAGATCAAGTTCCTGCATGCCACGGTGGTCGACGATATCTACGATCCCTCCGCGAACAACGTGACCGGAGTGCGGCTGCGCAATGTGTCGACCGGCAAGACCTGGGATCAGGAAGTCGACGGATTCTTCGTGGCGATCGGGCACATTCCGAATACCAAGCCGTTCAAGGGCCAGATCGACCTGGATCACGACGGCTACATCGTCACGCATGGCGGGGCGAAGACCAATATCACCGGCGTCTTCCACGCTGGCGATGTGCAGGATCGGACGTACCGCCAAGCAATCACAGCCGCGGGTGCGGGATGTATGGCGGCGATTGAAGCGGAGCGATTTTTAGAGGCCGAGGGGCACTGAGGTTCAACCGCTCTTAAATTAGTAGGGCAGGTCCCCGACCTGCCTTAATCGAAGTGTAATCTGATCCTTCGGGTCGTGCCGCCCGCCTCGAAGTGGCACCGCACTCCAGGATGCGATAAGCACGCCGGATTCGTCGCACGTCTGGGTCTGAAAGATGATCTCTTCCACCTTAGTTGGTCATCCGCGGACGTACGAACTTCTCGTTAATATATTTGCCCGCTTCTTCCAGCGCGCCGTAGGTGTTGTCCTTGGTCCGCAGCGCCTGGCGATATTCGTTTACGGCGCGGTCGCGCTGATCGCTGATGTCGAAGATTTTGCCCAGGTTGATGTGCGCCCAGACTTCGGTCCACTTCGGCGTCAAGTCGCCGCTGAGGGCTTCGCGGAACTCGTTCGCCGCCGGCTGCCAGTTCTGTTGCAGGAAGAATAGCTCCCCGACTCGATAGTGCGCGAGCGAGCTGTTGCGCGTTACTTCCAGCGCCTTTTGATATTCCTTGAGCGCTTCAGAGTATTCGCCGACCTGCTGGAACTGTTCGCCGCGGCGGATCGCTACGGCCACGCGAGTGTCATTGTCGTAGTGCAGGACCTGGTTGCGGGGATCGAGAATCACGTTCTTGGGTTTGCCGAACGTTTCGATGGCGAACTCAGAGGAAGTGCCGACTACTTCCACCTTCTTCTCCTCCGGATTGCCTTCGGTCTCGATCTTCATATCGATCGGCATGCGGAACAGGTCGAGATCCTGCGTGACTTTGCCCATCACGCGGAAGCCCTTCTGCGTGCGGAATACGGTGTATTCCATCTTGAATTCAGGCGCGCCGCTGGATTCGATCCATTCGGTGAAAAACCAGTTCAGTTCCTGACCCGCGATCTCTTCGGTCAGTTTGCGAAAATCGTCGGTGCTGATGGATTTGAAGGCGTACTTCTCCGGGATCGCTTTTAGAAGCTTGGAAAAATTGTCGTCGCCAATCACGCCGCGCAGCATGTTGAGGACGGCCGCGCCCTTTCCGGCGGTTTCCGCCCAGAACTCGGGCGAATAGTCCTCCAGGCGGGCGGACTGGATCAGCGGCGGCTGATCGACGGTCAGCGCTTCGACGTAGGTGTTGTGAACGGCGGTGTCGAACGCGCCCGCTCCGTTGACATGTTCGCTATAAAGCAGCTCGGCATAGCGCGCGAGGCCGTTTTCGATCCACATATGGTTCCGCGTGGAGGGGGAAACCATCAGGCCCCACCACTGCCGGGCCACTTGATTCGCTACCAGGCTGATGTCCACTTGCTTGCCGATCGCGTGCGGCGAAAGGAACAGGACGCCTGGGGTCGAGTAGCCGTTGGGCGCTCCGTCTTCGGTTTCGACGACGCGCAGATCTTTCTTGAGCGCCGGGCCGTACAGGCCCGTGAAGTAAGTCATCGCCTTGGAGATTTCGTCGCCGTATTGTGGCGCCATGGCGGCGCTTTGGCGCAGGTAGAAGTACGTCGTGATTCCGCCCGAGTTGACCGGTTTCGGCTCGCCTTTCACGATCGCGAAGTTGCCGGGGAAGGACGCCTGATTGAACCGGACTCGCGTCGAACTCATCCCGGCGGGCGCTTTTTCGTCCGTATCGATTCCGCTGGCAACCACGTGATAGCCCGTGGGAACCGTGATCTTCATGTCGGAGTTGAAACGGTCCGTGGTGTAGTCATTCACGGGAAACCAACGGGACGGATAGAGGAAGTAGGAGTACTCAGGATGAATCGCGGCGAATTTGATTCCGAAAACGGGCGATTCCTCGTTGCCCGTGATCTTGCCGTCGTAGATGAACGTGAGCGCCGCCGGCTTGCCCTTTTGCAGCGTCTGCGGAAGGCTCAGCCGGATGCTCATGTCCTGCTGCATGCGGGAAGCCGGAATCTGGCGGCCGTCCTCGTCGAGGACTTTGGTCAGGGCGAGAGCATTGTTCAGTTCGAAGGTAAGGGATGAGGTATCGTCGAGCGGGGTGAAGCGGACCAGAGCGGTTGCGGTAATGGTTTGGGCGACCGGATCGATCTGAGCATCGATGCCGTAGCTTTGCACGTCTATACGCGAGCGTCCGCCGCGATCGCCGCGGTCTTGCGCCAGAGCCGTAACGGCAAGCAGCGCGAACAGCCCGAATCTAAATCGCCTGTACAGTTGCTTTGCTTTCACTCAACACCTTCTCAATCCAAACCTGCTCGATACACTTCGCAGCGGTCTCCATCGGATCGTCCACCGTCGCTAGCTTGCCGGCCACTTCGGCCAGGTCCGCCCGCATGGCGGAACGCGCGGGCTCGTCACCTAACAGCCTGGCGGCTTCTGCGGCAATGCGTTCACCCGTCATCTCAGCCTGGATCAGCTCGGGAACAATCTTGCGTTCCGCCAGCAGATTCACCATCGACAGAAACGGCGCCTTTACCAGCCAGCGCCCCAATATCCAACTTAACGCGTTTACCCGATAAAAGGTCACCATGGGCACGCCAAGCAAAGCCGCCTCAATCGTGACGGTGCCACTGGCCGCCAGTGCCAGCTCTGCGAAGGCAAGCGCGTCCCAAGTTGATCCTTCTATGACTTGGATGGATGCGGCCCGGACGCGTTCCGAAAATTTTGCCTGATTCGCGCCGAATCCAGGAGGCAAGGCCAGTACCAGGCGGACGGGATGCTTTTCGGCGATTCGGCGGGCAGCGTCCAGCAAATCGGGGATATGGCGCTCGACTTCGCCATGCCGGCTTCCTGGCAGTAATACAACGATCTTACTGTCCTGAGGCAGGTTGAAACGGCAACAGAATTCGGTTCGGGTCATCGATGGCCGGACGATCCGGGCCAGCGGGTGACCTATATAGGTCGTCGAGACGCCGCGTTTGTTGAAAAAGGCTTCTTCGAAGGGAAAGATCGCGAGCAGGCGGCTTATCGTCCGCCGCATCCCGCGAACCCGCCCCTCGCGCCACGCCCAGGCTTGGGGTGCGATCAGGTAAATCACCGGGATCCCTAGTTTTTTCAATCGCTTGGCGAGGCGGAGATGAAAATCGGGAGCGTCGGTCAGGACCGCGATGTCCGGTTTCTGCTCAGCGGCGGCGCGGCAGAGTTTACGAAACTGCTTCCAGATCCGGGGGATGTGGGCGACTACCTCGACGATTCCGGCAACGGCGATGGAGCGCGAATCGACGATCGCCCTTACGCCGGCGGCTTGCATGCGGGGGCCGGCGCAGCCGAAAAACTCGATATCGGGATGGCGCTTGCGTAGCGCCTCCACCACGCGCGATGCATACAAATCGCCCGACGCTTCCCCGGCGGAGATGAAAACTCGCACTAATGGGAAGCATGCCATAATAAAACCTCTCGTGCGCGCTGTGGAGCGTTTTCTCGCGGCAATTCATCGGCATCCGCGATGGGGTTGGGCCGGCCTGATCGTTTACGCGGCCCTGGTCACATTCCCGCACGAACAGGTTCAGCTCCTGATCGGAAAGATCTCGTTCTACACGGGGTTGAAACTCATTTACCAGACGTCCGCGGCGGTGACGGTCACTTTGGGGATTGTGTTCACGCTGGTCGTGATCCGGCGCACGGCGGGACGGCCGGAGCGCCGGGTGGTGCTAGGGTACTGGCTGTTAACGCTGGCGTTAATCGGCGGGACGTGGCGGCTGCTTACGGCAAACAATACGGAGCTGGTCCATTATCCGCAATATGTTCCCGAGGGCCTGGCGCTGGTGGCGCTGACGCTATCGCCGGTGGAATCGATTGCATGGGTGACTATTCTCGGCGGGCTGGATGAAGGAAATCAGTATGCGTTTCTGACAACCGGCCGCGCGGTTCCGTTCGATTTCAACGACATTTATATGGACTTGCTCGGCGGGACGATCGGCGTGCTGCTGGGCGTCGCGTTGCTGCCGGGCGACGGCCGCGGGCAAACTTGGAAGGGGACGTGGACGGGCATTCTGAAGCGGCCGGGCGTCGCGGCGGTGCTGTCGATTGTGGGCGCGGGCGTTGTGCTCTGGGCGCTGGGGCTGATGCGGCTGCACGATGACAAGATCAACCCGCACTATTGGTTCTCGCTGAGCCATTCGGATCCTTCGATGCCGTGGTTGTTGAATCGAGCGTGGAGCACGCACAAATTTCACGAACTGGTTCCCGTGGAGGGGCCGATCCTGATTCTGGCGACGCTGGCGATTTATGCGGCGCTCGACCGGCGTGTGCGCGTTTCTATTGAGCCGCCAAAGAGGTAGCCGGCGTCGACGATTTTTTCAAATATTTGTCGTACCAGGCGAGGTAGCGTTCGTAGCGGTCGCGCACGTAGCTGGGGCGCTGGATGCCGTGGAATTCGTTCGGATAAATGATGAGCTGCGTATCGATGCCCAGGCTGCGCAGCGCCTGATACATCTGCTGGCCGCCCTGCACGGGGACGTTGAAATCGCGTTCGCCGCCGAGGAATAGAGTCGGGGTCTTAATGCGGTCTGCGTGAAGGAATGGATACGAGATCTTGACGTAGGTCTCCCAGGCTTTCGGATTCCACGGCGGGCCGATTTCGTTGTCATATTGAATGATGTATTGATCGGTGCCGTAGAACGAGACGGTGAATGCGGTTCCGGCCCCGCTGGTGGCGGCTTTGAATCGCGCGTCGGTCGCGATCATGTAATCGGTGAGGATGCCGCCGTAGCTCCAGCCGCCAACGCCTAACCGGTCGGGATCGGCGACGCCCATTTTGATCACGTGATCGACGCCGGCTTCAAGATCGTCGACCTCGTAGTGTCCCCAGTCCGCGTAGATTGCCTTCTGATACTGCGATCCGCGGCCGTCGCTGCCGCGATAATTTACGCGAAGCACAGCATATCCGTTGGCGGCGAACCATTGCGCTTCGATCGAGAGCTGGTGCGCGTCCTGAGCTTTCGGGCCGCCGTGAATTCTTAATAGAAGCGGAACTTTGGCGCCGGGCTGGTAGCCGACGGGGTAGGTCAGCAGGCCGTGAACTTCGGTGCCGTCCTTGCTTTTGAAACGGACTTCTTCGGACTTGGCCCATTCGATTTCCGCTGAGAGCGCGTCGTTCTGATGGGTGAACTGATGCAGTCCGTCTTTTTCGAATGCGTACAGCTCGTTGTGCTTCGCGTCGGCGCCGTTGATGACCACCGCGCACGCGCCGGCGCTGTGGCGCGGGCCGAGGACGACGGGTTTGGCGAACAGCGGTTCGGCATGGCCGCCGCTGACGGGGATGCGTGCGCCGTAGACCGACATGTCGTCTGTCACGGTGAGAAAGATGGTCTTCGCATCCGCACCCCAGCGGGGAGCGTTCACGCCGCGGTCGAGCTCCAATGCAGCTTTGACGAGTTCGGGTTTCGAGGAGCCATCGGACGCAACGATCGCCAGATGCTCCTGGCTGTACTGGCCCCATTTTTTCTCTTCGCCCTGAAGGAAGGCGATCCACTTGCCGTCGGGGCTCCACTCGGGACGTCCGCGGCCGACGCGGGTATCGGATGGCGTAAGGCTTTTTTCGGTCGCGCCGGCTTTCGCCGGGGCGATGTAAATCTGGTTGTCTGGATCGCGATCGGGATCGGAGGCATGGTTGCTGGTGAACGCGATGATGTTGCCGTCGGGAGACCACGCGGGCGAAGCTTCATCCCAGGTCTTCTGCGTAGTGAGGCGCTCGGATTTTTTGGCGGCGATATCGAACAGGTAAATGTAGCTGTGGCGTCCGGACAGCAGATAGCCCTGGATGTCCTGCTTGAATTTGTAGC
>DATGGL010000190.1:0-17126 GCA_035308605.1 Bryobacteraceae bacterium
CTGCCACCTTCCATGGCATCGCCAGATGCTCAAAGGTCGAGACGGAGTAGACCGCGTCAAAACTTTCGGGCCTCAGATGCGCCGTTAGCAGGTGGGCGTCCCCGACGATGTCTACGTTCGGGCCATCCAACACATCGATTCCGGTGTATTCCTTGCCGTCGAACAGTTGCCGCCGAATGATGCCGGATCGTGCCCGGCTGCCGATCTCGAGTACACGATCATACCCGGGAGTCTTCAGCCGGTCGAAGAACTGCTTCTCCGCCCGATTCGAGGCCTGTTCATTGTGCAAATACAGATCCGCAATTTCCGACCCTGTGAGCTGGACTTTCTTTCCATTCTCAAACTCGAAGACCAGAACCAGCGTTTTGGCGTCGAAATTTTCAGAGAGAAAGGTGACCACGAAGCGCGTCTTGACGGCTTGCCCCGGGGTAGGCAGATTCACCTCGCCCGATCCGACTGGCTGGCCGGATTGAATGGCGACTACGCTCTTTACCACCTGCCCAGGCTCGGACAGAGTGCCGGTGATCCGGGTGTAGTCGTGGAACCTGATGAAATTGTCGACGTTAAAGTGGTGCGCCATTGGCCTTAGATCGTCCGGTCCGGCGTTTCACTTAAGAGTCGGCCGAAGAATAGTTCCTATGGGCTAAGGCATTTCCCTAACTTGCTGAAATAACATTAGATACGATTCATCGGCCGATACGGGATACACTAGAAGTTCGGTTGGAATCCGCTCACTTTCGTTCGCGGTTCGGTGGTGAAGGGCTGGTACTGCGAATGACAGCAAGTTGGTCCTGCCCAGTCTTCAACACTACCTGGAGAGATTTTGAGTAGCATTACCGCAGCTGAATCACCCAAGACTCAGGAGACGGTTGCATTCCGGATCCTGGCGGCGCTGAGCTTCTGCCATCTTCTGAACGACATGCTTCAGTCGGTGATTCCGGCGGTCTATCCGATTCTGAAGACCTCCTACCGCCTGGACTTCGGCCAGATCGGGCTGATCACGTTAACGTCGCAGATGACGGCTTCGCTTTTGCAGCCGGTGGTCGGGCTGTACACGGATCATAAGCCGCTGCCATATTCCCTGGCGACGGGGATGGGATTTACGTTGATGGGGCTCCTGCTGCTCTCGGTAGCGCCGACCTTTCCGATGGTTCTTCTTGCCGTGGCCTGCGTGGGAATCGGATCCTCCGTGTTTCATCCGGAATCGTCGCGAGTGGCGCGGATGGCTTCGGGCGGGCAGCACGGGCTGGCGCAATCGCTGTTTCAAGTGGGCGGAAACGCCGGATCGGCGCTGGGTCCGCTGCTGGCTGCCTTCATTGTGCTGCCGATGGGACAGCCGAGCATCGCCTGGTTTTCGGTGGGGGCGCTGGTTGCCATGGTTCTGCTCGCGCGCATCGGAAACTGGTACAAGGCGCACCGCACGCTGACCAAGAAATCGCAGACGCAGAGTATGGACGCGGCCGTTCGTCCTTCGTCGAAAAAGGTCGCGATGGCGATCACAGTGCTGATCGCGCTGATCTTTTCGAAATTCTTCTATCTGGCGAGCATCAGCAGCTACTACACGTTCTTTCTGATCAGCAAGTTTCATATCCCCGTGAAAAGCGCCCAGTTGTATCTTTTTGTGTTCCTGGGCGCGGTCGCGGCGGGAACGATTATCGGCGGGCCGATTGGCGATCGGATCGGACGGAAACGAGTGATCTGGTGGTCCATTTTGGGCCCGCTGCCGTTTACGCTGATGCTCCCCTACGCGAGTCTGCTGTGGACCTGCCTGATTACGGTGGTGGTCGGATTATTTCTGGCGTCGGCTTTCCCGGCGATCATCGTGTATGCGCAAGAACTGGTTCCGGGTAAGGTCGGCACGATCTCCGGGCTCTTCTTCGGTCTGGCCTTCGGTCTCGGAGGAATCGGCGCGGCGGTGCTGGGAAAGCTGGCGGACTCGACCAGTATCGAGTTCGTTTACCGGGTGTGCTCATTCCTGCCGGCGATCGGACTGCTGACCGCGTTTCTTCCGGACGTGCAGCGGCGCCGGGCGTAGGCGTTTAGGACGCCAGCGCCGTGGTCGCGGCCACGTGATCTCCTTCTTTGAAATAGATGACGTAGCCATAATGACCGGTGCCGTCCGTAATGCCGCTGGACGCGTAGATGCTGACGCCGGCATCCAGCAGCTTTTTCTGGATCTCAGCCAGAGCGCCCAAATGATCGTCGCCTTGAATCAGGCAGGCGTGTTGGGGGCCGGTCAGCGACCAGCGCAGTGTCTCGGCGACGCGCACCAGCCTCGCGCTCGAATCCGGGAACACGGTCAGCTCGACGTGACCGGAGCCGTACGGGACGGCGCTGAAGGCCAGCAAGTTAATTTCTTCGGCCGCCAGCTTGGCGAGAAGTTCATACGCCTTGCCGGGTTCGTCTGCCACCCTGATGTAGAAATACTCCAGAGTACGTACGCTTAAGGCCATGACGGCTCCTTTTGTTGCCACTATGATGTTGGCATAGAGTCGAGCACCGAGTCTGTGTCACACTGTTCTTTAAATTGCGGCCCCGTGAATCGCCGCCGTTCCGATTATCCAAACATTGACCATGGGAACCGCACCGATAAAAGCTCCTTATCTCAACCCGCAATATACCTGTTTCAAGCTGGTGATCCGGCGCTCGAAGATTCATCGCTATGGAGTTTATGCCGAAGCTCCGATCCCGGCGAACCGCAAGGTGATCGAATATACGGGCGAGCGCATTAACCGCCGCGAAGCCAAGCGCAGGGATGGCGGCGTGTGCACGTACATGTTCGGCATCGACGATTATTGGACCATCGATGGCGCGGTGGGCGGCAGCGGCGCGGAGATCATCAACCACAGTTGCGAGCCGAACCTGATCAGCCGGGTGATGAAGGGACACATCCTGTACATGAGCCTTCGCAAGATCAAGAAAGACGAAGAGCTCACGGTGGATTACAACTTCGGAAAAAATGTGGAGCGTACACCCTGCTGCTGCGGCGCGAAGGCGTGCCGCGGAAAGATTTGACGGCTCTCAGGCTTCTTTCGAGCGGCCGCTCAGATAATAGTGGACCATCGGCGTCACGATCAGAGAAATTACCATCGATGCAATGAGTCCGCCGATCACCGCGATTGCCAGCGGCTGGAGCATCTGCGAACCCGCTCCGATCGCGAGCGATAACGGAATCATTCCCGCGACCGTCGCCAGCGCCGTCATCAGAATGGGACGTAGGCGGCGCTCTCCGGCTTCGATCATGGCGTCGCGCGGAGCGTATCCTTCGGCGCGGAAACGCTGATCGGCGTCGAGCAGCAGGATGCCGTTCTTGGCCACGATGCCGATGACCATGATCACGCCCATGAACGACGAAATGTTGAACGTGGTGCCGGTGATCAAGAGAGCCAGAAAAACGCCTGACGTGGAAAGCAGGGCCGATGCGACAATCGCCGTCGGTGCGGCGAACGTGCGGAACTCGAACAGCAAGACCGTAAAGACGAGAATCACGGCCAGCGCCAGAACGACGAGAAGATCCTTGAAGGATTTCTGCTGTTCCTCGTATGTTCCGCCGTAAACCACGCGAATCTCGGGCGGCACACGCATATCGGCGACGGTCTGCTGGACCATCTCCATGCCCTTGCCGAGGCTGATTCCTTCGAAGCGACCCGTCACGGCAATGCGGCGCTGCAGATTCTCGCGGACGATTTCCGTTTGCCCGGCTTCATCCTGGAAGGCGGCCAGCGATCCTAGAGTCGCGGTCTTGCCGGTGGCGCTGCTGGTGAGCACGGTGTTGCGAATCTGATCGAGGGTCGATCGCGTGTTCTGGGGGAAGCGGACTCGGATCGTATAGGCGCGATCGTTCACGACGACAGGAGTGGTCGCCGGCTCTCCTTGCAGAATCGCGCTGGCGTCCAGTTCGATTTCCTGCGGCGAAAATCCGGCGCGCGCGGCAACCACGGGATCGACGTTCATCACGATCGCCGAGCCGCTGATGGTGTTTTCGATGCCATCCTTCACATCCGCGACGCCCTTGAGCTTTTTGATTTTGTCGCCGATTTTTGGGCCCCACTGTTTCAATAAAGCCGGATCGGAGGAAAACAATTTGATTTCGATCGGTTCGGGGGAATTGGTCAGATCGCCGATCATGTCCTGCAAGACCTGGATGAATTCGACATCGAGCTGCGGGTATTTCTTGTTTACCTTGCCGCGCACCTCGGAGATGACTTCCTCGATCGCGCGTCGTTTTCCGCGCTTGAGCCGTACGGAGAAGTCTCCGGTATTGGCTTCGGTGACGGCGGCCAAGCCAAGCTGAAGACCGGTGCGGCGCGAAGTGCTTTCGACTTCCGGAGTCGCGTCGAGAATCTTTTCCACGCCCAGAAGAACCTGGTTCGTGTCGTCGAGCGAGGACCCGGCGGGCATCAGGTAGTCGAGAATGAATCCGCCTTCGTCCATGGCGGGGAGGAGATCGCTGCCCAGCGCTTGATAGCAAAAGTAGGATGCCACGATCAGTCCTATCGAGCCAACAGCGAGGGCGATCGGATAGGCCAGCATGAATCGCAAAGCGCGATTGTAGAAGCGCGTCACCGTGCCCATGATTCCGCGGGCTTGAACGTGATCGCGCACATCCGAAGACTCTTCTGAGTGTTCCGAGGGCCGGCTGCGCAGCAGGTAGTGACTGAGCGTCGGCGTCCAGGTGAGCGCGAGCGCCAGCGACGTCAGCAGCGCCGTGGCTACGGTGATGGCGAGAGCGCGGAAGAATGTCCCTGTTACGCCGGTGATGGTGATGAGGGGAAGAAAGACTACGATCGGAGTGATGGTCGAGCCGACCAGCGGGACCCGGATTTCGTGGAGTGCGGAGCGAATCGCGTCGGAACGGGATTGGCCGGAGTCGCGATGCAGGACGATATTTTCCACCACCACGATGGCGTCGTCGATTACCAGACCGACGGCGGCGGCAAGCCCCCCCAGCGTCATCAGGTTGAAGCTTTCGCCGAGAATCCGCAGGGCGATCAGCGTGATGGCGATGGTCGCGGGGATCACAAGCGCGGCGACAATGGAACTGCCCCAGTCGCGCAGGAACAGCACCAGGATAATCGCGGCCAGAATCAAGCCGATCAGAATCGCGTCGCGAACGCTGGCGATGGAATCGTTTACCAACGTCGACTGATCGTAAAACGTAGTTACTTTCACGCCGCCCGGCAGAGTCTTGCGGATCTGATTGAGCTCCTCCGAAAGCGCCTGGGCCACGGCTACCGTGTTTCCATCCGGCTGGCGGAAGACGTTCAGCAGCACGGCGGGCTTTCCATCGGCGGTGACCAATGTGTACATCGGCATCACGGACGGGTGGACGCTCGCGATATCGGCGATTCTGATGGGAACGCCCGACGGCGTGGTACGGACGACAATATTCCCGATCTCCGCGGGATCGCGCGCCTGGCCGGTGACCAGAGTCAACGAGAGCTCGTGATTGTTCTCGATCAGGCCGGGAGAATCGATCATGTTGCTCTTCGCAACCGCATCCAGAATCGCGGGCACGGTGACTTGCGCCTGAAGCAGCTTGGCGGGGTCGGGTTCGATTTGAAACTCGGGAACGTTGCCGCCCTGTAGAACCACCATCGATACGCCGTTGACGCGGGTGATGCGCGGCTTGATCGTGTAATTGGCAAGCTCCCAGAGCTGGGACTGGGTCATCGTGTCGGATGTCAGGCTGTAGCCGAGAATCGGCATCAGCGCGGCGAAGGTCATGCGATTCGCCGTCAATTTCGCGGTCGTCGGCAAGGTCGACTGAACGCGCGCCAGCGCCGCGTTCACGAACTGGAGCGTCTGGATCATGTCGACGTTCCAGTTGAAGAACAGGCTTACTTCGGCCGAGCCCCGGCTGGTGGTGGAACGGACCCGTTCCAGGCCGGGGACGCTGTTCATGGCTTCTTCAATCGGACGCGTGACGGTAACCTGCATCTGATTGATGGGCGCGACGCCGTTATCCACGCCGACGACGATGCGCGGGAAATCGGTGGACGGGAACACGGCTACGGGAATGGTGAAGGCGAGATAGACGCCGATTGCGATCAGAGTCAGGATGACGAAGATTACTGGCCGTGAGAATCGCGCGGTCCAGTGCTCGGACGCGGCGGTCACGGCGATGTCAACCGCGCTGTCGCTCATTCCTTCTTGTCCTTGTCATCCTTCCCCTTATCGTCCTTTTTGGTGTCGTCTTTTTTCTCGTCGTCTGAATCTTTGTCCTCGTCTTCGTCCTCGGCCTTGGGCGCTTGAATCGTGACCTTGGCCTTGTCCTCGAGGCCGAGGCCGCCGGAGGTAACCACCTGGTCGCCCGGCTGAACGCCGCCCAGGATCTGGACGCGGTCGCCCTGGCGGATGCCTACGGAAACCTTGCGCTCGTGCGCGACCGAATCTTTCGTCACGATCATGACCTTCTGGCCGCCTTCGTCCGAATTGAGCAGAGCCGCGGCGGGAAGCACCATGGTGTTCTGAATCGTCTCAGCGATGATCGCGACGCGAACCGTGCCGCCGGGCTTGAGTCGCTCTTCCGGATTCGCCGCCTGCACCCATACCTCGACCGTGGTCGTGTTGGGATCGACGGAGGGGCTAACCACCGTTACTTTGCCGGCGAGATCCCCATCCGGGCCGGTGATGCGGGCGGGACGTCCGACGCGGATAGAACCAGCTTCCTTCACCGGAACATTGGCGCGCGCGACGATTTGCGAAATGTCGATGATCGAAATAATCGGAGTGCCGCTCGGCGGCATCTCGCCGGGGTATACCGACCGGTCGGCGACGACGCCTGAAATCGGGCTGACGATCTTCGCGTACGAAAGCTGAACCGAGGCGTTGTCGAAATGCGCCTTGGCGGCGTTCACTTGAGCTTGCGCGCTCAGAATTGCCTGGCGCTGGCTGACTTGATTCAAAGCTTCAAGATGCCGCTGAGCGGTATCGAGCTGGCTCTGCGCCTGCACCATGGCGACCTTCGCGTCGTCGACCAGTTTCTGCGCCAAAGCGCCTTCGCGCTGGAGGCCGACGCGGTTCTCGTAGAGCTTCTTCGCTGCGTCCAGCGTCTGCTGCGCAGTCTGAACGTCCGCCTGCGCCTTGGTCTTGTCTTCGAGGACGGTCGCGCCGGTCAGAGTTTGATACGCGGCCTGCGTCTGCTCGTATTGATGATTGCTTTCATTCGCCGACGCAGCCAGATCGCCGCTTTCGAGCTCGGCGAGCAACTGGCCGGCGCGTACGTGATCGCCGCGATTGACCAGGACGCGCTTCACCGGCGCGCTGATTTTGGGCGTCACGTTGGCCTGATTGATGGGATAGAGGACGGCGTCGGCGGTCACCACATGGTCGATCGCGCCCAGGCCCGCGGTTTCCACGGTGACGGGCGCCGGGGCTTCGTGCTCTTCCTCCTTGGCTTTCTCCTTTCCGCATCCGGCAAGCAGCATCAAGCCGGCGAGAAGGCAGGGAAACGTCAGTGTTCGTTTGTCCGGCATGGCTACAGGGTTCCCATCAGGCTTTGGAGATTCGCAAGCGCGACGCGATAGCGCGCCAGGCCATCATCCTGGGCGTTGCGTGACAGATTCACGGTGTTTTGCGCATCGACGACTTCGAGCGCCGTGGCCTCGCCCGCCTGATAGCGGAGCAACGTCAGGCGAAGGCTCTCGGCCGCGAGATCGGCGGAGCTGCGCAGAGAATCGAGCTGACTCTGGGCCGCCTGTGCTTCGGTATAGGCGGCGGCGAGACTGGCTTGCAGATTCCGCTGTGTCAGGGACAAGTCCAGTTGCGCCTGATCGCGCTTCAATTCCGCCTGTTTGATCTTGCTGCGAGTCGCGCCCCAGTTCCAGACCGGGATATTGAGCGTCGCCTGGGCGACGTATCCGAGATTCTGACGGCCGGTTACCTCGAAATTCGGCAGAGTGCTTCGGCCGGTAGCCTGCGTGGGATAGTCGGTGTGCGCGGCGAACTGGTTGGCGTCGATGCCGTAGAAGAAATCCAGGCCGAAGGACGGCAGGTAGCCGTATTTGGCGACGTTGACTTCATATCCGGTTTCCTGCAAGCCCGCGGACGCGGCTTTGATATCGGGACTCGATGCGGTCGCCTGAGCCTGAGCTTCGGCTATCGCCGGAAGCATGGCCGGCTGCTGGAGATCGTCGACGACGGAGAAATCGGAGCTGAAGTTCGGAAATATCAACACCCCCAAGGCGATTTTGGACTTCTCGATCGCATATTGGGCGTCTTTAAGATCGCGCTGGCGCTGCTGCAAATCGATCTGCGCCTTAATGACGTCGGCGTGCGCGGTTTCGCCGCCTTTTTCCAGTTTCTGCGTGATGTCCAGAAAACGCTCGGCTTCCTGGACGCTCCGCTGCAGATTCGCGACTTTTCGCTGTGCGCTGACAATAGCAAAGTAGTTCTGGATCACGGTGGCGTTCAGACCGCGAGCAGCCACCTCCACTTTGGCGCGGGCGATGGCTTCCAGGGCGAGTGCGCGGTTCATTTCGCCGTGGCGGACGAATGCGAGCACTTCTTCGTGAACCACGGCCTGTTCGTTATAGATGTGCACGCCGTCATTCGCGACGAAGACTCCCGACGGGGTGCCATTGCCCTGCGTATAGATGAACTGGTTGAACGCGTTAACCGAAGGAAGGCGCGCGGCACGCGTTTGCGCGGTGTCCTCGCGGGCCTGGAGCACCGCGGAATTAGCGGTCTGAATCTGCCCGCCATACTGCCGGGCGCGAGCCAGCGCGTCCTCGAGTTTGACCGTGATCGCGCCCTGCGCGCGAATCAGGCCTGCCAGCGTCAGGGCGCAGCATGTCAGTTTACCGACGTTCATCAGCACCATTCAATGAATCACCATCAGTGGACCACTGTATCCTGAAAAATGGCTGAAAAGACGATCTTCGGCTCATTTCCAGCCCGTTTTAAGCCCTTCTTAAGCTTGGTTTGTTAGCATCGGGTTGGATGCGGATCCCGCTATGCAGATCTTAGTGGTAGAAGACGAGCGGCGCATGGCCGAACTGCTCGAGCGGACTCTGCATGAAGACGGGCACCAGGTGGTGGTCGCGCACGACGGGCGGGAGGGGCTGGAGATCGCGCGCGGTTCTCCGTTCGATGTCATCCTGCTCGACGTGATGCTGCCGGTTTTGGATGGCCTCGCCGTCGCCCGGCGGCTGCGGGAAGGCCGCAATCAGACGCCGGTGCTGATGCTGACCGCTCGCGATGCGCCCGCCGACATCGTGAATGGTCTCGATTCCGGCGCGGACGATTATCTCGTAAAACCTTTTTCCATCGACGTTCTGCTGGCGCGTCTGCGAGCCGTCAGCCGGCGCGGCGTGATCGCCCGGCCAACCTGCCTGGAGATTGCCGACATCAAGCTGGATCCGGCCAGCCGCCGCGTCACGCGCGGCGATCAGGCGCTGAGTCTGACGCCGCGCGAATACCGGCTGCTGGAGCTTCTGATGCGGAATTCCGGCCGGGCCGTCAGCCGGGATACGATTCTCGAATCCGTGTGGGGCTTCGATAGCGACGTAAACGAAAACACGCTGGAGGTCTTTATGCGGCTGCTGCGGGTGAAGGTGGACAATCGCGAGCCGAAACTGATCCAGACGGTGCGCGGCTTCGGTTACATGATGCGGGAACCGTAATCCATGCGCCACAAATCCATACGGTTTCGCCTGACGATGTGGTACGCGCTGATTCTGACGGCGGGGCTCGGATTGTTCGGGGCGCTGACCTGGCTGTCGCTGAGGCACCGGCTGATCAGCGAAGTAGATCGCGAACTGGATGCGGGCGCCAGCCGGTTCGAAAAATATTTCAAAACGGAGAGCGCCGAGGCGCCCGGTCAGCTTCGCGACGAATTGGACGAGTTCTGCCAGGCGTTGCCGCCATCCAGCTACATCTCTCTGTCGGGCAGCAACGGCTTCGTGTTCCGATATCCCGAAGGCGGAGGCGCGCCGCCGCAGGATTTGCGGACGCAGCGCCGCGAATTCACGTGGAATGGCGAGCGCTTTATGCTGGACGCGGGCGTGCCCATTGGCGACGTCATGCACACGCTGGACCTGCTGCGCTTGCTGCTGCTCAGCCTGATCCCGGTGGTGATCGCGATTGCCTGCGTCGGCGGAGCGTGGGTCAGCGGGCGGGCGCTGCGGCCGGTTCAGGATCTCACCGCGGCTGCGCTCCGGGTCAGCATCGATAACTTATCGAAGCGGCTGCCGGTTCCGGCAACGCAGGATGAGATCGCGCGGCTCACCGAGGTTCTGAATACGATGCTGGGTCGGCTGGAGGCATCGGTGGGCACATTGTCGCGGTTTGTGGCGGATGCGTCGCACGAATTGCGGACGCCGCTGGCGGTGATTCGCACCAGCGCTGAGCTGGCGTTGCGGCGCGCGCGGTCGCCCGAAGCGTACCGGCAATCGCTCCAGGAGATCGTGATCGAAGCGGAGCGGATGACCCGGCTGGTAGAGGATTTGCTGCTGCTCGCGCGCCGCGATACCGGCGCCGCCGAAATGCCCCTGACGACTTTGGATGTGCGCGACGTGCTGGGAGACGTTTGTTCGCAGATGGGCGGCCTGGCGGAAACGCGCGGGATTCGCGTGAGCGTTTGCTTGGGTGACGAAGCCGCGTGGATTTCGGGGAACCGCCCCGCTCTTCACCGGTTGTTCCTGGTGTTGCTGGATAACGCGATCAAGTATTCGGCCGATGGCGGCGAAGTGATTGTGTCCGTCCGGCAGGACGCCGCGAACGTCGCGGTCACGGTGGAGGACTTCGGGAGCGGAATCCGGGCCGGGGACTTGCCGCACATCTTCAAGCGTTTCTATCAGGCGGACCGGTCGCGAAGCGACGGAGGTCACGGCCTGGGGTTGTCGCTGGCGCAGAGCATCGCGCAGGCGCATCGGGCGGAAATCGACGTGCGAAGTTCGGAGGGGGTCGGGTCAACGTTCCGCGTGTTATTCGCCGTCAATCCTGCCGCGGAAATCCGCGACCTTCAGGCTGACATCTTCAGGCAATCTTCAGCTTAAACCGCTACGATGAAAGGTCCCCGAGAGGAGATGAAAGGTCCCCGAGAGGAAAAGACTGCCATGAAAACTCCCCTTCTGCTGATTCTGGCGTGCGCGACCGGCTTTGCCGCGCCACCCGTCTACAAGGTCATCACCAAGATCAAAATCGGCGGCGGAGTCCGGTGGGATTACGCCTATCTCGACAGCGCGAACCATCGCCTCTACGTGTCGCATGGAACCCAGACTGAGGTGATCGATACGGCCTCCGACAAGCTGGTCGGAACTATTCCGGATACCAATGGCGTGCACGGGATCGCGATCGCGGGCGACCTGGGAAAAGGGTTCACCAGCGACGGGGCCGATAACGACGTCACGGTCTTCGACCTGAAGACGCTGAAAGTTCTGAGCAAGATCAAGACGGGGCAGAATCCGGACTCCATCATCTATGAGCCGGTTTCGCATCGCATCTTTACGTTCAACGGGCGCAGCAAGGATTCGACCGCGATCGATGCCAAGACCGGCGACGTGATCACGTCGTCCATTCCGGTGGGCGGCAAGCCCGAATTTGCCCAGATCGACGGCAAGGGCCACGTGTTCGCCAACATCGAAGACAAGAACGAAATCATTGAAATGGACGCGAAGAACGCTTTGGTCTCGAAGCGCTATTCCATCGCCCCATGCGACAGTCCGAGCGGTCTGGTGATCGATCCCAAGGGACGGCTGTACTCGGTCTGCGAGAACAAAATGATGATCGTGAGCGATCCGGCTGCCGGCAAAGTGCTGGCTACGGCGGCCATTGGCGGAGGAACCGATGGGGTCGCGTTCGACGACGGATACGCGTTCAGCGCCAACGGGCAGGACGGGACGATCACGATGGTCGGCGAAACGTCGCCGGGGAAGTTCGAACCGGTCGCGACCATTCCGACCCAGCGCGGGGCACGCACGATCGCGGCGGATCAGAAGGCTCACAAGCTATATTTGCCGGCGGCGGAATATGCGGCAGCGGCGGAAAGCAAAGATGGGAAGAAAGGCCGTCCGCAGGCGGTGCCGGATAGTTTTCAGATTGTCGTGGTTGGCCGATAGCGGCGGGGGCCGGAAAACGTCGCAACCCGCTTACTGTCGGGCGAGCAGGCTTACTGAATTCCCGCCAGTTCGGATTTCTTGTACTTCGGGGAGCTGACATAGCCCTGGATGTGGTCTTTGGTGATCTTATTCACCACCAGCTCTAATTGCTCGCTCTCCAGGTTGATCCATACCGGCTCGTACAGATTCACCTTCTTCTTTTGAAGCTCGTTGTCGTCGACCATCATCGCCAGGTCGAACGACTTGTGCTTCGCGTCGGCTTTGCGCAGCGAAAGGCGAAGGGAACCGATGCGCTGGAAGGTTTTGGATTTGTCGAGCTGGAATTCGCTGTAACTCCGCTCGCCGCGCTTTTCCAGAATCACCAGCTCGTCGTGATTGCGGGCGATCGAATTTCCGAGATCTTCGCGCGTGCTCTCAATCTGCTTCTTCTGATCGGCAAGCTGGTTCTGAAGCTGGTTCCAACGGGGATCGTCTTTTTTCACGATCGAACCGCGAATCTGCGCCGTTCGTGGCTTAGCCTTTGGCCGCGCCGCAACCGGCGCCGGTGCAACCGGCTTGGGCGCGCTTTGGGCGGCGAGGACGTCGTTCAACTTGGCGGTGACGGCTCGCAGATCGCTCTGCACCTGGGTCAGGGAGGCATTCAGGGTCTGGTTCGCGGCGGCCAGCTCCTTGGTTTGCTGCCGCTGGCGGATTAGCGTGGCAGAGGCGATTCCAGTAACGCAAACCAAGACAACGGCCAGCGCCACCGGCCATTTTGAACGTTCCTCGTCATGTATGGGCATAGCTCTCCTCCATGAAAAAAACTTCAAGTGCACGGGGGTTGCCAAGTCTAAGTGATTCGTTTTCAAAGCGCTCGCCGCCCGGCTTGTGTGGCGGAATTTCTACCCTTCGGAAAAACTTTCAGTTGTGACAGAATTGTCCAATGCGCCACCGGCTTCTGATTGCCTGGATGGTTCTGGCTTGCGCGGCGCAAGCCGATTCTCCGGGAGAACTGGTTACCCTAAACGTGGTTGCGCTGGACAGTCACGGCCAACCCATCGGCGATCTGCCCGCCGACGATTTCCAGATTCAGGATCAGGGCAAGCGCTACAAAATCGCAGCCTTCCACAAGAACCCCGCAAAGCCGGAAGGGGCCGCGCCGGCGCTGGGGCCGCACGAATTCTCCAATCGCTCCGGCGTGCCTACGTCTCCGGTTACGCTGATTCTCTTCGATCTGTTGAATGACACGCTTCACGCCCAGGGGTACGCGAAAACGCAGTTGGTGGCGACGCTGCAACGTCTTGAAGCGAGCGAATTCGTCTATCTTTATCTGTTGACCGCGAACGGTCCGTATGCCGTGCACGGGCTGCCCGACGCGGCGGCGACGGCGGCGCCGTGGACGCAGGGAATCCAGACCACGATGGATGACGCTCTGAACCGCGTGAGCCGCCTGCCTCCCGACATGTACGCCGAGGATCGGGTGAAACTGACCTACGTGACGCTGGAAGCGCTGGCGTCGCGCCTGGCGGCGTTCCCGGGGCGCAAGAGCATCGTATGGGTCTCGCACGGCGTGCCGCTGTCGATTCTGCCGCAGCGGACGGCATCGAGCAACACCACCATCGATTACACACCGGTTCTACGCCAGTTGAGCGCGACGCTCGAACGCGCCTCGATCGCGGTCTACCCGGTGGGCGAAGCTTCCGCAATTTCCGCGACTCCGGCAAAGTCGGACCTGGGCGCGTTCGCTCCACAGACGAACGCTCCGGTCGCGCGCGGCACCGGTCCGCAGCCGCAGCAGCAAGTGGACGTGGGCGCTTCGAGCGAGGGCACGCTCCTGGAAATCGCCGGTTTAACGGGTGGGCGGGCGCATCTGGATAATGACATCGGCGCGGCCATTCGACAGTCGATGGACGATGCGCGGGTCAACTACACCATCGCGTACGAGCCGGGCGGCGAGAACTGGGATGGAAAATATCACAAGATCCGGGTGACCTGCTCGCGGCGCGGCGTGCGCGTCTTGAGTCGCGAGGGTTACTTCGCGTATCCGCCGCAGAGCGGAAATGTCGATCAGGAAAAAGCCGCCGTGGATGCCGCCGCGTGGAGTCCTTTCGACGCCGGGGAAATCGGCATGCGCGCTACTGTCTCGCCGAGCCCCAAAACGCCGCAGGCCGTGCATCTGCAAATTAGAATCAATACCGAAGATCTGCATATCCAGCGCCAGCAGGATCGTTTCACGGGCCAGATCTCGGTTTCCTATGTGACTTACGATGCCGACGGCAAACACGCGGTTTCGCCGCCTACGGCGTTCCCGTTCCGCATGACGGAGGCGCAGCATAATGGAGCTTTGAAGGGCGGAGTGACGCTCTCTCCCGACCGTGCGATTCCCGATTCCGTCAAGAAGCTGCGCATCATCGTTTACGATCGCGGATCGAACGCCATCGGCGCCCTGACCGTTCCGATTACGGCGGCTGACCGAAGTCCGGGCCCATAGATTTATTCGCTGCGGAGAGTATTCGCGGGATTCAGGCGGACAATTCTCCGTCGGGGCGAATCCCGCCTATTCAGTCCGTGTACCCCCAAGATGAAGCTAGACAGACTCGTTCGCATCGAAGGCCGCAGAAGTATAGTGATGTTGAATCAATACGCCGTCAGCACAGCCTCTAGAGATAAGAATGCTTCGCCAGTGATACCGTCGTGGCCCGGTAAGGCTTTGATCTGGCCGAGCGGCACCGAACCGCGACCGATAGGAAGCGGATCGTCCCTTCCCCGCAGACTCGAAAGTACGCAGGTCCCGACGATGTCAACTAACCCCGAGGCGTACCGAAGGGTCTGCCTGAGCGCGACGATCCGCTCCCTATCGGTCGCGGTTCGGTGTCCGTACTCTACTGGCTGTGGAGCCCGAGATGAAGCTAGAAAGACTCGTCCGTGGCAATTGAAGGCCGCGCCAAAAACCCCGCGACCGATAGGAAGCGGATCGTCTCTTTCCCACAGACTCGAAAGTTCCGCGGGTCCCGACGATGTCAACTAACCCCGAGGCGGGCCGAAGGGTATGCCTGAACACGGCGATCGCTTCCTATCGGTCGGCCACAACCCTGAAGAGCGCGCCTCTCTGTTACCTGCCGCCTCAGTATGTCCTTACCGGCCATGTTACACTTGATTTTTTGCTTTCCCTTCGGTTAAACAAATCATCCCCTGGAGGACTATAGGCGTGGCAAATCGAATGCGGCATATTTTTACGTCTGAATCGGTGACCGAAGGCCACCCGGACAAGATGGCGGACCAGATTTCGGACGCGGTGCTCGATGCGGTGCTCTCGGAAGACCCCACCGGGCGCGTGGCGTGCGAGGTCCTGGTGACCACCGGAATCTGCGTGGTCTCCGGTGAGATTACGACTAAAACCTATGTCGACGTTCCTAAACTGGTGCGGTCGGTGATTCACGACATCGGCTATACCGATGCCGAGATGGGTTTCGACTCGAAGACCTGCGGCGTGCTGAACACGATTCAGAGCCAGTCGCCCGATATCGCCATGGGCGTCGACACCGGCGGCGCTGGAGATCAAGGGCTGATGTTCGGCTACGCGTGCGACGAGACGCCCGAACTGATGCCGATGCCGATCATGCTGGCCCACAAGCTGGTGCGGCAGCTGAGCGAAGTCCGGCGGGCGGGAAAATTGAAGTTCCTGCGGCCCGACGGCAAGAGCCAGGTGAGCGTTGAGTATGTCGACGGCAAGCCCCTCCGCATCGACGCCGTAGTGGTCTCGACGCAACATGACGACGACGTCTCCACCGAAACGCTGCGCTCGGAAGTGAAGAAGCACATCATCGATCCGGTAATGCCCAAGGACATGATCGATGCCGGCACCAAGTATCACATCAATCCGACCGGCCGCTTCGTGATCGGCGGGCCGCATGGAGATACCGGGCTGACGGGACGCAAAATCATCGTCGATACGTACGGCGGCATGGGGCGTCACGGCGGCGGGGCGTTTTCGGGCAAGGATCCGACGAAGGTGGACCGTTCGGCCTGTTATATGGCGCGCTATATCGCCAAGAACCTGGTGGCCGCGGGTCTGGCCAAGCGATGCGAAGTGCAGCTTGCTTACGCCATTGGCGTGGCCGAGCCGGTATCGGTGATGGTGAACACGTTCGGCACGGGCACCGTGGAAGAAGAACGGCTGGTCGAACTGGTCCGGTCCAACTTCACGCTGACGCCGAAGGGCATGATCGAGCATCTGCGCCTGCGCCGTCCGCTGTATCGCAAGACCTCGGCGTTCGGACACTTCGGCCGGACGGAAGATACGTTCACCTGGGAAGCGACCGACAAAGCCGCGGCGCTGAAGGAAGCCGCGCAGCCAGCCGCCGCCGCCCGAAGCTGATTTTTTTACTCGGAGAAAAACCATGAGCGCAACCGCGAGTGTCCAAGGCGATGTCAAAGATCTTTCACTGGCCGATGTGGGCAAACGCCGCATCGAATGGGCCGCACAGTCGATGCCGGTTCTGGCGTCGATTCGCAAGCAATTTATCAAGACCCAGCCGCTGGCTGGAATGCGTGTCGCCGCGTGCCTGCACGTCACCACGGAGACCGCCAATCTGATGATCACGCTGCGCGACGGCGGCGCGTCGATCGCGCTTTGCGCGTCGAATCCGCTGTCGACGCAGGACGACGTGGCTGCGGCGCTGGTGCGCGAATACGGCATCCCGACTTTCTCGATCAAGGGCGAATCGAACGACGTCTACTATTCGCACCTGAACTCGGCGCTGGATCACAAACCGCATATCACCATGGACGACGGGGCGGACGTGGTTTCCGCGCTGCACACCAAGCGCAAGGATCTGCTCGCCGGGATTGTCGGCGGAACCGAGGAAACCACCACGGGCGTCATCCGGCTGCGGGCGATGGCCAAGGACAAGGTGCTCGCCTATCCGATCATCGCGGTGAACGACGCGCTGACCAAGCATCTGTTTGATAATCGCTACGGCACAGGGCAGAGCACCATCGACGGCATCATCCGGGCGACGAATATGTTGCTGGCCGGGATGACGCTGGTGGTCGCGGGGTATGGCTGGTGCGGACGCGGCGTCG
>DATGGL010000191.1:0-13821 GCA_035308605.1 Bryobacteraceae bacterium
CGGGCCGGTGCATTTTTATGTCGCCGGGAATGCGGTGAACGATAACCAGGATGCCGATGCGGGCGACCACGTTTATACCAACAGTTATGTGCTCACGCCGGCCGTGGCGTTACCGCCTCCGACCATTCTGACGGGAGGCATCGGGAATGCCGCGAATTATTCCAAAGATCTGGCGCCGGGATCGCTGGTGTCGATCTTCGGAACCAACGTGGGATCGGCCCAGGCGGATGCGCAAACGGTTCCGTTCGGTACGACGCTGGGTGGCGTGGGCGTGAAGATCAACGGCATCGATGCGCCAGTTCGCGATGTGTTTCCCGCCGGGGCATTTCCGTTTGTCAACGCGCAGGTGCCGTTCGAGGTCTTATCGAGCGGCCAAACATCGGCGACGGTGCCGGTTGCGCTGATCGTGAACGGAGTGCAGTCGGACCCGCAGCAGGTGAAGATTGTGACGCAGGCTCCGGCGATTTTCACGATTCCTTCGGGATCGGGGAACGCGGTGCTGGTGAATCTGGCGGATTTTTCGATTGCCGCGCCAACGGGATCGATCACCGGACTGACGACGCATCCGATCGCGCGGGGCGGGAAAGCGTTTTTCTATGCAACGGGGTTGGGTGTGATGACGCCTCCGGTCGCGAATGGCGATGGCGGCGGCGCCATCACCCACAATGCGGTGCTGCCCGTGGTGATGGTAGGCGGGATAACGGCGCCAGTCGGGTTTGCGGGTCAGGCATCGGGCTTCCCGGGTGTCTACCAGGTAAACATCACGATTCCGCAGAACGCTCCAACGGGGAGCGCGGTGGATCTGCAGATTCAGTCAGCCGATGGGACTGTGACGAGCGCAACGAAGATTTCGACGGTCGCGATTCAGTGAAAAAAACATTTTGGCCGTTAATGGACGGGAATGAACGGGAATGGCTACACTCCGCGGCGGTTGCCATAGAGGTCGATGTGGAGGCGCGGGCTGTAGCGGAAGTTTTCGCGTTTGCAGATCTCAGTGATCCAGGATGCGCGGGAGCGCAGGGTGGCGTCGTCGGTCCCTTCTGGCATTAGGACAACGCGGTCGCGGGACGCGTTCGTAGCGGTGAGGATCGATTCGATTTCGGTGAGATCGCCGGGCCCGGAGACAACGAATTTCAGTTGATATTCGTAGTCGGCTATCAGCTTTTTCAGGACTTCGGGCTGGTAGCGGAGCCGTTCGTGCTGTGCGGCGAACTTTCCTTCCGGGGTTGAGTTGGCGAGCTTCGGGCTGATGCTCATCAAGTCGCACTTCACGGGTTTGTAGACAGTACCTGCGGTTTCGACGGTGACGTGCATGTCGAGAGCTTTGGTCAGCTCGATGACTTCATCGACGATCATCGGCTCGCCGCCGGTGACAACGGCGTGCTTTGCCGGATAGCGGCGTACTTCCTCGAGAATTTCGGCGACCGGCATCTCGTGGCCTTCGGGATTCCACGACGTATACGGCGTATCGCACCAGGCGCAGCGCAGATTGCATCCACTGGTGCGGATGAAGACGCTGGGGACTCCGACCAGAGTGCCCTCGCCCTGAACGCTATAGAAAATTTCGGAAATCTTCATCGAAGGGGATCGGGAACGCCGGCTTCTTCAAAGCCTTTTCGGCGCAGGACACAGGAATCGCACGCGCCGCACGGGCGACCGTTCTCACCGGGATCATAGCAGCTATGGGTGAGAGAAAAATCGACGCCGACTTCAGCGGCCAGGCGAACGATTCCTGCTTTGTTCAGGTCCGCGAGCGGCGTGTGGATTTTGAGATGCGTGCGGTGTTCGACACCGGATTTCGTCGCCAGGTTCGCCATGCGCTCGAAGGCCTGGATGAATTCGGGCCTGCAGTCGGGATAGCCGGAGTAGTCGATCGCGTTCACGCCGATGAAAATGTCGGAACATTCAAGAACTTCCGCCCAGGCCATGGCGAATGATAGAAAGATCGTGTTCCTGGCCGGGACGTAGGTGATCGGGATACCTGGCGCGATTTTGCCGGACTTGGGGACATCGATATCGGCGGTCAGGGCGCTGGCGCCGAAGGCTCTGAGATCGATCTTCATGGTCCTGTGTTCGCGGGCGCCGAAAAATCCAGCTACCCGTCGCGCGGCTTCGAGCTCGACCCGATGGCGCTGGCCGTAATCGAAGGACAGCGCGTAGCAATCATAGCCGTCACGGCGGGCGATGCCGAGGCAGGTAGAGGAATCGAGACCACCGCTCAGGAGGCAAACTGCTTTATTAGCCACGAATGAACACGAATGCACACAAATTCACGAATTCGTGTGCATTCGTGTTCATTCGTGGCCCTTTGGCAATTTCATCGTCAAGAAGAAACCGATCAGCGGAAAGAGGACCAGCGCGCTCATGGTGACTTTCATCGAGAGCTTGTCGGAGGCCCATCCGATGAAAGGAATAAAGATCAGGCCGGCCAATCCCCACGCAAAACCCATCATCAGGGCGCTGACGGTGCCGGCCTGAGCCGGGGCTAATTCCTGGGCCATCAGCACATTCACAGGCACCGTAAAGAGAAGAATCAGGCCACCGAGCGTGAGGCCCACCATGGAAACGATCCCCTGCGCAAAGAAGAACAGGGCGAGGAACGGCACCGAACAAAGCATCGAGAACATGATGACGCGGCGGCCGCCGAAACGGTCGGTGAAATGACCGCCCAGAAACCCTCCAACGGCGCCGGCGATCTGGAACATCGAGAGCGCTCCGCTGGCAGCCAGAAGCGTGAAACCGCGTTCGCGATGAAGATAGAGAGGCAGGAATTGACCGAAGACGATCTGAATCGCGGAGCGAAGCACCACCAACAGACACAAAATGATCAAAGGGCGCTGGACCGCTTTCAGCGCACTGAATTCGAAGTGCGGGCGGGACACGTGTTCGCCGGTTTCGGGGGATCGGATCAGGAAAACCAGCAAAAGCGACACGATCACTCCCGGAATCGCCGCCAGGTAGGTCCGCTCCATGCCGACCCATTGAATGATCGAGGTGAAATAGGTTGGGCTGACGGCGACTCCCAGCGTTCCAGCGCTGATGAACACGGCCATCCAGCGGCCACGATGCGTCAGGATTCCGCGGGTCGCGCGAGCCGAGGCTTGCGGGTGAAACGACGCGATCCCGATGCCGCCCGCGAAAATCAAAGCCGCGGCCATCCACATACTCGACGCGAGTCCCAGAGCGGCGATGAAGATTCCGGCAACTGCGGGAGCGAGAGCCGAGAACATGCGCGAATGAAACCGGTCCGACAGGTATCCGTAGGCGGGCTGGACGAAGGAGCCGGAAAACACCATAACGCCGCCCAGAATTCCGGCCTGGGTCAGCGTGAAATGCAGCTTATCGACAAAAATGGGCTGGAAAGCGCCCATCGCGCCCGAGTACAGATCAACGAAGAAATGCCCCAGCGAGTACAGGATCAAAGCGACCATTCCGGCTCTGACGGAAGTCCGCCGCGCCGGATCCAGGGCCAGAACGGCCGGCTTTAAGAGGGCTGGTTCAGTGCTCATGCTCACCTGACATGTGTTTGCCTGACGTTTGCGGGGGAAACATTTATTCTAGCGCGGCGTGCGGACGGTTCTTGAGTCGGCTCCCCTTGAGTAGTCCCTGTTTGAGTAGTTATGGTTCTGTGGTATTCTTGTTACGTACAAAACGATTAAGAATAGACGAGGAGTATCGACTTCCGAATGGCATTGGCGGGCGAAGCAAAAAGCAACGTAATTTCGAAGTTCCGGGTCCACAAGTCGGATACCGGCTCGCCAGAGGTGCAGGTGGCCATCCTCAGCCGGCGTATTTCCGAGCTTACGGAGCATTTCAAGACGCATCAGAAGGACCATCACTCACGCAAGGGTTTGTTGCTAATGGTGGCGCGTCGCCGGCGATTGCTCGATTACCTGCGCAGCCGCAGTCCGGAGCGCTACAAGACGCTGATTACGAGCCTTGGCATCCGTCGCTAACAGGGTCGATTCTCGAGAAACGGCTGATCGAAGCCGTCCCACCGCAGAACCCTCCAGTCTCCTCTTAATCAAAGCAGACCGCACCGCGATCCGTGGACGGAAGTGGGCGGTTCTTGATTAAAGGACGATTCCAAACATGTTGCATTCCGTTGAAGTAGATCTCGGGGGCGGTAGGATTATTACGCTCGAAACCGGGAAGATGGCCAAACAGGCCAATGGGGCGGTGATTGTCCGCTCCGGCGATTCGGTGGTCCTGGTGACCGCCTGCACCGCCCCAGAACCGAAGCCGAACGCGAGCTTCTTTCCCCTGACTGTCGATTACCGCGAGTACACTTACTCCGCCGGGCGTTTTCCCGGAGGATTTATCAAGCGCGAAGGCCGGCCTACCGAGAAAGAGATTCTCACCAGCCGCTTGATTGACCGGCCCATCCGGCCGCTGTTCCCGGAAGGTTATTCGCATGAGACGCAGGTGATCGGCATGGTGCTGTCCGCCGATCCGACGCGCGATCCTTCCACGCTAGCCATCGTCGGCGCCGGCGCATCGCTGGCGATTTCCGATGTTCCGTTCCAGCATGTGCTCGGCGGCGTGCGCGTCGGCATGGTGGACGGCAAACTGGTCGCGAATCCGACTTATGAAGAGACCAAAGCGTCCAAGGTGAACATTGTCGTCGCCGGGACCGAGGGCGGGATCGTCATGGTCGAATCGGGCGCGCAGCAGGCTACCGAAGCCGAAGTGCTGGCCGCGATCGAGTTCGGGCACGACTGCTGCAAAAAGATCGCCGCGGGCATCCGCGAGCTGATGAAGAAGACCGGCAAGAAGAAGATGGAATACGCCCCGCCGGCCATCAACCAGGCGCTGTACGACCAGATCGCGAAATCGATCCAGGCCGAGTTGAAGGACGCGATGAACACGCAGAAGTACGAGAAGCTGGAAAGCTACGCTCGCGTGGACGCGGCCAAGAAGAAGGCGATGGAGGGTATTCCGGAAGAACAGAAAGCCGAAGCCAAGGACCTGTTCGACCGGCTGAAGGAACGGATTTTCCGCGACGAAATGCTCAAGGAGCGCCGCCGTCCGGATGGCCGCAAATTCGACGAAGTTCGCAAGATCGACGTCGAAGTCGGTGTGCTGCCGAGAACCCACGGGTCGTCGCTGTTTACGCGCGGCGAAACGCAGGCGCTGGTGACGGCTACGCTCGGCACCAAGGATGACGAGCAGCGGATCGAGCTGCTTGATCCGGTCGAGAAGTCGAAGCGCTTCATGCTGCATTACAATTTCCCGCCGTTCAGCGTGGGCGAAGTCGGGTTCATGCGCGGCGCTGGAAGGCGCGAAATCGGACACGGCGCTTTGGCGGAACGCGCGCTTTCCGCGGTTGTGCCAGACGAAAAGGCCTTCCCCTACACGATGCGCGTGGTCAGCGACATTCTCGAATCGAACGGTTCGAGTTCCATGGCCTCGGTTTGCGGCGCAACGCTTTCGCTGATGGACGCGGGCGTGCCGATTTCATCCCCGGTCGCTGGAATTGCGATGGGATTGGTATTGGAAGGCAAGGACTACGCGGTTCTGACCGATATCGCCGGCGCCGAAGATCACTACGGCGACATGGATTTCAAGGTCGCGGGCACCAAAGACGGCATCACGGCGTTGCAGATGGACATCAAGGTCCCCAACGTCACGCACGCGATCATGACCGAAGCGCTGGAGCAAGCCCGCCGTGCGCGGTTGCACATTCTGGACAAGATGAACGCGGTGATCGACACCCATCGGACGACGCTTTCGCCCTATGCTCCGCGCATCTTCAGCATGCAGATTCCGGTGGACAAGATCCGGGAGCTGATCGGTCCGGGCGGCAAGGTGATTCGCGGCATCGTGGATCAGACCGGTTGCAAGATCGATGTCGAAGACGACGGCAGCGTGAAGATCTTCTCCTCCGACGGAGCGGCGGCGGATCGCGCGATTCAGATGGTCACGGATATTTGCGCGGTTGCCGAAGTTGGCAAGACGTATCTAGGCAAAGTCGTGCGAATCGTCGATTTCGGCGCGTTCGTTGAGATTTTCCCGGGCACCGACGGGCTGCTGCATATTTCAGAGATCTCGGAAAATCGCATCAAGCAGGTTCGTGATGAGCTGAAAGAAGGCGATCAGATCCTGGTGAAGGTGCTGGCGCTTGAAGGCAACAAGATCAGGCTCAGCCGCAAGGCAATTCTGAAAGAGCAGCGCGACAAGCTGAAAAAGGACGAGGTCGCGAAAGCCTAAGAGACCGGTCGGAGACCTGTCCTACTAAAACCGGTACCGGAAATTGAGGAACCAGTTCCGTCCAATTTCCGGATACCCGGCGGTGTAGTAGTAGTTGCGATCGAGCAGGTTCTTTACCCCTGCCTGCACGCTCATACCGTAGTGAATCGGCACGACGGCGATGATGTCCGTGGTCGCATACGATTGCGAGTACGGCAAAAACAGCGGGGACGTCGTCGCGTAAGTCGTATCCTGCAACGTCAGGCCGCTCTCGTATCGCTCATTGAGGATTGCGAGGATCTGATGCGGCAGGCGGTACGTCACGGTGCCCACCAGCTTGTTCTTGGGCAACGTCGGCAGAATGCTGATGCTGGTGTTCACGGCGCTTACATTGGCAAGCGTTCCGAAATCGTAGTGGATGTTCCGATTCAGGAAGCTGTAACTGGCGTTCAACGTCAAGCGCGGCAAAGGCGTGCTGCGCACTTCAAACTCGACGCCCTGGTGAACCTCTTTTCCGATATTGGCCATTTCGCTGCAGAATCCAATGATCTTGCTGTTCGGGCAGTACGCCGTCAGAACATTCGATCCTCCGGGATCGGTCACGTACACCGACTCGATCGCGTTGTGAAGGTCGCTGCGAAAGAGCACCACCTGCGCCAGCGTTTTCGATCCTAGAAGCTGCGAATACCCGAGATTCCAGTTGAAACTGTGTTCCGGCAGAAGATTGGGATTTGGCAGGCCCGCACCCAAACCGGCGGAGTAGATGTCTTTCAACATCGGGAAACGTCCGCGATCGGCGAAGGTCACGAATAGATTTCCGGATTCGCCGACTTTATAGGAAGCGGACGCCTGCGGATTGTAGTTCCAGACGTGCGCCGTACATCCGGAAAACGAGGTATTCGTGGGCGTGGCGATGCAAGTAAACGGAACCAATCCCGTCATGGCAGCGTTGTAGGCCTGGCCCTGCTGCCCGTCAAAGTGATCGGCGCTGAAGCCGGCGGTAAAGGACAGCCGCGACGTGGCCCGAATGACGTCCTGCAATCCAATGGAGGTTTGAATGTCGCTGTCGCGCAAGGTCGGCTCGGTCAGTGGGAATGGAGCGATAGCCGGATAAATTCCTTTTTCGGTGTGGATGTCGTTCTTGAGGAAGAACGACGCGCTAATCGTATTGCGCGAAAGAGTGCGCGTGGTGAACTCCGTGGAGAAGCCGTCGTTGTGCTCGTTATACATGCTGTGCTCGGCATTCCGGGTGTTCATCAGGTTGTAGGTATCGGTCGAATACATGTCGATGTCGTTCCGAAATTGCGTGTAAAACGCCCGGAACTTGATCGAGCTGCTTTCGCCGATCTGCGTATTGGAATGAATGTAGAAGTTCTCCATGTTCCAATACGGCCACTCCCAGAAATTGCGGAAGGTCGCTCCGGTATCGGCGCCCTGATACAGCGGGACGCCTTTCTGCCCTTTCAGATTGATCCAGCTCAGGACGTACTCGTCGCCGCGCCTCGGAGTCCACCCGACGCGGCCCGTGAAGCGTTCATCCCGCGACCAGGAGTTGTTCTGATGATCGGTCATTACGATATCGGGTACGCCCTTGTACTGATTTACCGGGAAGTTCCCGGAGAGCGGAATATAGTCGGCTTGTAGCCAGTCGATGGAGCCTTGGAAGAAGAATCGCCGCCAGCGGGAACCCAGGCGCAGCGATGACAGCAGCGCGTTTCCGGAGCCGGTCCCCAGAAGCGCGTCCGCATCGAATTTCTTCACCGGCTCTTCCGTGACCATGTTGATCGAACCACCCAGCGCATTCGGTCCCAGAAGCGGCGAAGAGTAGCCTCTGGCCACCTGAACCTCTCCGATACCGCTGGTCAGGAAGCGATTGAAATCGACGTAGCCGTCATAGGGGACGGAGATCGGAATGCCATCGACGTACAAGGGAACCTGACCGCGAGTGCTGAATCCGCGGACCATGATGCCCGCTTCGTTGCGATTGTTGGCAAGGTGCTGGATGGAAACTCCCGGCAAATAATCGAGGGCCTTGGCGGCGTTTACCAGATTGAGGTTCGCGATCTGGGTCTGATCGATTCCGACGGTTACCGGCGAGGGCTCGGAAACGGTTGAGGTCACCGTAACCTCGATTTCGCCAAGATTAAACGGGGTTCCCGGTGTCTGCTGGATCACCTGGCTGACGGCTGCGTTCAGCTCATCGAGTTGGCGGGACATTGCCTCGCGTGAGGGCGACTCGGGAAGAGGCGCAGGCACCTGAATCTTCTTCGACGGGTTGGCCGCGGCAAAGGTAGCGATCGACGAACGAACAGATTCAGCGTCGCTGCGCCAGGCTGCGGCCGCGCTTCCTTCCGCGGCGTTAAGGCGCTGTGCAAGATCCTGTAAGGACGTCTTCCATTGGACGGTCAAGTCCTGTTGGGAAAGCACGGCGACCGCGCCGGCCGCTAAATAGAGGACGACTTTGCGGGCAAATGTCACACATCCTCGAATCCGGGCTGCAAACGGCTGCCCATTTTAGTAACTTTGGATAGTGTCAGTTTATCACGACATGTCTCGTATAACAGAAGAAGGCGTGGACGAGTACAATAACCTGTGAGGTGAGAATGAACCGTCGTAAAGTGATGACGTCGATGACCGGATTCGCGGCCGCGGCCGCCACGGTGCGTATCGCGCGCGCCGCCGATAAAGAGATTGAGAACTTGGTGGAGCACTGGAAAAAATCCAAGGCTCTGACGCTGAAAGTGGCCGAGGCCATGCCCGAGGCGAACTACGACTACAAGCCGTTCCCCGAAGCCAAGACCTTCGGCGGAGAATTGCAGCACCTGGGGAGCGCCGAGGGGCACTACATCGGCTTGTTCGGAAAGGGCGCGCCGCCCGCGGTTCCGTCAGGGGATACCAGCAAGGCCACCACCATCAAATACCTGAACGCCGTGTACGACTGGAGCATTGCTACGGTGGGGCAACTCAGCGAGGCGGATTTCACGAAATCCTTCGGTAACGGCAAGGGCGCTCCCATGACTGGCCTGGACCTGTTGTACGGCGCCATGATCCATACGGCGCACACACGCGGGTACGTCGAAATGTTTCTGCGAAACAAAGGGATCGTTCCGCCGACTTACTCTGTCTAGCCTGTGGTCACGGCTCTGAAAGGTTCTATCGAGTCGTAGTACTTGGTCGATTTTTAGTCCTACGACTCGTAGTACCAAAAGCCGATGTACGTTTCAAAATCTTCGAATAATATTGCGCTAGTTGCCAATCGCAGGAGGAAGCAATCGATGAGCGTAATGTTTGAGATTCTTGAGGGCCTTGAACGTAAGAGCGACCCGGCCAAGGGATTCGCGGCCAAAGCCTGGATCCAGGACATGCCGGTCGCGGAACCCGCTTGCGAGCCGTCTGCTCCCGGCCGCGGGTCGGTGCCGTCGGTTCTGAACAAGCTGTCGAAGGCGATGGTCCGCCCGGCGCAAAATCGTTCGCTGCTCGATATGCGGTTTGGCTCGGAACCTCGAATTTCCGCGGCGATCCGGTCCGCGCGAAGCGCCTGCGAGTCTGCAACCCTGTGGGCCAGCGCACGGCTGTGTACGCGGCGCCGGGCGTCGTAGTTTGACTGACGCCTTACTGTTTGTAGCGCCGCAATTGCTTCAGATATACAGCGAAGGGCACGAACGTCGCGATTAGAAATAGCGGAATAAACGCAATGCCCAGGCTGTTGGTCTGACGCATCGCCGATTGAACCTGCCCGTAGACAATGTACGCCAGCAGAAGCATCGTCGCAGCCTTGGAGCTTGCGAGCAGTCTGAAGATGACGCGCTGTACTTCAGGCGCGTCGCGATCGACGCGGAACGGCAGATTGACGAGCCGCGGGTAGCGGGCGGAGACGGTCAACAGGAGATAGATAAACAGACCAATCGCCGGCACCAGCCAGATGGACCGTTTGTCTCCCCAACTGTTGGGTGTTCCGGAAATGCCGAAATGCGTGGGAACGACGTCGGGCAGCCCGCTCCAGGATCCGGCTGCCAGACCGTACATCGCGCCGAGCGCCGCGAGCGACACGATCTCCAGCAACCAATCCAGGGGCGAGTATTTCAGAGTCACTCCCTAAAGGACGTCCTAAAGGACATCGGCGAAACCGCGTTTCAAGTGGCGGAAAAACAATCCGCCGATCACAAAAATCGCCGTCGAATACGCCGCGAGCACGGCAAATTCCTGCCAGGGGGGCCAGACCGTGGAGAAGACGCGATAGCGGTATGCGTGCACTACGCCGGCCAGCGGATTCAACTGCACCAAAGCGTGAAAGCGCTGCGGGATCTGCTGTTCGCTGATCATGATCGGCGTCACCCAGAACCACAGCGTCATGACGACGGTGACTACCTGCGCCGTGTCACGCAAATAGACATGCAGGCTCGATGCGATCCAGGCGACCCCGACGGCCAGCAGACCGACGAAGAACATATAGACAGGCAGCAGGATGATCAATGGGCTGAGCTGCTTCACCCACAAAGCGGCTCCAGCGAGCACCAGCGCCAGGGCGATCAGATGATGGATCAACGACGACAGAAAGATCGAAACCGGGACCACTTCGGCCGGGAAAACGGTCTTAGTGATCAGGTTGGAGTGGTCGATCAGCGAGGCCGCCGAACGCGTAACCGTTTCCTGGAACAGCAGCCATGGAAGCATGCCGCAGAACAGGTACATGGTGTAATTTTCAGTGACCGACCCGGGCGGCAGCGACATCTTCAGACACACTTTGAAGACAAAAATCCAGCTTGCCAGCAACACCAGCGGATGCACTACGCCCCACAGCCATCCGGCTGCCGACCCCACGTAGCGCTGCTGAAAATCGCGGCGAACGAGTTGGGCGACCAGAGCGCGGCGCTCGACAAGGTTGCGCAGGAAATGGCGTCCGGGAAGGCGGGTCACCCCTCGATTCTAGCGTTGATTTCCACGCGTCTGGAGCCATCGCGACCAACGTTGCGTGGTGTACACTCATAACGTAATGCGGCTTTCCGCTGGCGTTGTCGTGCTTCTCGCCGCCTGCTGGTTGCTTCCGGGCCAATCTTCTTCGTCCAGGAGAGCTGCCTCCGCGGGCAAGAAAGCGGCGCCCGTGGCCGATCTGAAGCCGGAGCCGCCTCCGGATCCAACCCCGGTCAAGACGCCGTCGGAAAGGCTCACCTACGACATTGAATGGCGGCTGATTCACGCAGGGTCGGCGGTCATCGACGCGCAGAAATCTCACGCGGAGTTGAAGCTGGAATCGGCGGGCATGGTGTCGACGCTGTTCAAGGTACACGATCTTTATTCGGTCAACTATGAAGATCCGTTCTGCGCCACCAGCAGTATGATGGATTCGTTTGAAGGAAAACGCCATCACGAAACCAGGATCACCTACGACCGTGGCCAGAATCGCGCGTCCTACCTGGAACGCGACGTGATCCGGAACGTCGTGCTTCACTCGGACGAAGTGGCCACGCCAAATTGCGTCCACGAAGTGATCGGGGCGATTTTGAAGCTCCGCGGCATGACGTTGGAGCCGGGGCAATCCACGCTGATTCCGATGAGCGACGGCCGCCGCTCGGCCGGGGTTAAGGTCGAGGCGCAGGAACGCGAGAAGGTGAGTACCCCCGCCGGCGATTTCAAGACCATACGTTATGACGCGGGGATGCTGAATGGCGTGGTTTACACCCGCAAGGGACGCGCGCTGTTGTGGCTGACCGACGACTCGCGCCACTTGCCGGTACAGATCCGGCTGCGAATGCAGTTCCCGATCGGAACGGTAACGCTGCAGCTTGAGAAGGAGGAACATCCGTGACGAAAGGGGCAAGACAGTGGGTCAGGTCTCTGACCTGCCTGACATGGTTCGTTGCAGCCGTGGCCTTCGGGCAACCCCCCCAGGCGCTCATGCCCGCGAAGGACGTGAACGAACTCTGTCTGCGATCCATGCAGCTTATGGAAGCCGGCGGGGTCGCGGTGCCCGATCTGCAGCGCGCCGCGGCCCCGATCATCGAAAGCGTGAAACAGGCCTGCATCCAGCTTCAGGCTCGCCCTGGATTCGGGCAGTCGACTTACTCGCTGATGATGGACCTTCGGGCGTATCTGTCACTCGCGGACGCCGTGCCGAAGCCATTTCCCTTCCCTGAGGCGGCGCGGCGGCAGTTTGCCGAATTGCGCGACGATTCCACACGCCTCGATTCCCATTTCCGCGCTTTGCTCGATACGAAAGACGGGCAGCTTCGCAGTTCGGATCGCGACAACTTGCGGCGTTTTGAAGACGCGAACCGGAAGCTTCCGCCGCTCGATCCGGCCAAGCCTCGGGTGGTATTCTTTGGCGACTCGATCACCGATTTCTGGCGGCTGAACGAATATTTTCCCGACCGGGATTTCGTGAACCGCGGAATCAGCGGCCAGATCACCGGCGAGATGCTGGGACGCATGAAGGCCGACGTGATCGATCTGCATCCGGAAGCCGTCGTGATTCTCGCGGGAACAAACGACCTGGGCCGCAACATCCCGCTCACGGTGATCGAAAACAATTACCTGATGATGGTCGATCTGGCTTCGCTTTATAAGATCAAGGTGATCTTCGCTTCGGTCTTACCGGTGAGCGATTACCACAAGAATGACAATCCGTCGTATGAGCGCACGAAAGATCGTCCGCCGCTGTTCATCAACGCTTTGAACGAGTGGATCGGCAAGCTGTGCGCCCAGCGCAACTTGACGTATCTGGATTACTACACTTCGCTGGTCGACCCCAGCGGGCATCTCAAGGAAGACTTGAGCGACGACGGCTTGCATCTGAACTCGAAAGGCTATCGGATCATGGCGCCGCTGGCGCTGGAAGCCATTCAAAAGACGACCAGATCCGCCGTCACGCCCGCGCCGCCGAAACCTGTGAGGCGGCACGGAACGTCTAACTGATCAACCCGATGGGAAGGAAGCTCCAGTTGTGCGCGCTCCCGGCCCTCTTCTTGCTGGTGGCCCCACTGATGCGCGCGCAGCTAAAGATGACGGCCGACCAGGTGGTCAGCTTCATCCAGTCTTCCATCCGTCTGCATCACGACGATAGCAAAGTCGCGGAATACGTCAAGAAAATCAAGCTGTCGGACCGTCTCGAAGCCCGTCGCGTCGAAGAGCTCCAGGGCCTGGGTGCAGGGCCCAGAACCATCGTGGCGCTGCGGGCGTTGAGTTCGTCCTCCTCGACCCTCGCCGTAGCCGAGCCTCCTCCGCCGCCGGCTCCAAGGCCGGTTATCCCGCCGCCGGATTCGATCGAACGGGCGCGGATCCTGAACGAAATCGTCGAGAACGCTCGCGAGTATGCCAAAGGACTGCCGGACTACCTGTGCCTCCAGGTTACGCGCCGTCATTTCGATCCGACGGGGACGGAAAACTGGCGCCTTTACGATACGGTTCAGGAGCAGCTCAGCTACGTCGACCATCACGAAAGCTATAAAGTGACGATGGTGAACGGGCGCGCCGTCGCCAACGTAGAACACGAGAAGCTAGGAGGATCGACGTTGTCAGGCGATTTCGGCAGTTTCTACACGGAGATATTCGCGCCCGAGACGGAAACGGAATTCGATTGGGACCATTGGGCGACGCTGCGCGGCAAGCGGATGTACGTGTTTGCGTTTCGGATTC
>DATGGL010000192.1:0-3930 GCA_035308605.1 Bryobacteraceae bacterium
TTCCGGTGCGGCGATGGTTATTTCGGGCGGGCCGAGCCGGTCAGGCATTTCCACGACTGGCGGCGGCCTGTAGCGCTGCCACCCCGGTAACCGCTTGGGGTAACCCTCCAGAGTTCGCACGGCCAGCGCAACGCGCGCTTCCGGTACAAAAGGCAGCGCGATGACACCAAGGCCGCGGATCTCGATCAATCCGGCAATGGTGCCAGGGGGGCGCGCGCGAAGCATTGCGCCATCGAAAAGAATATCGCAGCGGTCGTCCGAGACCAGACGGGCTCCCATGGCGATCAGACGCAATGCCAGATCGGATTTGTACGAACCGCTGTCGCCGAGCAGAAGCACGCCCGCATCGCCGGGTGCGCCGAAGGGAGCGCCTGCGTCGGCGCAGATCACACAACTCGCATGAATGTTCGCGATCCCCACCGCTATCTGTCCTTGCCCGCCAGCGGAAGCTCGACAATAAACCGCGCGCCGGCTCTTCCTTCACCGGCTGCACGGTTTTCCGCCCAGATTCGACCGCCAAGTCCTTCCGCGATCTGCCGCGCGATGGAGAGCCCGAGCCCGGAGTTGCGCCCAAATCCATGATCGACGGGACGTTCGGTGTAGAAGCGGTTGAAAATTGTCTCGAGATTCTCGGGGGGAATTCCCGGCCCTTCATCTTCAACGGCAACGCGGGCGCGATCGCTCAGTTGTTCGGCCTTGATGAGAACGGTACCTCCGTCGGGGCTGAAGGACACTGCGTTGTCGATGAGGTTGCGGAAAACCTGCCCCAGTCGCTCATCCTGGCCAATGACCATGGTGCGGGTGGGCGCAGCGAACTCCAGCCGAAGCTGGATGCCGCGGCGCGACGGCACGAGTTGATAGACTTCGACAAGCACGTCCAGAAGACGCCCGAGATCGACGGTACGGACCTGTTCACGGCTCATTTCCGCATCCAACCGCGACGCGTCGGAGATGTCGGTGATCAGGCGATCGATGCGGGCGATGTCATTGGCGACGATCCCCATCAGCCGCTCCCGCGACGCGTCATCGCGGGAGCGGCTCAACATCTCGATCGCGCTTTTCAGCGAAGTCAGCGGATTCTTCAGCTCATGAGCGACATCGGCGGCGAAGCGTTCGATAGCGTCGATTCGCGCGTAGAGCGCGCGGGTCATGGCAGACAGGCTGTCGGCAAGTTCTCCGATTTCATCGTTGCGGCCCGCCATCGCAGGGATCGCCTCGCGCCCAAGGCGGCCCCGGCGCACACGGTCCGCCGCCGCTGCAAGCGCGCGCACGGGGGCAGCGATGGCGCGCGAAAGGTAAAACGAGGAGATGACCATCACAGTCAGGGCTACAAGCGCGATGCCGATCAGCCGCGCACGCTCCTCGCGGAGGATATTGTCGATATCGCCGCCCTCCGTCGTGACCATCAGCACGCCGTAAATCGTGCGAAACCGCTGTACCGGATAGGCGACGGTCAGTACAAGCTTGTTCTGTCTGTCGAGACGCCTGGCGGAGGCGGGCTCGCCTGCAAGCGCGCTACGCACTTCCTCATAGACCCGGCCGTTTCCTCCAGCTTCGAAATACGGTTCGGTTCCAGCGAGTGGGCGAAGCCCCATCAGGGCGTCATAGATTCGCAGGAACCCGCCTTCGGCCCGGTGATAGAGATCGAGCGGCGGGAGATCGGTCGTCTCGACGATATTCCGCGACAAGAGATTGCGCGTGTCGATTTCCAGCCGACCGTCGGTGTCATAGAGCCGCGCCCGCAGGTTTGTTGGTGCAATCAATTGCCGGAGCAGCGGCTCGGCTTCTTCAACGTCGATCGACCGTGTTTTCTCTCTCGCCGTATATTCCGCAAGCGTGCCCGTTACGATGGAGGCGACCTGCCGAATTCCGGCCATCCGTTCGTCTACCAATCCCTCGCGCCCGGATTGCACGAGCAGCACGCCCGCAATCATGATCGCGAGCGCCACGGCATTGAAGAAAATGATCTGCCAAGAAAGGCCCGAGATGCCGCGGCGCGGCGCTTTCGCCATGCCGCCTTCCCGCGTCACCCTGTGCGCGTCCTCAGCTTTCCCGATATCGGTAACCGACACCATAGAGCGTCTCGATGGCATCGAACTCGTCACTGACTGCCTTGAATTTCTTGCGCAGTCGCTTGATATGGCTGTCGATCGTGCGGTCGTCCACGTAGACCTGGTCGTCGTAAGCCGCGTCCATCAGGTTGTCGCGGCTTTTCACAAATCCTGGTCGTTGGGCTAGGCACTGAAGGATCAGGAATTCCGTTACCGTCAGCCGTACAGGCCGGCCTTCCCATGTACATTCGTGGCGCTGCGGATCGAGATTCAATTTTCCACGCACCAACACTTCGCGCTTGGGTTCGGTTGTCTGGACGCCCTCTTTGCGTGCATCGGCGCGTCGCAGCACCGCCTTTACCCGTTCGAGAAGCAATCGCTGCGAAAATGGTTTGCGGATGTAATCGTCAGCCCCGGCATTCAAACCCATCAACTCGTCGATTTCCTCGTCTTTCGAGGTCAGAAAGATAACCGGAAGATCACCGCCCTGCCGAAGGCGCCGCAGCAACTCGAGTCCATCCATCCGCGGCATCTTGATGTCCAGAATGGCGAGGTCGGGAGGTGTGGCCTGCAGGGCGGTCAAGGCGGAAGCGCCGTCCGCGTAAGTACGGACGTGGTAACCTTCCTGCTCGAGAAGCATCCCGACGGACGTCAGAATGTTCCTGTCATCATCGACGAGCGCGATCGTCGCCATGTCTTTTTCCGAATCTCTTCAACGGACGGAGCCAAGTATATCGGCACACGCATGAGTCCGCACCCGGCTCCGCGTGAATCTGTTGGGTGAAATTCCGGAATGATGCTCTCAGACGAATTCCACCTTCAGAATTTCGTAAGAGCGGGGTCCTCCCGGCGCTGAGACTTCCACCGAATCACCCTTGGACTTGCCTATCAGCGCCCGGGCGATCGGCGAGGAAATGGAGATGCGGCCGTTCCTGGCGTCTGCCTCGAAGTCACCCACGATTTGATATTTTTTCTTCGCCCCGCTGTCCTCGTCCACGAGCGTTACGGTCGCGCCGAACGTGACGGCGCTCCCGGACAGCTTTGAAATATCGATGACCTCCGCCCGGCCAACCTTGTCTTCCAGCTCGACCACACGTCCTTCGATAAAAGCCTGACGGTCTTTCGCAGCATGGTATTCGGCGTTTTCGGAAAGATCGCCATGCGCGCGAGCTTCCTCGATGAGGCGAATGGTGGCCGGTCGCTCCACGGTTTTGAGATGATTGATCTCGTCCTCAAGGGCTTTATACCCCGCGGCCGTCATGGGAATTCGTTCCATTGTCCTTGTTCCTGCCGGCAAAAAAATCACATCCCGGCCCGCCGGGGGCTGGCCGGGTCGAAACCCGTAGCTCTGGTTAAATGCCTCCTGTCACTCCGTGATCCCCAACGGGCTCGCCGGAGAGCAGTTGAAGGTATGGCGGGCGGGGAACGAGTTCAAGAGAACCGGCGCTCCCCGTTCTCAGGCATAACTTTGGAGAGGGCGCACATCGAGCTGCCCCTCGCGCAGTGCCGAAATGGCCTCCACGGCCGCAGCAGCGCCCGCCATGGTCGTGTAGTAGGGAACTTTCATCTGTAAGGCGGTGCGCCGGATGGAAAGGGAGTCGGCCAGCGACTGCTGGCCTTCCGTGGTGTTGAAGACGAGTTGCACCTCGGCATTCTTGAGGGCGTCCACGATGTGGGGTCGCCCTTCGAGTACCTTATTTACCACCCGGACCGGCACACCTGCCGCCTCCAGGTACCGCGCTGTTCCCCGGGTGGCGATCAGGTCGAATCCCATACCGACGAGCTGGCGCGCCGGACCAGTGGATAGAGGTTTGTCGGATTCCTTGACGGAGATGAACGCCACGCCCGAAAGCGGAAGTCTGGCTCCGGCACCTATCTG
>DATGGL010000193.1:0-27809 GCA_035308605.1 Bryobacteraceae bacterium
TTGAAATCCCACAAGCGCGCGGGCCAATGACTCAGGAAGACGATGTCGGATACCAGGGACCAGTCGTCGTCCTTCACCTGGTTCCACAGTTCGGCGGATAGGCGGGCTGTGCTGATCGGACTCGCGTCCCAGCCCCAGGCGGCCTGGTCGACGGTCTTCTCGCGTGCTTTTCTGGCTGCTTCGGCGAGCTTGGCGCCGCGCTGCTGAAAGGCGGCCTTGCGGTCGGTGGTGATCAGGCGCTTCACGGCTTCGATCAGCGCGGGCAGAGTTGCTTCGGCATCCGCCGCAATGGCCAGGTCGACTTCGGCGTAGCGCCCGAAATCCTGGTAGTTGCTCTTCATAGGAAGATCGGCCGCGGAGATGGTGATCAGTTTCGCGCCAGGCTTGGTTGTCGAACGAACTTCCATTCCCATCCGGTTGACGGGCGTTTGCGCGTGTGTGACCTGCCAGAAGTCGGGAACTTCCAGTGCGAGGATCACGTCGGCGTCTTCGATGCTGCCACCGTCATAGAGCGGATGGCGCGTGGGGAAGTTCATGCGGAACCGGAATCCCCGATCCTGAACCGGCGCTTGCAGGGTTTCCGCGAGTTCCACCAGCAGCTTGACTCCTTCGGGCGTGCGGGCGGTACGTCCGGCGATGATGACTGGGTTCTCGGCGTTGACCAGCATGCGAGCGATTTCAGCGACCGCGCCAGAATCACCCGCGGGGGGCGTGAACAGGTTCAGCTTGGGCACCCGTAACGAACGGCGGTCCGCCATTGGAATCGGCTCTTCCTGCAAGACCGCATCGGCGACGATCACCACCGGGCCCATTGCCGGAGCCATCGCGATCTTGTAAGCGCGGACGGCGGATTCGGCGAAATGGCCCAGAGAGACCGGCGCGTCGTCCCATTTCGTGTAGTCGCGAACCATGGCGGCGGCGTCCTGGACGCTGTGGGTCCATTCCACCAAGCTGCGCCGGAACGCGACGTCCTGAATATTTCCCAGAACGATGTAGACCGGCACACGATCTGCGTAGGCGTTGTAGATCGCCATCGACGCGTGCTGTAATCCCACGGTTCCGTGGGCCATCACCATCAGCGGCTTGCCTTCGATCTTGGCGTATCCATGCGCCATGGCCACCGATGACTCTTCGTGACAGCACGTCAGCAGCTCCGGGCTTCGGTTCCCGCCGTAATTGATGATGGATTCGTGCAAGCCGCGGAAGCTGGATCCTGGATTCGCCGCGATGTATTCGAAGCCGAGCGATTTGATCACGTCGACCATGAAATCCGAGCCCGGACGATCCGTAGTGTAGACGTCGCGAGATGGCGGGGCGCTGGTTTCCGCCACGGCCTGGGCCGCGGAGGGGAGCGGCGTGGCCTTGCGCTGCGGAGTGTCCTGGGCTTTCGTGACCGAAGGCGTCCCGATCAACGCGGCGGTTCCAGCAGCGGCGCTTTTCAGGAAACCACGACGATAGACGGAACCTTTCCCGGACTTCCCCTGCGGGGATTTGGCCATCGTGTTAATCTCCTCTTGCAGCGGTCCTATCTTATTAACGATCATTATCGTGGTCAAGCTGCGGCCATTTTAGATGACAGCATCGGGAGCCAGGAGTGGTGACAAGGGACGCTTGATCCACTTCGCCGTGCTGCTGGCGTCGCCGGCTCTGATTTTCCTGCTCAACCGGAATTGGCCGTTCCAGGGCTTTGGCGACTACGATTCATTCTTCTACTTCGGGCACTTCATCCATTTTCCGCACTATCAGAAATTGGCTCCGACGTATGCGGGCGAGCGTCTTGCATGGATTCTTCCCGGATACGTTCTGGTGCATCTGTTGACGCCCGTCTATGGGACATTGGCGCTGCATTTTCTGGCGTACTACACGTCGACGTTTTCTCTGTATTCGATCGTGAAGGTGTTTAGCGGGCCGCTAGCTGCGTTGCTGGCCGCACTCGCGCTGAGCTTCCATCCGTATTTCCTGGCCGCGAACGGGTTCGATTACGTGATGGGCGGATGCCTTGCGTATTGTTTTCTGACGTTCGCATTTCTGGTGCGATCGGCGTCCGTGAACTCTTCCGCACGTTGGGCGATTTTGTTCGCGGCGGGCTTGAGCTGGGCTGCGGCCGTGTTCTCGTATCCGCTTTGGGCGGTATTTACGCCTGCCTGCTTTGCCGTGTACTGGGCGGCGGAACAGGCGCACGATGGGAACAGTTGGGGGACGCGGCTCAAGTGCGTCCTGGTGTTCGCCGCGGGCGGCCTGAGTCTGATCCTGGCATTCCTCCTGCTGCACCGCTGGATCTACGGCGCCGGCGCGTTCCCTTTTGAAGGAATTACTCTCGGCATCCTGTTTTCGGCTTCGAAGATGCGCCAGAATCCGCTGGCGACGAGCTCCTTTAGTGTGACCTATGCGGATTGGCTGGTTTTCCCGGGATTCACCGCGTTGTTGTCGCTGGCGCTGCTGCTGCCGGGCTCTCGCCGGTGGCTGGGGATGCGATCGGGAACGGGCTTGCTTATCGCGATGTATGTATACTTCGCCGCGATCATGACGGCGATGGAACCGCGCAGCGCGATTCTGCAGTTCGATTACTTCGCCAGCTTCCTGATCCCGGGAACCTTTATCGCATTGGGCGTCAGCTTCTTCGATTTTCCAGCGGCGTCGATCAGGCCGTGGTTCTGGATGGTCGTGGCGGCCGGCTGCATGATCTCGATTGCACCGCTGGTGAAGCCGGGATTGTACGTAAAACCGCCGATTCTTGGAGCGATCGCGCCAGGCGTGTTCTTAGGCGGCGCGCTGGCCATTCGGTGCCTCCGGCCGAAATCGCTGGTGGCGATGAGTGTGGCGATGCTGGGGCTCGGCGCATCGTCGTTTTGTCTGGCGCCGGCGGTCGGCGGGATTGCGTGGCGCGGGCCGCGCGATTGGATGAACGCGACGCGCCGGGTGGCGGCGGTGGTGAAAACCGTGGAAGACCGGTTGCCACGCGACAAGTATCCGGTGTTCTGGTTCAAAGACGCTCCGCCGCACGGATTGGAATTCGAGGCCATCATGTGCTCTTTTCTTTCCCACATGGGCTCCATGCGGAATTTTCCGGACGTCGATCCGGGGCGCCGGTATGCGCCGGGGCAGGTCGTCGTTCTGCTGACGGATGAGCGCGCGGGGACCACCAGCTTGCCGTTTTCCGTCTTGTGGGAGGAACGGATCGAGATTGCGGGTGTTGCTTATTGGATTACGGCGACGGAGGTGCGGTAAAGAAGTCAGGCCGGAGACCTGACACGTGCTTTTAGCGGGATGCGGCTCTGGCCAGGTCAGGCGTGGGATGCTGCTTGGTTCGATGCTCGTGCAGCTCGAAGGCGATGTGCGCCTGGCGCTTTCGGCTACGCAGCACGTCTTCGTCTAGCCGATTTTGAGCTGGAATGTCGTGATGGGAGCAAATCAGTTCCGATCTCCGCTTTAGGGTCGCTGTCGCTTCAGCTTCGCCCTCCGCCATATTTTCCCGTTCGAGCGCGGAACAGATCGGACAGTGCATGAGTCATCCTCTGCCGTGATTGTAACTCTACTGGCCCACCCGGCGTTGGGGTACCATTCGGGTACGTAGTCATGAAGTTGAAGTACCCGGGCTGGAATCGCGGAATCCCTGCATTTCTGATCGTTTGTGCGCTCTGTTCCTCCGCCAGAGCGTCCGAAGCGGATGCTCTGGCGATCTCGGCGAACATTCGGGCTGTGCACCTGCCGTTTGGTACGATCCTCAACCCAATTTACGCGTCCCCAACCGGCACTCAGATCGCGGGCTACACGCGCTGCGGCGATTCGGCGCTGTGGACGGGCGCGTGGCTTGCCGCAGAGGCGTTTCGCTACAACGTCACGCAGTCGCCGGATGCGCTCAACAACGTGCGGACCGCCCTTGCCGGTCTGAAGGCGCTTGCCGACGTGACCGGCGACAACCGCCTGGCGCGATGCATGGTGCTCGCCAATTCGCCTTATGCGCCGGGCATCGCGAGCGAAGAGGCCAGCAACACGGTCCACTCCAACCCGCCTTGGCTCTGGGTGGATAATACGTCGCGCGATCAACTGGTCGGAGCATTTTTCGGAATGGGAGCCGCATACGACCTGGTGAACGACGCGGGCGTACAAAGCGGGATCAGCGATCTTGCAACGCGTCTGCTCGGCTACGTCGCGGGTCACCTGTGGTCGCCCAACGACGACATCTCCAACACCTTTCTGCTAAGGCCCGAAGAATTGCAGATGATGTTCGCGGTGGTCCGGCACGTAAACCCGGCGAGCACCATCGGCGGACCTCTCATCACGCTGCCGGTGAATACCGGAGTCGTGGTGGACGTGCAGAGCACCGACTCTTACTTCAAATTCAATCTGGATTTCATGACGTTCTACAACCTGATCCGGCTCCAGGACAACGGCGACAATCGAAGCGCCTATCAGATCGCGCGGAATTATACGGCAGGGCAACAGAACGCTTTTTTCGACGTCATCGATCGGGGCCTGAACGGAGCGAATCCGGCACGCGACGCGGAAACGCTGACGCTGCTCAATCAGTGGCTTCAGCGGTCGCGCAGGGACTTTCCGGTGAATCTGTCCGGTGTGGTTCCCGTGTGCGGCAGTCAGGCCTGTCAGCCGATTCCAGTCGTGCTTAGGCCGCCGGATGATTTTTTGTGGCAGGAGACTCCCTTCCAGCTTGCTGGAGGCGGCAAAGGGATTATCGAAACGGCGGGGATCGATTACATTCTGCCGTACTGGATGGCACGATACTACGGAGTGGTTCCCGCGCTCGCCGTGCAGTCAGCGGCGGCGCCGAACGGAGCCGTGACGCCCGCATCGATTGCGTCGCTTTACGGATCGAATCTGGCGAGCGAAACGAAGGTGGCAGGTGTTCAGCCGCCGCCTTTATCCCTCGGTGGAATCACCCTGATGGTGACGGATTCGGCCGACGTCGCACGCGGCGCGCCGCTGATGTATGTATCGCCCACGCAGATCAACTTCGTCGTTCCGGCGGGGACTGCCAGCGGCACGGCGACGTTCACTATCCTAAGCGCTGGTGCGCCGCTGACTACCACCGGGACGGTCCAACCAGTGGCGCCAACGCTGTTCAGCATGAGCGGCGATGGAAAGGGAGTCGCGGCCGCGTCGGCGATCAGCCTGCAGGCAGCCGACCCGTCGATCCAGTCTCCAGTTGCCGTGTTCTCATGCGATTCGTCAGGCTGCTTTTCCACTCCTATCGGGCTGGGCGTGGACACGCCGGTGATCCTCACGTTGTACGGGACAGGAATCCGTAATCGAAGCGCGCTTTCCAATGTCAGCGTCACGATTAACGGAATTAGCGCCCAGGTTCAGTATGCAGGGGTCCAGCCGACGTTCGCCGGGCTGGATCAGGTGAACATTGCGCTGCCTTTGACGCTTCGCGGAAGCGGCGAGGTGAACGTTGTGATGACGGTAGATGGTCAGACTGCGAATGTTGTCGTGATCGATATCAATTAGGTCCGGTGGATGCCGATCTCCCGGCATCCTGGGGTGTTTTAACGGTTTCATCCGGGACAAGCTAAAGTTAGCGGTCATTTGCGCCGAATAAAGACCTAAACATCAACTGATACGAGTGGTCGTGTGCTTTCACATATCACACACCAGGTTGAATTACCGATTAAACGGAAATGTACTCTTTTAGGTCCAATTCGTCGTCATTCAAAGTAGCGTTACAAGGCCGCCTTGCTGAGGCATTGGCCAGAACCGGCTATTGCCAGACACGGCGACAAGCTGCCGGTTTCAGATGTGTCGTTAAACTGCGGTTCGTTATTTTCGAGCGATAAGTGTGCGTCCTGGACGACTAGTAGCGATCAGCATTATTTGTCTATGCGCCGAGATCCGGCTGCCCGGACAGATCAGCGTAACAACGGCCAACTACGATAATCGCCGGACCAATTCCAATCCGAACGAGACCATCCTGACACGCGCGGCTGTCGGGGGCGGCAGCTTCGGCAAACTCGGAAGCCTCACGGTGGATGGCCAAATCTACGCGCAACCGCTGTATGCGGCGGGAGTGCAGATTGCCGGACGAGGCGTGAAAAACGTCGTTTTCGCCGTCACGATGAACAATAGCGTCTATGCGTTCGATGCGGATGTCCCGGCGGCATCGTCCCCTTTGTGGCAAATGAATCTGGGCACTCCGGTTCCGGGGGCGTCACTCCCCGAATTTGTGGACATCCCTATGTACATCGGCATACTGTCGACGCCGGTGATCGATTTGGGCGCCCAGGCGATCTATGTGGTTTCGGAAACCTTCGAAAATAACGTTCCGGTATTCCGGCTGCATGCGTTATCGCTGGCGGATGGGCATGAGATGGCCAATGGCCCCGTGGTAATCACGGCATCCGCGATGGGCTCCGGTGCGGCGGCGGTGAACGGCGTCATACAGTTTGACCCGATGTGGCATCTACAGCGGCCCAGTCTCGCGCTGGCGAACGGCAAGGTTTACATCGCATTCGGATCGCACGGAGACACAGGGAATTATCATGGGTGGGTGTTGGCATACAACGCTTCCAATCTGCAACCGGTGGCGGTGTTCAATACGACGCCAAACGGGCTCGGTGGCGGAATCTGGCAATCCGGGCGCGCGCCGGCGATTGACGATGCGGGAAATGTCTATGTGGTTTCCGGCAACGGCGACTTCGATGCCGCGACCAATCTGAGCGGCGCGGTGATCAAACTGTCCGGGTCGGATCTCTCCCTCCTGGACTGGTACACGCCCGCAGAATGGAAGTATCTGGACGACAACGATCTCGACGTCGGTTCCACGGGCGCGATTCTGGTGCCGGGCGCAAACTTTCTGGTGGCCGGCGACAAAGGCGGGCGGGTGATCAGTCTGAATGTGGGTTCGCTGGGGCACGTCGAAGGCAGTCCGGGAACCAGCGATTTCAAGGCCAGCAGCACGGGCATTTTCGATCTGAGCCTATGGCAATCCGATCAGGGACCCCTGCTCTACCAACACGACTGGCATGGTGTTCTCAAAGCGTATCCGCTCAACGACACGGCTGCATTGCCGACCCCAGTCTCACAGGGAACCTGGAACAGCGACTCGCTCTATCAGGGGATGGCCGTGTCGTCCAACGGAACGTCGGATGGCATCGTATGGGAAACCACGGGCGATCATAGCCAGCCCGGTGTTCCCGGAACGCTGCACGCCTGGAACGCTTCCGACTTGACACAGGAGTTGTGGGACAGCGATATGCAGCCGGGCGACGCGCTCGGGAGTTTCGCCAAGTTCGTATCGCCCCTGATTGCCAACGGTTTCGTTTACGTCCCGACGCTGTCGAATCAACTGGTGGTGTACGGATTGAGCACCACCGGCGGCGGAGCTCTCGCCGGTCCACAGATTGTTTCGATTCTGAACGGCGCCAGCTTCATTCAGGGCGTGGTTTCGCCGGGCGAATTGCTGGCGATTGAAGGCACGAACCTCGGGCCTTCGGATCTGGAATCGATGCAGGTGGACAACACCGGCCGGGTACCGACCAGTCTTTCCGGCACACAAGTGTTTTTCGACGGAGTGAGCGTCCCGCTGCTGTACACGTCCGCGAACCAGGTTGGGGTGATCGTGCCGTTCGGAGTCACAGGGCCGGCGACCCAAGTCGTTCTTCAAAGCAACGGGCAACAATCGGCGCCGATTTCGGTGGCTGTAGCCGCGGCGACTCCGGCACTGTTTTCGGCATCGGGGCTGGGTAGCGGGCAGGGCGCAATTTTGAATCAGGATGGCACCGTCAACTCATCCACCAACCCGGCCTCGCTGGGCACCATGGTTTCACTATTCGGAACCGGCTTCGGCCAGACTACGCCGCCTGGCCAGGACGGCCTGATTACCAACGATGTTCTCCCCACCCCGAATCTGCCCGTTTCCGTATGGATCGGCGGCGTACCGGCCACGGTCACATACGCCGGCGCCGCACCCACTATGGTGGAAGGCGTCTTTCAGGTAAATGTGACAGTTCCCCTGCGTGCCCCCGTTGGCTCCAACATCCTGGTGATTCTGCAGGTCGGGACCGCGTTCAGCCCTAGTAACACCTGGCTCGCCACCCAGTAATCTGAGTGATTCCCCCTAGGGTAACTGCGTCAATTGGCGCAGTGCCATTTTCCTTTCTGGATGGAAGTACTAGCCTTAAATAGTGTAAATACAGCAGTTTGCCGCTATTTGGCCTGCCGAATAGCAGTACTGGATGCCGAGTTGCATTCCTAACGGGCGGGGCTTTCCTGTAGAATCTCGCAGTGCTGTATTTCCACCTCACCCTCCGAAAGCTGCTTCCGTTGGCGCTGATTGCGCCGTGCGCGGTGGCTCAAACCCGGCTTCCACGGCCGGAGCCGAAGCAAAAACCGCCAGGAATCACGGTGGCAGTGAATGCTGACGGGTCATATTCCTTGGAAGCTTCAAGGTTGGCCTGGACGTTCGGCGGAAATGTGGGCGCGGCCGTCACCCATATCTTTTCCTCGCTCGGTTCCGATGGAATCGGGCCGTATCAAAAGACCTCGTTCCAATACTCGGTGAACGGAAATCCCAGAAGCGCCGGCATTCGGACTTATCTTGGGCAATCGATTGTGGTCTTCAGCACAACTTTGCTGGCGGCTGGGACCAATACCGCTCTGTTCCCGCAAATCGCTTCGTATCCGCAGGGGCTAAATAAGTTCGGGTTCAATTTCACCTACGGATACCAATACGGCCCGTGGGGCGAAGGCGTCGATAGCCCGTGGGCTTACTTCGATGCGAACGGAAATACTTTCGTCGTTTCTCCCGCGGCTCACTTTCCGTTGGCGTATACGACGCAGGACCAGGCGGGCGGGATCGTTGCCGGGATCAACCCATCGATTACGAATCTGCCGTCGGGATTCACCTACGAGACCATGCTGGTGACCGGAACGGGCGTGAACCACACGTGGGACGTGTGGGGACGGGCGATGACGGATTTGCAAGGCAAGGTCCGGCCAGGGCCGCAATCGGATCCTAGCCTGATTGCTCTCGGCTATTGGACCGATTCGGCCAGCAAATACTATTACAACTACGTGCAAAACATGGGCTACGAGGGGACTCTCAGAGCCGTGAAGGACGACTTTGCGCGCAACGGAATCCCGCTGAACTCGATGCAGCTCGATAGCTGGTGGTATCCCAAGGGCGACCCGCCTTCGTGGGCCAACTCGGGCGACAAAATCGGGAACGGCCAGTGGCTGATGCGGCCGGACCCGGCGATCATCCCCGACGGTTTGGCTGGATTGCAGAAGCTGCTTGGCGGAGTCCCGCTTATCGTGCACGCGCGTTGGATTCATCCGCAGAGTCCGCTGGTGCAGCAGTACATCATGTCCGGGAATGTTTCCACCGATCCGCAATACTGGAGCGATCTGGCGACCTATCTGAAGGCCAGCGGCGTGATGACGTATGAGCAGGACTGGATGGCCTCGCTTGCCGCGCCGTTGATGAACCTGACCGATCCGGAAGCGTACCTCGACAACATGGCGACGGCCATGGCAAGCGCGGGCATCACGATGCAGTATTGCGGGCAGTCGGTCGCGCACTTCCTGCAAGGTTCGAAATACAGCAACCTCACCACTGCGCGGGTGAGCCAGGACGGATTCAATCGAAGCCGCTGGGATCCGTTTCTATACAATTCGCGTCTCGCGAGCGCGCTGGGAATTTTCCCATTCGCCGACAACGTTTACAGCAGCGACATCAAGAGTCTTCTCCTGGAGACCCATTCCGCGGGCATGGTCGGCGTTGCCGATGCCATCGGACAAGAGAACCCAGCGAATATCATGCAATCCATCCGTCCGGATGGTGTGATTGTAAAGCCTGACGCTTCCATGGTGCCGACCGATTCGACGTATTTCGCCGATGCGCAGGCCGAGCTGCAAAATGGTCCCTTGCCGCCTATGCAGGCGTTCTCCTATTCCGATCACAATGGTCTGCGAACGGCATACGTGTTCGCGTACAGCCGCGCGACGGACGGGTCGAACGCAACCGTCACGATCGCTCCAGGCGAATTGGGGATTCAAGGCCCGGTGTACGTTTACAATTATTTCGCGCATACGGGACGACTTGTTGCTGCTCTTTCGACCTTTGTGGATAGCGTGGATACGAATGGGAATTATTACGTCGTCGCTCCCGTCGGACTTTCACAGATTGCGCTGCTTGGAGACACCGGCAAGTTCGTTACGGTAGGACGTCAACGTGTGCGCCAGGTGGCCGATCAAGGCATTCTGACGGCAACCTTGCAGTTTGCCGCGGGCGAAGCGAGTACGACGATTCAGGGTTATTCGCCAACACCGCCGGTGGTCACGGCGATTTCCGGATCGGTCGGTCAAATCACCTACGATCCGGTGGCGAAGCTCTTCACGATCCCGGTAGCGCCCGGCGGAGGTGCAAACCATCTTGCGGCGGTGTCCATCAGCACGAATTGAGCCGGCGCGAATTGCCTCTAAGGCGTGTTCATCAGTATCATCGTTCTGAGATGACGCCGAAGCGGGTGATTTTAGGGAAGATTGTCGATTCCGGGCTGGTCGCGATCGTGCGGACCGCCAGTTCCGATCAAGCCACACGAGTTGCCGACGCGTGCGGTGAAGCGGGCGTAACCGCGCTGGAAGTGACCTTCACGGTGCCGGGTGCAGCCGCGGTGATCGAAAATCTGGCCAAGCGATTCAGCCAGGATAAGATGCTGGTGGGCGCCGGAACCGTTCTGGACCCGGAGACGACACGGATCGCACTGCTGGCCGGTGCGCAATTTATCGTCAGCCCGTCGCTGAATCCCGAGACGGCTCGCATGTGCAATCGCTATCAAATTTCCTATTTTCCCGGCGCGGGGACGGTCAAGGAAGTCGTCGAGGCGATGGAATGCGGCGCAGATGCGATCAAGGTGTTTCCTGGCGAGACGCTGGGCCCGGCGTTCGTCAAGGCAGTACTGGCGCCTCTGCCACAGGCGCCTTTAATGCCGACAGGCGGAGTCAGCGTCGACAACGTGGCGGATTGGATCAAGGCGGGGGCGATCGCGGTCGGCGTCGGAGGTAGTCTCACAGCAGGCGCGAAGACCGGCGATTATGCCTCGATCACCGCGATGGCGCGAAAATTCCTCGAGCGGATCCGCGAGGCGCGCGGACAATAAATCATGGCGAAACTTACGGTCACGTTTGGCGAAATCATGCTGCGTCTCGGTCCGCCGGGATTCGAGCGCTTCCTGCAAAGCCCGGAACTGGTCGCCACATTCGGAGGCGCGGAAGCCAACGTTGCGGTAACCGTCGCGTCCCTGGGGCTGCCGGCGGCCTACATAACAGTTCTGCCCGACAAGAATCCGCTAGCGGACGCGGCCATCGGGGAAGTGCGGCGGTTTGGCGTCGATACGTCGAGGATCGTCCGCGGGAAAGGAAGGCTCGGCGTATATTTTGTCGAGGCGGGGGCTAATCAGCGCGCTTCAAAGGTGGTTTACGATCGCGAAAACAGCGCGATTGCGCTTGCGGAACCTGGCGTCATCGATTGGAAGACCGCACTGAGCGGCGCGGGCTGGTTTCATACCACGGGGATCACGCCTGCGATCAGTGCGAGCGCGTCTAAGCTCGCCTTCGAAGCGGTCGAGGCGGCGCGGGCGATGAGCCTGACAGTTTCCTGCGACCTGAACTACAGGAAGAATCTGTGGAAGTGGGGAAAGCCAGCGGCGGAGGTGATGGGAGAGCTGGTCAAGTCGGTCGATATCTTAGTGGCCAACGAGGAAGATATCCAGACTGCGCTCGGGATCCGGGCGGATGTCAGCGTTCACTCCGGAAGCCTTGAAACGGCGGCTTATAAGGAACTGACGGCCCGCGTGCTGGCGAAATTTTCGAACTTGAAGGCGATCGCGGTGACGCTGAGGGAATCGAAGAGCGCCTCACACAACCGGTGGTCCGCCTGCTTGAATGACGGGAAAGAGTTTCTGACCAGCCGGAGCTACGACATTACGCATATCGTCGACCGGGTGGGAGCGGGCGATTCTTTTTCGGGTGGTTTAATCTGGGGTTTGCAGACGCTATCGAGCCAGCGCGACGCGCTTGAATTCGCGGTGGCGGCGAGTTGTCTGAAGCATTCGATCCCGGGCGATTTCTGCCGTCTGACGCGGGAGGAAGTTGAGACGCTTCTGCAAGGAGACGGCTCCGGCCGCGTGCAGCGCTAGAGTTCTCCGTCGATATGCAGCACTTTGCTGGTGTCCAGAGCCAGCAATAGCTTGCCGTCGAGCTTGAAGACTGCTTCTACTGCCTCGCGATGAAAGGCGTCCATGGTGCTGGGCGGCGGTTCATGCTCACAGCCGTCGACTGCGACCACGTCGCCGATCTCATCAACCAGAAGGCTGACCGCGCCTCCATCGCAGCGCAGGACCATGTTCATCGGCTTGCGGTCCGCGGGACGTTCCGGAAGGCGGAAGCGGCGGCGGAGATCGACGGCGGTGACGATCTGGCCGCGAAGATTGATCAGGCCCTGGATGACACCCGGCGCCAGCGGAACCGGAGTCATTTCCTGATATTTCAGAACTTCCTGGACCTGGGCGACATCGATGCCACAGAACATCTCGGCGACCGAGAACGTGGCGAACCGGCGCGGTTCGGCGGGAGCGATGGTCAGGGCGCTCATCAAGCTACCTCCATCAACTGATCCTGTTCCCACGCTTCGCTGACACCCGCACGTAAGGCGTCGAGAGACTGGGCGAGTTCGGGGAGCAGGCTGGGGCCGCAGCTTTCGATGAGAGCTTCGAGATCGATGAGATCGGTGACTTTCTTGTCGATTCGGGTAGAGCGCAGGACGCCGCCTTTCCCGGCAGCGCTGGCAGGTGGCTCGCCAATGGCATCGGCGGCGATGTCGATGATCTCGTCGACTACAAGTCCAACGGAACGATCGCCCGCACGGAAGACCACGGCTTGTACCGGGTCTCGCTGGAAGGCGGTATCTTTGTGTCCAGCTCCCAGAACGCGGCCGAGAGAAATCAGCGGGAGGATCTCGCCGCGATACTGGATGACAGGGCGTCCGGCGGTGAATTCGATAGAAGACCGCGGGAACTCCTCCAGGCGGCTGACTTCGGCCAGAGGAAGCGCCGCACGGCGTAGACCGGCGGCGCGGAACAGCAGATAGGTTTGGGTATTGTCCGTTGAGTGGCGCTGTTGATCCTGTTGCGCGTCGCCGCCCTCGCGTTCCAGGACGACGCCGGCCTTTCGCCCGACGCGGGCTACGTCGAGAATGAGCGCCACGCCGCCATCGCCCATGATGGTCGCGCCCGCAAAACAATCCACTTTCTTGAGCTGCTGCCCGAGCGGTTTCACCACAATTTCCTGGGTATCTAAAACGCTATCGACGACCAGGCCGAACTGCCGGTCTTCGGCCTGAAGGACGACGATGTTGATCACTTGCAGCGTTTCCCGGACGTCCGTCGGCGCGAGGCCGAGGGTTTCATTCATGTACACCAATGGCAGCAGATGGCCGCGACGGCGGAGAACCGGACTCCCGCCGGTTTTTTCGATGGCTTTGCGAATGCCGTCGCCTTCGAGACGAATGAGTTCCTGAAGACTGACCTGGGGGATGACGTAGCGCTGCCCGCTACTCATAACCACCAGTCCGGGAATGATAGCGAGCGTCAATGGAATCTTGATGCGGACGGTGGTGCCGCGGCCCTTTTCGCTGACGACTTCGACGGCTCCGCCGATCCGCTCGACGTTGGTCTTCACGACGTCCATACCGACGCCACGGCCGGAGATATTCGTGACTTTTTCCGCGGTTGAAAATCCGGGCAGGAAGATGAGCTGGATGGCGTCGCGGTCGTCCATGCGCTCGGCCTGGTCGGCGCGGATCAGTCCCTTGGAAACGGCCTTATTCTTGACCTTTTTGGGGTCGATCCCCGCTCCGTCGTCGGCAATTTCGATGTTGACGTGGCCGCCTTCGTGAAAGGCGCGCATCGCGAGTTTACCTTGCGCGGGCTTACCGTCCGCCGTGCGGATCGCCGGCGTCTCCAGGCCATGATCGCAGGCGTTGCGAAGAAGATGGGTCAGCGGGTCTTTGATCGCTTCAATGATGGTGCGGTCGAGCTCGGTTTCGGCGCCGTCCATTTCAAGCTTGATCTGTTTATGGGTGGCGTTGGCCATATCCCGGACGACACGCGGGAGCTTGTTCCAAACCGTGCCGATCGGCTGCATGCGCGTCTTCATGACGCCTTCCTGCAGCTCCGTCGTGATCAGGTTCAGATGTTGCGAGGTGGCGCCGAGGGCGGCGTCGGCGTGGCGGACCGCGTATTGCAGGATCTGATTCCGGGATAGAACTAGCTCGCCGACCAGATTCATCAGCTTATCGAGCATGGCGACGTCTACGCGAATGGTGGAATCGGCCAGCGACGGTCCCTTCGTCGCCATGCCGGCTTCCGCGGCCGGTCCGCTTACAGCAGCCTGAGCCTGGGAAGGCTCGTCTGCGACCGCATCCGGCTCCATCGTCGAATCGAAGGTTGCCTCGATATTCATTGAGGGTTCGGCCGTCAGGTCTCCGGCTGGATCGGCGGTCCGATCCGGGACCTGATCGGCGAATTGGCGCAGGCGTCTTCGCAGGTCCTCGGTGGAAGCGCCCGATTCCTGACCTGTGGCCTCGATGGCCGCGAGTTCGGCGGTGACGACGTCGGCGGTTTCAAGAATAAGGGAAACCAGCTCCGGCGTCAGTTCGCGCTCGCCATTCCGGACCTGGCTCAGAACGTTCTCGGCTATGTGCGTCAGGCTTTCCAGCTTGCTGAATCCGAGAAATCCCGTGGTCCCCTTAATTGTGTGAAATGTACGGAAAATGCTGGCGAGAAGATCGGTGTCCTTGGGGCGGGATTCGATGGCCACCAGATCCTGATTCAAACGGACCAAATTCTCGTTGGTCTCGATGATGAATTCCGTCAAAATTTCTTGGTCTTGTATCATTCGTTTCCCATGGACGTTTCCCACGCAGGCCCGCGCTTCGCAAGGTACACGGAACTTATCGAGCGATCTCGGCCGAGTGTTACCGCGCCGAAGTCGGCCGCCCTTTTTGAAGGCGGATCGCGGGTCGGTTTCTCCATAATGGCCAACCAGTTAGCCGGTCGCCAGCGCGAATTCTTAAAGGATTGTCATTTGATTGTCAAACTCTCCAATTAGGGATTGACTTTCCATTCATACGGGAGTATTCTTCGTGACACCCTGGGGAAAGGGTGTCTTGCTATTGCTCGTCCCGAAGATCGTCCGGGCTTGCCCACGTCGCGCTAGGCATCGGCAAATTTAAGCAAAGGAAAGGGGTCAGAAATGTTGCTAATTTCCAAGCAGGTTATGAAGCTCATCTGGCTATGTGGAGCCGCGCTTCTTTTGATGGGCCTTGGCGAGTCGTCTTTGCTCGCTCAGTCCTACTACGGAGTAGTTCGAGGCCTGGTAGTCGATCAGAATCAAGGCGTGGTCGCAAACGCCAAAATCACGCTGGTGAACGAAGGAACTGCCGAGCAGCGCACAAGCACGACTAGCAATAATGGCGAGTACGTTTTTAATGAAGTCCTCCCCGCGACCTATAGTGTGGTTTGCGAGACGGCTGGATTTAAGAAGTTCGAGCGCAAAGGCATTCTTGTCTCTACTCAAGGACAGGTCACCGCGGATATCAAATTGGAAGTCGGGCAGGTGACGGAAAGCGTCCAGGTCACGGAGGCGGTTCCGCTGGTGGAATCGTCGAATGCGTCTCAAGGGCAGGTGCTCGATAACCAGAAACTGGCCGACCTTCCCAACCTGGGGCGCAACCCCTTCATGATGGCCAAGCTGGCCAACACCGTCGTTGAGGTTGGCCCTCCGGCGTACAACCGCATGGAGGATCAGAGCGGATCTTCCATGATTTCCATTGCCGGCGGCCCGGTCCGCGGCAACAATTATTTGATTGACGGAATTCCGATTACGGACGCGAACAATCGCGCCATCATTATTCCGACTCTCGAAACCGTGCAAGAGGTTAAGATTCAAGCCAACACCTATGACGCCGAAATGGCGCGAACCGGCGGCGGAATGTTCAACACCCTCATGAAGTCTGGCACCAACGACTTCCATGGCAGTGCGTATGGGCACGTGCGCCGCACCGATTGGGATGCGAATGCGTTTTTCAGCAATGCGGCCGGTATTCCGATTGCTGAACAGCCCAACACCACCTGGGGCGCGAGCTTCGGCGGCAGAATCTGGATCCCTCACGTTTACGACGGGAAGAACAAGACCTTCTTCTACCTGGGCGTCGAGCACTATGACGACCGGTCTTCGGACTCCGCTAACTTCAATCTCCCGACCGCTCTTGAACGCGCCGGGAATTTCTCCCAGTCGCACGTTTCCGCCGGCGGACCGCTGGTCACTGTCGTTGATCCCACCACTGGCAATCCGTTTCCGAACAACACGATTCCGGTGAGCCGGATCACGGCAGTGGGCTCAGCCATTGCGGCCACTTACCCGAATCCAGCAACCGCGCCGGCCTATTATGGCGCCAATGACCTCGCGCTGTCCTCTTCCATCAAGGCCCGCGCGGTTCAGTATACGGCGAAACTCGACGAGGATATCGCCCGCTGGTGGCGAGTCAGCTTGAGCTATTTGCGTTACTACTCGCTGGAACCCGGCGACACCTGGTTTAATTCGCCGTCCACCCAATCCGGGTGGCGCCTCCTCCGACGCGTGGATGCGACTCAGGTCAACAATGTATTCTCCATCAATCCCACTACCGTACTGACCCTTCGGTACGGTTTCAATCGCTTCCCGAACTTCGATTACAACAGTTCGCAGGGCATCAATGTCGCGGGCCTTGGCTTCAGTTCGCAATTCGCGAGTCAGGTAAACGGCCCCGCCGCGGAGTTCCCACAGATCATTATGACCAGCCTCTACTCACTGGGCGACACCGGTGATTGGGATTATTACGACGAGGCCTCGCATAATTTCTCTACCAGTGTGGACAAGTTCATTGGCCGGCATAGTCTCAGAGGTGGTTTCGACTATCGCAAGCTCGCAACCGCGGGCTCGGGTCTCAATTGTCCGACCGGGTGCTACACCTTCAACACCAATACCCCTGGGCTTAACAGCAATTCCGGCACCGACTTGGCGGACCTGCTCCTGGGGCTTCCCTTTGACCGCACTGCCGACACGTCCCAAAAACTGACCGACAAAATTCCCTATTACGGCTGGTTCATTCAAGACAATTTCCGCATGACCAGTAAGCTGACCATCAATATGGGCATCCGCTGGGAGCATGAAGGCGGAGTTCAGGAAGTGAATAACGGGTTGCTGACAGGCTTCAACACGACCACTCCGAATGTGCTCGCCGCGCAGGTTCCCAGCCTCAAGCTGGTGGGCGCCGCGGAGTATGCAGGCGTAGGCGGAGCGCCGACTTCGGTGGGCAATTACAACAGCCAGAAATGGGGCCCGCGCGTCGGAGTCGCCTATGCTCTGAACAGCAAGACCGTTATCCGCGGCGGCTACGGCCTGTTCTGGGCGCCTCAGCTATACCTGGGTGGACCACTCGGTACCCCTGGGTACGCGAACACGACCGACATCACTGGCTTGAGCAAGACCGATGTCATGACCAATCCGTTTCCGGCTGGCCTGCTTGCCCCGTTAGGGAACTCGCAGGGCGCAGCCGTCGGTGTCGGCACCAGCATCCAGCTAGTGGATCCGCAAACGAAGTCGCCGCGCGTGCATCAGTATTCCGTGGACGTGCAGCGGGAATTGCGGGGCGGTATGGCCGTCGAAGTCGGGTACGTCGGTTCGCATTCTGATCACCTCACTTTGGGTCAACCCACCGTCAACATCAACGCACTGAACCCGAGTAACTTGAGCCAGGGGGCCGCTGCACTGAACGCACCGGTCGCGAACCCCTTCGCTAATGTTACGGCGGGGTCAGGCGTGCCCGCGACTATCGCCGCGCAAGTCACAGGAGGTACGTTGGGCGGCAAGACGATACCCGCCTTCCGTCTGCTGCTGCCTTATGCAGCCTACACGGCAGTCAACGAGATCTTCGGCGACAACAACTACGCGAACTACAACTCGATGGTGCTGAAGTTCACGAAGCGATACGGTTACGGTCTCACTGTTCTGAGCACGTTCACCTACTCGGTGAACAAGGATGAGAGCTCCGGCGGCGTGGGCAGCAGTCTTAATGGCAGCCCGGCGGCGGCTCCTCAGAATCCGTACACATTCGCGGGTGAATACAGTAACTCGAACGTTGACACCCCGGTCGTTTGGTCGACATCGCTCTCCTATGAGCTCCCCTTCGGAAAAGGAAAGCAGCTTTTGGGCAACAGCAGCAAAGCCCTCGATCTGATCGCCGGCGGCTGGGTGATCAACACCGTTTCGGTGTATCGAACCGGCTTCCCGCTTCAGATCTATCAAAACAACGCCAACTCGCAATATGGTTATGGCGTGCAGCGGCCGAATGAGACCAGCACGTCCCCGAGCACCAACGGAAGCGTCGAGGGCCGTCTGTACGACTACATCAACCCTGCGGCATTCTCGGCAGCGCCGGCCGCGACGTTCGGTAATACGCCGCGTACACTCGGCAGCTTGCGCGGTCCCGGCCAGAAGAACTGGGATGTCTCCATTTTCAAGAACTTTGTTTTTAAGGAACGGTTCAAGGCGCAGTTCCGTGCGGAAGCGCTCAATGCCTTCAATTCGCCCCTGTTCCACTCTCCGACCACCAACATCTCGAGCGGTACGTTTGGGCAAATCAACTCGCAGGACAACTTCTCGCGCCAATTGCAGCTCGCGATTCGGTTCACGTTCTAAATCGCATCCGTAGTTTAGTTGGGGCTGGAGGCGACTCCAGCCCCAATCTATTTTTGGGGATTCGTTAAGAGGGGCGCGACCCGCTTACTGCGTGCGCGGTTCAGTGTCAGGCGTGTGGGCCGCTTGGGGAGCGGTGATTTGCAGTCGATTTGAGCTGATCTGCGATTTTCTGCGAGATCTGAGCGGGCGTCAGGTGAAATGCTGCCAGAAGCTGCTCGTAGGTTCCGGAGTGAATGAAACAAGGGCGCTGAGCGCTGTCGAGGGTGTTGATCGCAAGCACGCGATCCATTTTTCCGAATGCCGCGGCGCGCCGCGCGGCTGTTTTGACGAAGCTCTGCCACAGAAATCCGTTGTTCTGTTCCGCGAATACCAGCAGCTTGCCGGAATCGTAAAGACTCATCAAGATGTCTTCATCCACGGAAGGCATATCGACCACGCCCACGCTCGTATTGCCCTTGGCGCAGAGTTCGGCGGCGGACAACGCTTCGTGGACGGCCCGGCCGCTGGTCACGATTACGGCGGCCTCATCTTTGGAATGGCGAAGCGCACGCGCCTTGCCGAATTCGAATCGATAATCGTCGCCGTATAGAGCCTTAGAAGGAGCCCGCATGACGCGCACGTAGACCAGGCCGCGATTACCTTCCATAATCCATTGCATGACCGCCAGGAGCTGGCGCGGGCAGGAGACATTGATGATTTTCAGGTGCGCCATGCCGTCGAAAATCGTGATGTCGTCGTTTCCCATGTGAGTCGCGCCGTTGGTGCGCGTCTCGAAGTCTGGACCCGTGGCCAGGAACGTCAGATCCAGGCCGTGGCCTTGGCTCAGCCAGGAACCTGCTGCGATCGCTTCAAGCCGTTCCTGATGGCCGACGGCGATTCTGCGCAGCACTTTCCAATCGAAGAAGGGACAGAACGTGCTCACCCAGGCGTTGTATCCCAGCGCGGCGAACGCTTCGCCGATGTTCATCATGTTGGCTTCGGCGACGCCGGCGTTCAGCGCCCGTTTTTGATCCACGGCTCCGATGCCGGCTTCGAGGCCGCTGGTGGTGGCAAGGTCAGCGTCGATCGAGACTACGTTCGGGTCACGCGCGAATATCTTCATCGCAGCGGTGATGATGTCGGAGGACGCGTACTCCTTTGCCGAGTCGATGCGGGGTAGCTTCGCCGGGTCATATTCGATCCGCTTCGAGCGAGGCGCCGCGCGTTGCAGGAGCACCGGGCCGATGCTTTGCGAAGCCTCGAACTTGGCGGGCGAATCCGAGATGTGGAGGTGCATCTGCTCGCCAATTTCTCGCAGGCGCTCGCGTATCGCGCGGTTGCTTTCTAGGCGCTCGTAGAACCCGGCGAAGTCCGCGACGCGGGCTTGACGCTGCCTGTGCTGGAGGGAGAGCTCTTGCTCCATCAGGTCGTCCGCCACGACTACTTTATGGCGATTCATGAAATCCGAATTGGCGCCGAATCCTTTGGTGGTGTGGCAGATGATCGCGGTCGGCTGGCCATTGCGCACGCCGTATCGGAACTGTTCGAGCGCTGTGTAGACGCCATCGTATTGCGTCGCGTCGACGCTGTGCACCTGCCAATCGAACGCTTCGAATACGCGCTCAAGCGATGGCATCGGGAAGACCATGCGGCTGGCTATGTCCAACTGACCGTTGTTCTGATCCACCAGGACGCATAGATTGTCCAGATGCTTTTGGCCGGCGAACATCACGCCTTCCCAGATGGTGCCTTCCTGCAATTCGCCGTCGCCGGTCATGGCATAGCAATCGAAGCGAGGATTGGTGCGGCCTGCGATTGCGAATCCTTGCGCGACAGAAAGACCTTGTCCCATCGGCCCCGTTGCGAGATGAATTCCCGGTAGCACGGGTCCTGGATGGCCGTTCAAAATGCTGTCGTAGGACCTGGATCCTTTTAATACCGAGCGATCGAAGTATCCGAGTTCGGCATAGATCGACGCGAGAGCCGCGACTGCGTGGCCTTTGCTCAGGACGAACATATCCTGGCCGCGCCGCGTCGGATTCGCGATGTCCAGGTTCATGAATCCACCGTGAAACAGGGCCACCAGCGGAATCACGGCTGAAAACGCTCCGCCGGAATGCAGGCCTTTGTCGGCGGCATCGCGGCACTGTTCGAGCGTCAGAATCCGGATATCGGAATCCTTGATCTCGAGCAGCTTGAGGATGCCTTGACGTAAGAGGTAGGTCTCGTCCGCGGTGACCGCGTGCTTCCGCTCCTGAGGGGTCGCAATCATGACTTAGATGCGCCGCCGGCTAGCTCGAAATTTCGGCCAGGCGGCGGATGTAAGTGGAAATCGATCGCTCCGGAATGTTCGCCCAAATCGGAGTGCAATTCGGAAATTCTTCGCTGCTGCCCCAATATTGGGCGTCCGGAAAGCGTTCCAGCACCGATTTCGCGCAATCGCCCACCACGATCACGTCTCCGTCCACTGGCTTGATCTGCTCGAACTGGAGTCCCGTGAAAATATACAGCGGCCGCTTCAGCTTCGCCAGGGTTCCATTTTCCTTGGCCTGGTCAAGCTGCATCCGCACGATGGCCTTGCATCCCGCTTCGCAAGTGGAGCCCATCACCAGCTTCACGTTCGGGAACGGACCCTGCAAGGTCGAATTGTGACGGCGGAATTTCCGCTTGACCTTGTCGAGGGTTACACCTTTTAGCTCGATCTCGTCCATCCGGTTGGTTCCGAGGCCTTCCTCGGCGCCGAGAACGGTGGACGGTACATTCGTGCCCGGCTCCTCCCAATCCATCAGCGCTTCGCAAATCGTGTCGACGGCGACGCCGTCCGGACCACCGCACATCGTATTGAAATCTTTGATCAGATCGTCGCGGTACGCGCTGAACGGTCCGTTGCCCTGACAGGCATATAAAGAGTCCATGACGAACCACTTGGGATTTGCGGCGCGCGTCAGGTTTACGATTTTCTGGAAGATATCGTCGCGATGGCAGCGGACCATCCAGTCGTAATCCGGCAGATTGCCGAACTGGAGTTTCAGGCAGCCCGTGAACACGGTGTGCACGTGGACTTTCATCTTCGGCAGGCCGATGTAGACGTCGGCGTCGCGCACGGGGCGCGGCACGGGAAATTCGTTGAAGCTGATCGGCCGGTCGATTTTGTACATGTCGAACGGGACGCTGTCGAACGGGCACAACACGGCCCCGGTACGGCGCGCTACTTCGGAGATTCCGCATACGTCCATGGCTTTTTGCGTATCGCCGCCCATGGCGCAGCGTTCACCGATCAGAATTTCTTTTGGATTTTGTTCCTGAATCAACTCGATCAGGCTTTCGAGCATGCGCGGATCGGTGGTGAATCCTTCATTGGCGGGCACCGGAATCACGGTGTTGATTTTGATCAGGACCTTATCGCCTTTTCTGACGATGTTATGCATGCCGCCCATGGTCTGGTCGGCGATGTCCTTGACCATTTGCTTCACCAGATCGAGCTGCGCTCTGGTGTACTCCCCCGGCTTTCCGAGATCCGCGTCAGAATGCGCGATCGCGACCGTGGTCGTCTTGTTCATATGCAATCACCGTCACTTTCAACGCCCCAGCATCCCATCCCACGTATCGATCTTTTCTTTCTTCATGTCTTCTTCGTTGAACCACGTGGTGGTCACCGATTTCACTTGCGTAAAGAAGCGCACGCCGTCTTTGCCCATCGTGTGCAGGTCGCCGAAGAAGGATTTCTTGTGGCCCGAGAACGGGAATACGCTCACGGGCACGGGAATTCCGACGTTGATCCCGACCATCCCCGCATGCGCCCGCCGCGCGAACTCACGGCTGTAGTATCCGTTCTGGGTGAAGATCACCGAGCCGTTGGCGTAAGGATTCGAATGGATCACCTGGATGCCTTCCTCGAAATCCTTGACTCGTTTCACGCACAGCACCGGTCCGAAAATCTCCTGATCGCCGATGCTCATGCCCGGCCTCACGTGATCGAAAATGCAAGGGCCGAGATAGAATCCGTTTTCGTAACCTTTCACGACAGCGCCACGGCCATCGAGAACCAGACTTGCGCCTTCCTGGACGCCTTTCTCGATCCAGTTCGTGACTGATTTCTTGTGCTGTTCGGTGACCAACGGTCCGAGTTCGGATGACTGATCGTAGCCGGGGCCGACCTTGCGCTCGGAGGCGAACTTGACCAGAGCCGCGACCAGTTTGTCGGCGATGCTTTCGTGCACCGCGACAACCGGGAGCGCCATGCATCGCTCTCCGGCGCAGCCGAATGCGCCGTTAATGATGCCGCGAGCGGTGCGCTCGATGGGAGCGTCTTCCATCACCAGTGCATGATTCTTGGCCTGACACAGCGCCTGGACGCGCTTGCCGTGGGCGGCCGCGGTCGCGTAAACCTGCTCGCCCACGCGCGTCGTGCCGACGAACATCACGCCTTTGACGTCGGGATGCTTGGTGAGACTTTCCGCTTGCCGGGTCCCACAGGTAACCAGATTGACGACGCCGGCGGGCAATCCTGCTTCGTACAACAGTTCGACCATGCGGAGAGAAGTCAGCGGCGTGACAGGAGATGGCCGGAGGACCAGAGTGTTTCCCGTCGCAATGCAGAGCGGCATCATCCAACCCATCGGAATCATCGCCGGGAAGTTGAAAGGCGCGATGCCGACGAAAACGCCAAGGGGCTCGCGATATAGAACTGTGTCGTACCCGGGCGAGGCGTTCATCAAGGATTCGCCCACCAGCATCGACGGAATCCCGCAGGCGACTTCGACTACTTCTTTCGCCTTCAGCACGTCGCCCTGGGCTTCTTCCCAGACTTTTCCGTGCTCGGTGGAGACCATCCGGGTCAGTTCGGTCAAGTTCTTATCGAGAAGCTCGCGAAATTTGTACAGCACCTGCACGCGCTTCATCGGAGCGGTGTCCGCCCAGGCGGGGAACGCTGCGTTGGCCGATTCAACCGCCTCCGCAACTTCCGCGTCGGTGCAATCCGGCACTTGCGCGATGATCTGGCCCTTACTGGGATCCCAAATGTCGAAAAATTCGCTGCTCCGCGACTCGCGGGGCTTTCCGCCGACGAAGTATTTAACGCGCGTCACATCGGGTGCTGCAATCATTGGCTGATTCCTTATGCTCGAAATCCATATCCGAGCTTCTCGAGATATTTCTTGCTGATCTGCGCTGTTTCCAGCGGGGTCATCGGCATCCCCGGCGACGGATCGAGTTCCACCATCACCGTGAGCTGCGAATTCGCCTTCTCCAGCATCTCAAGAATCGCAGGAATGTGGACCTTCCCTTGTCCGAGCGGGCAATAGCCCAGAAACGCCTCGCCGCCGCTATAGTCCTTCAGATGCATGTGGCGGACGAGCGGTAGATAATCCTTCACAACCTGCACAGGATCGGAGCCGCCCTTGGCGAGTTGTCCGACGTCCGGCCCGAATTTCAGGTAACGCGAGTCGACGCCGTCGAGAACGGCGTACACTTCGTCGCGGGTTTCAATGCAGGTTCCGGTGTGCTGATGCAATACGGGAACGACGCCTTTATCCGTGAGCATTTTGGCGACTTCATTCAAGCTTGCGATGATGTTGTCGCGGTTGGCCCGGAAATCGTAGCCCTCGCGCTTGACGCTGTTCGGGCCAATCACCGAAACGGCCCCGCCGCACTTCTGGATCAACGCCGCCCAGCGCGCCATTTTTTCGAGCTCGTCTTTCCGCTTAGCGGGCTCGACCAGATTGCAGGAGCAATAGGCCGAGATCAGCGGCAGCTTGTTCGCGTCGAGAATCCGCGCGAGACCGCCTTTCGCTTCCCATGCCTCAAGAACGTTGCCGAACGTTTCGAATCCGTAGAAGCCGAGGCCGGCGACATCCTTTATGGCCTGCTCAGAGTCGTTGCCCCAGGTAATTCCGGTATGGCCGATTTTGAGTTTCGACGCGGAAAATGCCGGAACAGCCGCCAGGCTCGCAAGGCCGAGCAAGCTGATCATGTCGCGGCGGGTGGGTGATGCCGGTTGAGGTTTCATTGCATATAGAGCAAGTTAAATTGGACGATACACAGGCTACCAGCGCCCTCGCTCGGAAGTCAAGGGCGCGTTGGGCGGCGACAACGAGTGTAGGATTGGGAAATGCGCGTCGTGGTCATCGGCGGCTCCGGTCACATTGGAAGCTTTCTGACTCCGAGGCTGGTGAACGCGGGTTATGAAGTGGTTTCGGTGACACGGTCGAATCGGCAGCCGTATGTCGCGAACCCTGCCTGGAGGAGTGTCGAGCAGATCACGCTCGATCGAACGGCTGGAACATTTAGCGCGGAAATTGTAGCTCTCGGCGCCGAAGTGGTGATCGATCTGATCTGCTACACGCTCGATGAGGCGTGTGATCTGGCCGAAGCACTGCGCGGAAGGGTGCGGCATTTCATGCATTGCGGGACGATCTGGGTCCATGGTCCTGGCGTGGAAGTGCCGGTTACCGAAGAGCAACCGCGACGGCCGATCAGCGATTACGGTCGCCGTAAGGCGGCTATCGAAGACTACCTGTTGGGAGAGGCTCGAACGCGCGCTTCCCCCGCAACGGTGCTGCATCCGGGGCATTTGGTGGGTCCCGGATGGATGCCGCTGAATCCCGCGGCCAACTTCAATCCGCGCGTTTTTACAGATCTGGCGCGGGGTAACGAAGTCGCGCTGCCGAATTTCGGCCTGGAAACGGTGCATCACGTCCACGCGGACGATGTTGCGCAGGCGTTCGAAAAGAGCATCGCGCATCGATCTTCGGCAGTTGGAGAAGCCTTTCATGTAGTTTCGCCGGCGGCTTTGACCCTCCGGGGATACGCAGAAATGGTCGCGAGCGGGTTCGGGAAAGAGGCCCGGCTACGATTTCTGCCCTGGGACGAATGGCGCCAGTCGGCCTCCGAAAAAGACGCCGCGATCACCTGGGATCACGTCGCCCGATCGCCAAATTGCAGCATCGCCAAGGCACGGCGTCTGATCGATTATTCCCCGCGGTACAGCTCCATCGAGGCAGTTCGCGAGTCGCTGGCCTGGATGATCGAGAACCGGGTGATTGAAGTCTGATCCCGCAGCCAGTTTGCAACGCCACTTTCCGCTGAAAGGTCGCATGAGTTGCAATTCTGCTTGACTTCGCTCCAGTCCCTTGATAATATCCTGCGTAATTGTCAAGGCGTATTGCTCAATACACAATGAATCGGTTTCGCTGATTGAGCATGTACCCCAGGACACACGGACGGGAGGTCTCGAATGCCAAGTCGCAAAATACTCTGGCTAGGGCTGCCAGTACTCGCTAGCAGTCTCGCGTTTGGACAAAACTTTTACGGCTCGATCCTGGGAGTCGTTAGCGATCCATCGAGTGCGCCGATTGGCGGGGCGACGGTTTCGGTAACCAACAATGGCACGGGGGCGCGTCAGGCGATTCAAAGCTCGGGGAATGGCGAATTCCGATTCGTCAATCTGGTGCCGGGAAATTACAAGCTGGAAGTGGAGAAGGCAGGGTTCAAGCACTACACGCGCGATCGGATCGCGGTGGAAGTGGAAAGCGCGGTGCGCGTGGATGCCTCGATGTCGGTTGGCGACGTGACGCAATCGATCGAAGTCTCGGCCACGACGCCGCTGCTGCAAACGGAAAATGCCTCCCTCAGCCAGGTAGTGAATAGCGCGGAGGTTCAGGCGCTGCCGTTGAACGGGCGCAATGTGTTGAACCTGGCGGAACTGGTGCCGGGCGTCGTGCCGCAGGGCCTGGCGGATGGAAATCCGACGGGAAAGAACGTCTTTGCGGCAGGCAACTACCAGATCGGCGGCGGGACCGCGAATCAGAGCGCGTCCTTCTTCGATGGCGCGCCGATGAACATCACGTACGGAAACATCATGGCGATCAATCCGACCCAGGACGCGGTGGAAGAATTTCGTGTACAGACCAACAACAACACGGCGGAATATGGGCGTTATACGGGGGGCGTGATCAATCTGACGTCGAAATCCGGCACGAATTCGCTACACGGGAGCGCGTATGAGTTCCTGCGAAATCGCGCATTGAACGCGGCGAGCTTTTTTGCGAACGCCAGTGGTTCCGGGAAAGCCGCTTTCGTGCAGAACCAATTTGGCGGGAATGCCGGCGGGCCGATCTGGAAGAACAAATTGTTCTTCTTTGGCAGCTACGAAGGCTATCGGGCGCGGCAGGGCGTGTTGTTCACGGAAACCGTGCCGACTGCGGCCGAGCTGACGGGCAACTTCGCGGGTTATCTCAACGGGTCCGGAGCGCAGATTCCCATCTACAATCCTTTCTCGACGACTTGTCCCAATCCGAATAGTCTTTCCACCTGCACGCGCTCTCCATTTCCGGGCAACGTGATTCCGCCGACGATGTTGAATCCGGTTTCCTCCAAGATCATCGGCTTCCCGGAATACGCGCTGCCCAATACAGCCGGCCAGTTGTACACGAACAATTTCAACTTCGCCCGCAACGTCGCGACGGGCGGCAACAACGACCAGGTTAACGGGCGTTTCGATTATCAGGTGAGCGACAAGCAGCGAATTCTCGCTCGATTTACGCGGCTCGATTCGTTGAACCAGCCGGTGAACGTGTACGGGAACGGATTTCTAAACGGCGATCCGTATTCCCCGGAAGCCTACGTGACCACGCAGGCCGTGCTCGCGGACACTTACATTTTCAGCCCCACCAAAGTGCTGGACGTGCGCGCGGCGTTCACGCGGTGGTATTACACGAGAATCCCAGGGACGCTAGGGACGAATGAGTCGGCGACGCTCGGGTTCCCGTCATACTTCGCACAAATCCCTTCATTGAACGGACAATCTCCTTCGACGACAATGCCGGGGATCGCGATCTCGTCACCGACTATAAATGCCATCGGCACCGGACTGCTGCTTGGCCGGGATGACACGTATGCGCTGACGCCGACGTTCACGTGGATCAAAGGGAAACACACGATCAAGTTTGGCGCTGAACTGCATAAGAACGAGCTGAATTATTTCCAGAACAACAGTCCCGGCGGGACGTTCTCGTTCGATAATGCGTTCACCTCGGTGAATTCGCTAAGCCCGGGAGCGACGGGCAGCGGTCTCG